>JAEUQF010000396.1 GCA_016789745.1 Bryobacterales bacterium
ATGAGCCTTCCGGCGAAGTCATCCGCACCGGCCCGGGCGTCTCCGGCTGGAGCCCCGGCGACAAGGCAGTCCTGGAGCCTGCCCTCTATTGTTATCACTGCGAGTTCTGCATGACGGGCAAGCACAACGTCTGCGCCAACCTGCGGTTTCTCAGCACTCCTAGCGATCCTGGCTTTTTCCGCGAGATTGTCAACCTGCCCGTTCCGAATGTCCTGCCGCTACCGAGGAATCTGAGCTTCGCCGAAGGCTCACTCATCGAACCGCTGGCGGTTGCGCTGCACTCGCTCAAGTTCGCCGATCCCAAGATGGGCGAAACATGCGTTGTCTTCGGCGCCGGTCCGATCGGCCTACTTACGCTGAGTGCACTGAAGCTCAGTGGTGTCGGCCGCACCTGGGTCGTCGAACCCGAGGCTCATCGCCGCGCGCTGGCGTCGCAGCTCGGGGCCGATGTTGTTCTTGATCCCCGATCCGTCAACATCGTCGAAGAAATCCGCCGCGATACAGGTAAGCGCGGTGTGGACTTGGTCATTGACTGCGCTGCCAAAGACAACACCATGAACGAGTCGCTTCGCGTAGCCCGGAATGCGGCCCGCATTGTGTACACCGGCATTCCCTCGGAACTAACCGTGAATCTCGAATTCCACGAGATCCGGCGCAAGGAACTCATTCTTTACAATGTAAGGCGCTCCAATCACGAGTCCGAATTAGCCTTGCATCTGCTATCGCAGTACACGAACCGCTTCGCGCCGATCCTCACTCACGAGCGGCCGATGGAGCAGATCGCCGGCGCCTTCGACCTGCTGGAGCACTACTCCGATAACTCCGTCAAAGTGACAGTAACTCCCTGATTACTGCCCTTCCACACTTACAACTTCTGCACCCGCCGGTGCACGGAACACGAAGGCGTTCTCATCCACCTGCGGATTCAACTTTTCGTTCTGAAAAACAAACTCCATCACCGACTGGTCATGCCCGTACACCCGTAGCTGGCGGATAGACGCATCGTCCTCGTTCACCAGGAAGTGAACCTCCCGGTAGGGTGCCTTATCCGACTTGGGTATCGCCTTTACCCAACGCTTCCCGTCAACCATCTGGATGTGATACTCGCGGAAGTCCCGTTGAAAATCGAGTTTGCCGATCAGGAACGCCAGCGGCGCCCGCATATCGTCGCTCTCCTTGAACTTGCTTTTCTCCACGCGATTGGCAGCCACCGAATAGAAATACACAAACTTGCCGTCGCTCATGAACAGCTTCCGCGTCGGCGTCAGGTAATCCCAGCGCATCTTCCCCGGCTTGCGAAGGATAAGGATGCCGGTTTCCATGCGCTTGGCGGTCGGCTGAGTACTGAACGAGAGCGTTTGCTCGAAGTTCACTTGCAGGGTGCGGATGGAGTTGTACCGATCCTCCAACCGCCGCAGCATTCGCTGCAGATCGAAATCCGCCGCCGGCAGGGTCCCCGCGGCCAGCAGAATCGTTAGAAAAATACGTAGCATTGCGGTCCTTCTTCCCACTGTACAACGCTTTCCGCATCCCACTGCTCGACATCTTGATTACGGAAGTGCTATGCTTTTCAAGAGGATCTGGAATGGCAAAGCCTGCCTTCGCCAAAGGCGCTCAAGTAGAACACCCCAAGTTCGGTCTCGGCAGCGTCGAGGATTGCACCGAAGAACAAATCGTTATTAAGTTCGACGAACACGGCACGAAGAAGTTCGTGCTGCAAATCGTTCTCCCGAACTTGAAGAAATCGGATCGCCAGCCTCCCGCCGAAAAACGCGGCGCCCGAAAAAAGAAAGCTACAACCTAGTCCGCCATCCCGGCGCAAGCCTCCTTTCCTTCCAAGGGCATACGCCCATCGTGTGCGTATGCCACCCGCTTTTTAGATCCCGCCCACCCCAGTTCGGTTACGTTCGGGTGACCACCTTCGCCCCCTGTCTGGTAAACTGGAGTTCTCCATGAAATTCGGGGTTGTCGTCTTCCCAGGAAGCAACTGCGATCATGATTGTTGGTACTCGGTTAGCCACGACCTGGGGCAGCCCGCCGAGTTCCTCTGGCACGATTCCACCAATCTAAGCAACGTTGACGCCATCGTAATTCCGGGCGGTTTCTCCTATGGGGATTACCTCCGCTGTGGCGCCATCGCCAAATTTTCGCCCATCATGGGTGCCATCAAGAAGTTCGCCGCCGCCGGCGGGCTGGTGATCGGCATCTGTAACGGCTTCCAGATCCTTACCGAATCCGGCCTGCTCCCGGGTGCCCTGGTTCGCAACCAGGGACTGCGCTTCATCTGCGCCCCGGTTGATTTGCGGCTGGAAACCACCAACACTCCTTTCACCAGCCAGGGCAGCAAGGGACAGATCCTTTCCATTCCGATCGCCCATGGCGAAGGCTGCTACGTCGCTGACGAACGGACTCTGGATGAGCTGGAGACCGAGGATCGAGTCGTCTTCCGCTATCTGAAGAACCCCAACGGCAGCGCCCGCGACATTGCCGGCATCTGCAATGCGCAGCGCAATGTGCTCGGCATGATGCCGCATCCTGACCGCGCCTCCAGCCCGCTGATGGGCTCCACCGACGGACTGGTCGTCCTCCAATCCATGGTTGCCTCCCTCGCAGGTGCCACGACCCGATGAGCACCGCCATCACTCCCGAACTGCTGCAACGCCACCGCATCACGGACTCCGAGTATCAGGTCATCTTGAAGGAATTGGGCCGCCAGCCCACCCTCACCGAACTCGGTATCTTCTCCGTCATGTGGAGCGAGCATTGCTCCTATAAGAGCTCGAAGATCCACCTCAAGAAGCTGCCCACCGAAAGCCCGCGCGTCGTGCAGGGGCCAGGCGAGAACGCCGGCATCATCGACATCGGCCAGGGCTACTCGATTGCCTTCAAGATCGAGTCGCATAATCACCCCAGCTTCATTGAGCCGTTCCAGGGCGCCGCCACCGGCGTCGGCGGCATCCTCCGCGATATCTTCACCATGGGCGCGCGACCCATCGCCGTGCTCGATGCGCTCCGTTTCGGCTCGCTCGATCACCCGAGGCACGGCGCCCGCAACCAGCGCATCCTCCAGGGCGTCGTCGCCGGTATCGCCCATTACGGCAACTGCTTTGGCGTGCCAACGGTCGGCGGCGAGTGCGTCTTTGAAGACGTCTACAGCGGCAATCCGCTCGTGAACGTCTTCGCCCTCGGCATCGTCAAGCAGGACGAGATCTTCTACGCCAAGGCCGCCGGCGCCGGCAATCCCGTCATCTATGTGGGCGCCAAAACCGGGCGCGACGGCGTCCACGGCGCCACCATGGCCTCCGGTGAGTTCACCAAGGAATCGGAAAAGCAGCGCCCCACCGTCCAGGTAGGCGACCCATTCATGGAAAAGCTGCTGCTGGAAGCCTGCATCGAAGCCATGCGCACCGGGGCCATCATCGGCATCCAGGACATGGGTGCGGCTGGTCTCACCTGCAGCACCTGCGAAATGGGATCCCGCGGCAACGTCGGCGTCGAGATCGACCTCATGCACGTTCCGCAGCGGGAATCCGGCATGATCCCCTACGACATCATGCTCTCCGAATCGCAGGAACGCATGCTGCTGGTTGCCGAAAAGGGCCGCGAAGAGGAAGTGTTCGCTGTCTTTCGCAAATGGGGTCTCGATGCCGCCACCGTCGGCGTCGTCATCAACGAAAACACCCTGCGCGTTCGCAATCATGGCGAGATTGTCGCCGAAATCCCCAACCCCGCGCTCACCGACGCCGCGCCCCTCTACGACCGCCCCCACAACGCCAAGCCCTTCCGCACCGCCCCCATGCAGGGGCCGAAGTTCGCCAGCCAGGACTTGGCTTCCGACCTCCGTCGCCTGGTCACCTCCGTCGATCTCTGTTCGAAGCGTTACATCTGGCAGCAGTATGACCACATGGTGCGCACCAATACCACTCTCGGACCCGGAGCCGACGCGGCCATCGTACGCATCAAAGAGACGGGCACCTCCGTGGCAATGTCGCTCGATGGAAACGGCCGCTACTGCTATCTCGACCCGCGCGAGGGCACGAAGCTCATCGTCGCCGAGTGCTGCCGCAATCTTTCCACCGTAGGCGCGCTGCCGGTCGCGGCCACCAACAACCTCAACTTCGGCAATCCCGAGCGCCCCGAAATCATGGCGCAGATTGTGGAATCGATCGAGGGTATGGCCGACGCCTGCCGCTTCTTCGAAACGCCCATCACCGGCGGTAACGTCAGTCTTTACAACGAAACGCGCACCGGTGACACCACCGTCGCCATCTACCCCACCCCGGTGCTCGGCATCGTCGGCCTGATGCCGACCAAAGCCCCCGTCGGACTCGCTTTCCGAAACGCCGATCGTGACCTTGTCCTGCTCGGCGGGCTCGGCACCTGTGACGACACTCGCTTCGGCGGCACGCAGTACGCCAAGCATATCCTGCAGGATCTTTGGGGCCTTCCGCCGGCCCTCGACATGGACTACGAAAAACGCGTGCAAGCGGCCATCCGGCAGATCATCGCCGAAGACCTGGCCGAATCCGCGCACGATCTGAGCGATGGCGGCCTCGCCGTCGCCTTGGCAGAATGCGGCTTTTCCCCCAACCGCATCGGCGCAGTAGTCAATCTGGATTCCGACCTCCGGCCCGAGTTCCTCCTGTTCCACGAAGCTCCTTCGCGCATTGTCGTCTCTACCGCGAATGCTGCCCGGGTGCAGGAGATTGCCGCCCAGCAGGGTGTCGAAGCCACGCTGATCGGCAGAACGCAGCCGGATCGCCTGGAGATCCATAACCGCAACCAGGAACTGCTCGCCAGTTCCGTTGACGAACTGAACCGCTTATGGGAGGGGGCGCTGGAGAGTTATCTCCAGGCTTGAGGATCCATGTTTGACAAGTTCCACGAAGAGTGCGGCGTAGTCGGCATTTACGGCCATGATGAGGCGGCCAATCTGGCCAACCTCGGTATCTTCACCCTGCAGCATCGCGGACAGGAGAGCGCCGGCGTCGCCAGCGCCGACTCCCTCGATGTCTACTGCTACAAAGCGATGGGGCATGTTGCGGACATCTTCACCCCAACGGTCATCAATGGATTGCCGGGTAACAAGGCCATCGGCCACACTCGCTACTCCACCACCGGTGACAGCGCGCATCTCAACGCCCAGCCGTTCTGCGTCACCACCAACAAGGGGCGCATGGCCCTCGCCCACAACGGAAACATCACCAACGCCGCCCAGATCCGGCACGAACTGGAAGCCGAAGGCGCCATCTTCAGCGCTTCCAGCGACACCGAGGTCGTTCTCCATCTCATCTCCCGCTCGCGCGAGCGCACCATCCCCGCTGCCCTGCGCGATGCCCTGCTCGCCCTCGAAGGCGCGTTCTCCCTGGTCCTGCTCACCAAGAACGAGCTCATCGTCGCCCGCGACCCCAACGGTTTCCGCCCCATGGCCATCGGCGAGATCCTCAAAGACGGCCGCACCACCTATTGCTTTGCCTCGGAAACCTGCGCCTTCGACTTGATTGAAGCCCGCTACATCGGCGACGTCGATGCCGGCGAAATGGTCATCGTCAACGAAAAAGGCCTTACCCGCGAACGCTATGCGCCGCGCCGCGCCAAGTCGCAGTGCGTCTTCGAGCACGTCTATTTTTCTCGCCCGGATTCCATCGTATTCGGCCGTCCCGTTGTCCAATCCCGCGAGCGTATGGGCCAGTATCTGTTCGAGCAGATGCCCATCGCCGCCGACGTCGTCGTGCCCGTGCCCGACTCCGGTGTCGCCGCCGCCATCGGTTACAGCGCCGCCTCCGGCATTCCCTTCCGCATGGGCCTCATCCGCAACCACCACGTGGGCCGCACCTTCATTGAACCCAAACAGGCCGACCGCGACTTCGGCGTCAAACTCAAACTCAACCCGGTCCGCCATCTGATAGAAGGCAAACGCGTTGTACTTGTCGACGATTCCATCGTGCGCGGTACCACCTCGGCCAAGATCGTGCGCATGGTACGCAGCGCCGGCGCTACCGAGGTGCACATGCGCATCTCCTGCCCGCCCACTATCTCGCCCTGCTACTACGGCGTCGACACCCCGGACCAGGAACAACTGATCGCCGCGCGCAAGACCATCGACGAAATCCGCGACTTCATCGGCGCCGATACGCTGGAGTTCCTCTCGCTCGACAACCTTCGCCGCGCAGTCACGGACACGAGCAAAGAGTTCTGCTACGCCTGCTACACCGGTAAGTATCCAACCGATATTGTGCCGGCGGAAAGTCTGCTCACCACCCACTAAACACCCTAAAGCTCCGCGTCCCCTCCATCCGATAGAACGGGTGTCTCGGGTGTCCGCCGTGTCCACCGGCGCGCCACCCTGGAGGGCGCCGCCTCTCCGATTCGTTGGGAGGAATCGCCCTAATGCCATCGTCCGCCGTTCCCGGCGCACCCGCCGGAACTGCTGTTCTTCAGCCCCTCGCTGAGCTCTGGTCCACACAGCAATGGCATCTGCGTTTCCGCGAGAGCAGCGCACCACCAAGCGACCTCGCCGACTTCCAGACCATCGCTCCCCCTCGCAACGCCCTTTGGGCAGATCCCTTCCCTATCGAATGGGATGGCCGCCGCTTTCTCCTCTTCCAGGAGCGCGTGTATGGCTTCTGGGGCCGTACCGCCGGCAGTCGCGGCGTCCTGCGCGCCATGGAATACTACGGCGGCGGGCGCTGGTCTCACCCCCGCACCATACTGGAACGTGCCTATCACCTCTCCTACCCGTTTCTCTTCTTCTGGCAGGGGCGCCCCTATCTGCTGCCGGAAACGCAGGCCAACCGTACCATCGAACTCTATGAAGCCACGGAGTTCCCCTGGCGTTGGCGGCGTCGCCGCACGTATATGAATGGTGTCGATGCCGTCGACACCACGCTGCTCGACGCGGGGGGGCTCTGGTGGATGTTCACCTGTCTGGAAAACCATCGCAGCCCGAATCGCGACCTCCACGTCTTCAGCGCTACGGACCCCATCCATGGCGACTGGCGTCCCCATGCCTGCAACCCCGTCGTTTCCAATGTCAGCTGCGCCCGTATGGCTGGACGCATCTTCTTTGACGGCCGCAATTGGATTCGCCCCGGACAGGACTGCTCGGCTGGCTTCGGCCGTTCGGTCGAGTTCCGCCGCATCCTCGAACTCAGTCCCCAGCGGTATGCCGAAGAGCCGGCCGGACGCATCGGACCGGACACCATGGCAGACGCCTCCGGGATTCATACCTTCAACGAAGCCGGTGGGCTGCAGGTCATCGATGTTCGACGCCGCGTGGAGCGTTGGAGGCTTTGCTAAGCCACTATGCCTCCTTCCGCCCCAACCCGTTCGCTACGGCTCAGTTTCCTCTGGGCGCTATTCGGCAACGTCATCACGGCGGCGGCGCAGTGGGCCTTCGTTATCCTCCTGGCTAGGCTTGCCGGCGTCGACGATGTGGGCCGCTATGCCCTTGCGCTGGGCATTACCTCGCCGCTGCTCAACTTCACCAATCTACAACTGCGCGCGGTCCAGGCCACGCAGACCGGCAGTGACTTCCACCTCGGTCACTTCGTTGCGCTGCGCCTGATAACCAGCGTCCTTTTCCTTGTCGCGCTCGCTTTCTTCTTCCTGGGCGCTCCGCTCCCCCAGCAGACCGCCTGGGTGCTGCTGGCGGTTGCCTTCTCCCGGCTGCCGGAGGCCGCCAGTGACCTGATTTACGGCCATCTCCAGCACCAGGAGCGCATGGATCGCATCGCGCAATCTCAGATCGTCCGCGCCGTCAGCACCCTGGCAGCGTTGACGTATGGCATGGCCTCCGGCGGGTCCCCTCTTTCGGCGATCCTCCTCTCCGGGCTCGCCGGATGGGCCAGTGTCCTGTTCTTTGATCTGCCCGTTGCCGTCTCCGTATGCGGCCCGTCCGCGCTGCGCCCCGTCTTTGCGTCCCCTGTCCTGCGCAGCCTGGCTTGGTTGGCCCTGCCTCTCGGCTTCACCCAGATCCTCAACTCCACCCTCGCCAACCTCCCCCGTTACCTGCTCGAACACTGGCACGGCGACCGTGCGGTCGGCCTCTTCTCCGCCCAGGCCTATGCCATCGTCGCCGCGAATGTCCTAGTCGTCGCTCTCGGCCAGACGCTCATCCCCCGCGCCGCCCGCGCCTTCGAGTCTGACCTGCCCCGCTACTTTCAACTCGCTTCACGCCTGCTGCTGCTCGGCGCGCTCCTCGCCGCCGGCGGCCTGGCCTTCGCCACCCTGTTTGGCCCTGCCACACTCACCCGCATCTACGGACCTGCTTACGGCGCCAATCCCACGGCAATCCAGCTTCTGATGGTTGCCGGGGGCTTGTCCTATCTCTCCGCGGCCATGGGTTGCTGCCTGACTGCTGCCCGCCAGTTCCTGCCCCAGATGCGGATATTGGCCATCGCGAACGCCGTCACCTTAACCGCCGGGCTCTTGCTGGTTCCCGCCGCCGCCATCGAAGGTGCCGCCATCGCGCACGCGCTCGGCTATGCCGCCCAGTGCGCCGCATCCATCTACTACCTGCGCAGTGCCA
Source organism: Bryobacterales bacterium (assembly GCA_016789745.1). Classification (GTDB taxonomy): domain Bacteria; phylum Acidobacteriota; class Terriglobia; order Bryobacterales; family Bryobacteraceae; genus CADEFT01. The sequence continues at coordinate 8,531 of JAEUQF010000396.1, forward strand.
TCGCGGCACAACGACGGCAACACGCCGCTCCTGTTACGCTACAATCGAGCCTTCCTACCGCATGTCTCGAATCCTGATGGTCGCCTCCGAAGCCACCCCGTTCGCCAAAACCGGCGGCTTAGCCGACGTCCTTGGCGCACTCCCCGCTGCTCTTGTGGAGCAGGGTGAGGAAGTCGCCGTCGTCCTCCCCTATTACCGCTCCGTCAAAGTCCCGGACGCCCGCCTGGTTCTCGAGGGCCAGCCGCTCTGGATCGGCCCGGGCCGCTACACCTGCAGCATCTTCGAAGTGGTACGCCGTGGCGTTCGCTACTTCCTGGTGGCCTGCGACGAGTTCTTCGGCCGCCCCGGCATTTACGGCGATGCCGGCGGTGAATACTGGGACAACGACACCCGCTACGCCGGCCTCTGCCATGCCGCGCTGGCTGTCGCCCGGCACCTGTTCCGGCCCCACATCTTCCACTGCCATGACTGGCAGACCGGGCTCCTTCCCGTCTACCTCCGCCAGTTTTTTTCTTCCGACCCGACCTTCTTCGGCATCCGAACCGTATTCACCATCCATAACCTCGGTTACCAGGGCCGCTACCCCAAGAAGAACCTCTATTGGCTAGGTCTGCCCGAGTGGCTGTTCCGCTCCGACCTGCTGGAATACTATGGCGAAATCAACCTGTTAAAGGCCGGCTTGGTCTATTCCGACGCCCTCACTACCGTCAGTCCCACCTATGCCGCCGAAATCCAGACTCCGGATCAGGGCTTCGGTCTCGATGGTCTCCTCCGCGCCCGCGCCGGAGCGCTCACCGGCATTCTCAACGGCGTCGACTACAGTGTCTGGAACCCGGAAACCGACACCGCGATCGCGGCCAACTACTCCGCCACGGACCTTTCCGGCAAGCAGGCCTGCAAACTTGACCTGCTCCAGCATGCGGGCCTGCCGACAGAACGCACCGAGGTCCCCGTCATCGGCATCGTCTCGCGACTCGCCTCCCAGAAGGGCTTTGACCTGCTCGCACAGGTTGCCTATGACCTGGTGAACTGGGACATCCGCATGGTCATCCTCGGCTCCGGCGAAAGCCAGTACGAAAGCCTGTTCCGGTCCCTGGCCGAAGCCCGCCCCGACAAGTTCTCCGTTCGTATCGCCTATGACGACAAACTCGCCCACAGAATCGAGGCCGGGTCGGACATCTTCCTCATGCCCAGCCGCTACGAACCGTGCGGGCTCAATCAGATGTACAGTCTGCGTTATGGCACTGTCCCCATCGTGCACGCTACCGGAGGCCTGGATGATACGATAGAGGCTGGCACAGGATTCAAGTTCCGCCCGTACACGGCCGATGCCATGCTCGGCGCGCTGCGCGAGGCGCTCACGCGCTACTGGGTGGATCGGGAACGTTGGAACGGCATGATCCGCGAAGGAATGAGCCGCGACTTTTCCTGGGCAGCGTCCGCTTCGCCGTACATCGATCTGTACCGTTCCCTGCGAAGTTGAGTTGAAACTTTCGCAGGTCGCGAATCATCCTAACTCTGGAGCGATACGAAATGGCTGGAAACAATACTTTGACCTTCACGGATGCGTCCTGGGACAGCGACGTGCTGCGCTCGGATAAGCCCGTCCTGGTGGACTTTTGGGCCGAGTGGTGCGGGCCGTGCCGAATGATGAGCCCGACGATTGACGCCGTCGCCGACGACAATACCGACAAAGTGAAGATCGGTAAGCTGAACGTCGATGAGAACCCCGGTAGCGCCATGCGCTACAACATCCGTGGCATCCCCACCCTGCTGCTGTTCAAGAACGGCGAAGTTGTCGAACAGCGCGTCGGCGCCACCGGCAAGGCCGATATCCAGAAAATGATCGATTCCCACCTGTAAGACGTAGAAGTAAGCAACTGGAAACTCGAACTGACGCCCCGGAGCCTTTCCCTCTCCGGGGCGTTTCCGTGTCTACCCTCATGCCTGACGACGAGTCCTTCATGCGCCGTGCGCTCGACCTCGCCCGCCAGGGTGCCCTCGCCGGCGAAGTCCCGGTCGGCGCCGTCCTCGTGCGCGATTCCGAAATCCTCGCCGGCGCTTACAACCAGCCCATCGCGGCCGCCGATCCCACCGCCCACGCCGAAATCCTCGTTCTTCGCCAGGCCGCCCGTGCCCTCGGCAACTACCGCCTGGACGGCACTACCCTCTACTGCACCTTGGAACCTTGCCCCATGTGCGCCGGCGCGCTGGTTCATGCCCGCGTGGCACGGCTCGTGTTTGGCGCCCGCGACCTTCGCTTCGGCGGGGTCCGCGCCAAGTTTCAAATTGCCGATTCGGATTTACTGAATCACAAAGTGGAAATTGTGGATGGGATACTGGCCGCCGATTGTACGGCGTTACTGCGGGAATTTTTCGAACTGCGGCGCTGCCGCTGAGGCCGCAGAAAAAAAAGGACGCAACCACGCCATTCAGGGGGCGGGTTGCGTCCATTCGGCTCCCTCAGGAAGGTCCCTAACATAAGTCTTCCCGATCGGGCCGTCCAGAATCGATGTCAGTTCTTCAGGCCGCCTGTTCTTCGGCGCCGTCCTGTTCGGTCTTGGCCAGCGGCGCCCGAACGGGCACCACGCGGCGGAACGGCAGCACGTTGCCCTTCGCCCGCATGTTCATCAGATCATTGGTGCGTTGGGCCGATTGCGGTGTCGCCGCTACCGGTTCATGCGCTTCCACGGTACCGCCGAAATACTCATCCAGCGGATACAGCGCGTACGGCTGCAGTTCGCGGAACACGCGGCCAAGTCGCTGCTCAATCCGGTAGACGTGATGGAAGAAGGTCCCACGATCCATCTTCAGTCGCAGACAGCACAGCCGCCAATCCGCCCCTAAGAGAAAATGAAAACGGAAAATATCCCACTCCAAGCCTTCCAGATTGCGGCGGCTCACCAGGAAGAAATCCGCCACATATTCTTCTTCTTTACGACCCCAGATATAGCGGGTCGACTTGCGGCCCATGCCCACTTCCAGTGTGGTGCGCGCGATGTGCTTGTCCTTGTCAGCGCAGTAGCGAAACCGGTTGTAGCAAAGCCGGAAGATGCCCCGCAGCACGCAATTGCAGGGGCGTTTGCTCCTCTTATTCTCGACCATGCCGAGCCCTTGACAGGTGGCGCAATCCTCGAGAGCGAGAGCCAGTGTTTCAGACCTTGTCCAGTCCTTCATCGGGTGCCTTCTTGCTTTTTATTCGGCTCGCCGTTGTTACTATCTTCGGCGGCCGTGTTATTTGGTACATTTCCATCCTAATTTTTTCTGAGAATTAGTCAAGAATTTTTTCACTAATTTGTGGGAGACTTGCACCCGCAAATGAGGGAATGCGGTCCGTAACAGATTGATCTAGTTTGACTTGCTGGCGATAAGAATAGGGAGAAAAATATTTTCAAGACAGGCTATTTCCCAGCCCGATCCAAGCCAACCACCCGAAACCCACCTGTCTCCCGCCGCAGGTACACGGTAACCCGGTACGGATTCCCCCCCGCCGTTACCGTTGCCGCCAGATAAGCCCCATTCCCCATCCCCAGAGCCGCCTCCGGTATTGCCAGGCTGGACCCCTCTGCTAGCGACGCCGTTTGCTCGGCCATGTTGTCAAACCGCGCCCACGCCACCCGGTAGTCGCGCTTCGCCGCAGTCCCGTACTTCACCCCTAAATCCTCGAACTCCAAGCGGTGATCCACCACCCGGAAGCGGTCCAGCGGCAGCACCCGTTCCAGATAGACTTTTCCCACCTTGTCTCGCCGCTCGATCAGCGTCCGCGTCAGATACTCGGTGGCCTTCGGATCCGTGTACTGGCCCTGTTCCACAATCGCGCGGATTTCGTCGTCCGTGAAGTGCACCACTTGCCTTGCGGCCCAGAATTCATCCTCCGGCAAGCGGTTAAAGTAAGCCGGATTCGGGTATTCAGGCCGGTATTCATCCGGACGGTACACCTTCGATTCCAGCCGCCCGATTGAGGGCATCTCGGGGAAATCGGCGAAAGCCCAATACGGCGGAACCAAGCCCAACGTCAGGAACTGCTTGGCCGCGGACCGCCAACTGAACAGGTAATCGTGTCCGGAACGGGCGCTGTTCGGCCCGGAACTGGCACTCCCCAACAGCGACCCGAAGTCGATCAGGTAGTGGCGCACATGGGGCGCGCCGCCCTCCTGGACTAACATGTCCAGCGAGTTGATCGCCCGCGAGTCGTCATGACCCAGCCAGCTGCTGAATACGTACAGCCCGCGCAGGTCGCGCCTGTGCTCGTGCGGCACGATGTCGTTCGGATCATCGGTGCGGGTGCCGTAAAAGCGCCGCTCGCCCACGGGCTGGCCCTTCAGAAACAGGCTCGCCGCCCCGCGGTAGTTTCCGTTCTTATCCCGCGGCACATTCCGCATCACCTCGAAGACGTCCTTTTGCGTCATCGGCCGCTTTTTGCCGAATGAGTCGATGAACGTAGTCTTCGGATCCAGCGTCAGGCGCTCCGGCGGGAAGTTCACCACGTAGTTCTCCGGCACGTGGTAACCCAACGCGTAGAAGAAGTGGCTGCCGATGCGGTCCGCGGCGGATGCCATCTCGGGGTTCTTCGGCGGGTCGAACTTCAACAGGTAACGGACACCGCGGCTGTCCACAATCGTGAACCCCGGTGTGATGCCCTGTGTCTTGGCGCCCACAATCCGCCAAGTGCCGGTGGAAGACGGCGGATTCGGCGCATCCGGCCCGCGCCGCAACTCTTCCAACGTCATCCGCTTCGCATAATGGCGATTCACATACCACGGCCCGTCCGGCACCTCGCCCAGCGTGTTGACGCCCTGGGCCGGGATAGCCTTGCCGTTCTTATTCAACTCACCCGGCAGCGCAAACGTGTGACTGAAAAAGTCGTAGTAATCGTTCACCTTCCGAGACTTGATCTTCTCCACAGCCAGCGGCTTGGGATCCTGGGTCAGCGGGTCGTCCTCATAGAAACGCCGCGCCTCGGCCGATGCCACGGCCATCGCCGCCATTCCGAACAGTGCCGTCCACCGCCGTTTAGAAGACATTGTTGAACTTCACCCAGGTCTGGAATCCTTCGTGGCTGAAACCGACGTCCACGCGCATAAACACGCCGTTCCGCACATTGAACCGCAAGCCGAATCCGGCGCTGCCTTCCAGGTTGTTCAGCCGCCAGCGGTCGCGCGCGGAGGTCACTTTGCCGGCGTCAAAGAAGATCGCCATATCCAGCCCGCTGAACGTTTCCCAGCGGTACTCCGCATTGAACACCATGGCGTTGTTGTCGTAAAAGCGGAACGGCCGGAAGCCGCGCAAATCGTCCGACCCACCCAAAGTCGGCTGCAGATAGAACGGAACCACCTGCCCGGCCCGCGTATCTGTAATCGAATTGCGAGCCCGCAGCGCAATCACCCGCCGCTCATTCAAAAAGGGGATGTACTGCTGCGCCTCAAAATCAATTCGCCGGAAGTCATGCAGATGCAAGGTGCGGTCGGAGTACTGCGTTAACTTGACGTAGTAGTTCCCGCCTCGCCGCGGACCGAACGGGAAATCACGCCAGTCCACCTGCGCCATGACCCCGCCCTTTAGGAAATCAGTTTGCCGCTGGATCCCCGGTGCCTGCGCGGGGGTATAGATCCTATCCGCCGAGACGATTCCATTCTGATCACCCGGCCCGACATTCACCTTCACATAGCCAACGTCGCCGGACAGCCGTAGCGGCCCGGCCACCCGCCACTGTGCCGCGGCATCGAACAGCGTGTCTTCCAGGCGGTACGCGCTGCGCCCTGTTTTCTTCGAATCCGGGCCGGGCCCATAGTAGTTGACGCCCGCAAAGTTCCGATACTGGGCCAGCAAATCCACCCGCAACCGCTCGGCAGCCAGTTTGGGTAGCGTGACTTGCAAGTCATGCAACTGCCATCCCTGCGCGCTCGCCGCAGCCGACCCGCGAAACACTACGTTACCGCCCGCCAGGTCTCGCCGCAGGTACTCCGGACCGAGCGCAAAGCCCGAGCCCGTCGCCAGTCCACCAAACTTTATCCGGAACCCGGCGATGCCGGCCGTGATCCGCTCCAGTATCTTCTCGCGCTGGAAATACGCCAGCCCGCGCTCGACACTCGAGGGGGTGTCGGGCTCCAGTTTCGCCGCTTTGGCCCGGCGCGCCTGTTGGATCTCCTCGGCACGCGAGGAGGGCGCCTGTTGCGCCTGGGCCAAAAGGGCCGTCATCAGGCCCAGGACGAGCAACCACGGATTCATGCAGTTGTATCCAGCATTCCTTGTAGAAAGGCTGCCGGTGCGGTTTGTTACTGCTTTCCTTCCCGAGCTAGCCGGACGCGGGCGTTCTCCATTTTCTTCTGAATTTTCGCGATCTCCTGCGAATCCTGCTCGTTGGCCGGGGTCAGCTGCCATTCCTGCAGTGACTTTTGCCAGTGCGTGATCGCTTCCTTTACCTTACCCTGCTTGAAGTACACATCCGCCAGGTGGTCATGCACCGTCGGATCCTTGGCCGTCTTCTCCACGGCCAGCTTCAGGTATTTCTCCGCCTCGGAAAGCTTGCCCTGGCGGTACAGAACCCAGCCCAGGCTATCCAGGTAGGCACCATTATTCGGTTCCTGGTCGAGAGCCTTCTTGATCATGTCGTAGGCTTCGCCAAGCTTCACATTGCGGTCCGCCAGCATGTAGCCCAGGTAGTTCAAGGCCGATGCCGAATTCGGGTTGCCCGCCAGCACCTTCCGAAACTCTGCTTCAGCGGCATCATGCTTCTTCTGCTTCTCCAGCATCGCGCCGCGCATGAAGTAAATGCCTTCCTTCTCTTCTTTGCTTTCCGACAGCTTCTCGGCTTCGTCCAGCGCCTTGCCCATTTCGCCGTAGTTCTTGGTCCGCTCGTATACCTGCGCGAGGGTAATCCAGGATTCGCGGTCTTTCTTGTCCTTGAACAGTTCCTTGACCGTGCGTTCGGCTTCGGCGGCCTTACCGGCGTCCGCCGCCATGAACGCGTACATCGACTGCACGGCGCGATCCTTCGGGTACTTGTCCTTGGCAGCCTTGGCTTCCTCGAAGGCCTTATTCACATCCCGCGCCAGGCGGTGCGTTTCAATGATATGCACCGACGCCCGCGGCGCGGCCTCTTCGTCCAACTGCTGCATCTGCTTGAAAGATTCGATCGCTTCCAGATAGTACTCCCCGGAACGCTGCAAATACCCCAGCCGCTCCAGCAGGATGGCCCGGTTGCTCCGCTCGCCCGCACTATAGTTACGTTTGGAAGTGGTCGAAAGGATGTTCTTCATCACTTCGATAGCTTCATCCGTCTTCCCCTCGGCTTCCAGCAGGCTCACTTCGTTGTAGCGAATCTCGATCGAGTTCGGATCCAGGTCCGACGCCTTCTTGGCTGCTGCCCGCGCCAGGTCGAACTTCCGCTGCTGGCGGTAAATCTGCGAAATTCGCAGCTGCGACTGGGCATCCTTCGGATCTTCTTCGGCAATCTCCTGGAACAGCTTGAGGGCTTCGTCGTAGTTATCGGCCATCAGCAGGTTCTGCGCCAGGCCGCGTTTGATCTCTGGATTCTGCGGCTGTAAGTCGAGCGCCTTGCGCAGCGTGGCGGCGGCGTTCACGTGATCGCGCAGCTGCTCATAGGCGGCCGCCAGCGCTACCAGCGTCCGGATGGACGGGCTCTTCTCGCTGGCCTTGCGCAGCAGTTCCGCGGCGGCCTTCGTGTCGCCCACGTCGGCATACACCATTGCCAGGCCCGTGAGCGCCTCATCGTTATCCGGATTAATCTCCAGCGCCTTCTTATAGGCCTTCTCGGACTCCGGCGAGTTCTGCGAAACCTTATAAAGGCGACCCAGCATCATCCAGGCCGTGCCGTCCTGGGGGCTCTTCTCGACGATCTTCGAATACTGTTCGATCGCCTTCTTCAGCATCTCCTCATTCACGCGGTTGTTCTGCGTGTCGCCGATCAGCCGTACGTAGATGCGCCCCAGCAGCCGCCGCAGGTTCAGATCGTCCGGATTGTTGCGGATACCGTCTTCAATCTCCACTACGGCATCGCGCAGCTTGCCGGACTGGATGTACAGTTCCGACAGCTCTTCGATCAGCATCCCAGCGCTCGGGTCGGCCTTGATCGCCGCCTTGTAGTGGTCGATGGCCTTCGTCAGGTACTCGCCGCGGTTACCGTAGTTCGCGGCCAGTTCCGCGTACAGGTGCCCCATGGCGAAGTTGTAGTAAGCGGCGGCTTTATCCGCCTTCTTTTCGGTGGTCTGCGCGAATGTCGACAGCGCGCCCGAAAGCGCGAGCAGCAGGGACAGGGTGAAGTGTTTCATTTCCCCAGACTTTCTAAACCTCCGGCGGCGGACACAAAGCTCCCGCCGGCGAAGGACAATCCTTCAGCTTCGAGTATAGCGCCGAGACCGCCAGGCGGGAGGTTATGGTGGTAATAGCGTGCTATCGGTCTCACCCCTGCTGGCTGTCGTCGGCCCCACCGGGTCCGGGAAGAGCGCACTTGCCCTGTTCCTCGCCCAAGTGTTCGACGCGGAGATACTCAATTGCGATTCGCTGCAAGTGTATCGTTATTTCGATATCGGTACAGCAAAGGCCTCGCGCGAGGATCTGCGTATCGTACCGCACCATTTGATAGATGCGGTGGACCCGGATCAGGTGTACACCGCCGGGGAGTTTGCCCGCGATGCTCGCCGGATCGCCGTCGAGATTGCCTCCCGGGGCCGCATTCCCATTGTTGTGGGTGGAACCGGCTTCTACCTGCGCGCCATGCTCGATGGGTTGTCGCCGAGTCCCGCGAGGGACGAAGCACTCCGCCAGAGACTCCAGGCGCGTGAGCAGCAGCGCCCCGGATCGCTCCACCGTTTGCTGCGGCGGCTGGATCCCGCGGCGGGGCAGCGCATCCATCCGAACGACACCAACAAGACCATCCGTGCGCTGGAGCTCCGGATCCTGGCACGCCGCCCGGCGGCCGAGCTCTTCGAAGAAGGGGGCACGCCCCCGCTGGAGGGCTTCGAACCCGTGCTGCTCGGGCTCGACCCACCCCGCCAGGCGCTCTACGATGTCCTAAACGCCCGCTGCGAGCATATGTTCGCCGCCGGATTGAAAGAAGAAGTGCGCGACTTGTTAACTCGCTTCGGCCCCCATTGTAAGCCGTTCGAGGCGATTGGCTATAAAGAAACGGTACAGTTGTTACAAGAAACCATTACCTTCTCCGAGGCGCTGGAGCAAATGCAACGGCAGACGCGTCACTATGCCAAGCGCCAGTGGACGTGGTTCAAACGGGACACTCGGGTGTCCTGGATTCCCGGATTCGGACACTTGCCGGAAACCCAACAAATCGCTCTGGAAACAATTCGAAACAAAAGCCCGCGAAGCCAAAATTTTCTGCTCTCCTCACGGAACAAAAGCACCCCTGCCACGTATTAGACAGTGAAGCGCACGGCAAGCAGCCAAGGATGACACCTAGAAAGCATCCTTGACAAGAAAAGATAGCCGGAAGCTGATCTACTTAGCCCGCGAATTTCGCCTGACTAAGTGAAGAGCATAAGAAAGAAACAACCGAGGAGACAGACACCACCATGAAGAAGATGATTTTTGGTTTCGCCCTGATGAGCCTGGCCGTTGCGAGCGCCGCGGACACCTATCGCGTTACCCTGTTCCAGCCCTCCGTCGTGAATGGCAAGGAACTGAAGCCGGGTGACTACAAGCTTACGCTCGATGGCAACAAGGCTATCATCAAGCAGGGCAAGGAGCAGGTGGAAGCGCAGGTGAAGGTGGAATCCACCGAGAACAAGTTCAATGCGACGTCGGTGCGCTATAACAACGGCGACGGCAAGTTCAAGGTGCAGGAGATCCGCATCGGCAACACGAAAACCAAGCTCGTGTTCCCGGCCGATGGCCAGGGCACTGCCGCCGGCCTCTAAACGCGATCCATGGCGCGGGGTCTTCGGGTCTCGCGCCGTAGAGAAAGCAGGGGCGGTACAACTCACCGTCAACGCTCGATGTTCTGTTCCCTCCGCAAGCAACCGGCAAGAACAAGTACGTTTTCTGTACACTAAGCATCCAGTGCCGGGCAGAGACGCTTTCGAAGTGGGAACCAGAGCTGACCGCGCTGCGCTTGCGCGCGCGGGTGAAAAAGCGAAAAGCTAAATCATGAGCGGCCAACGTTGGGATACCAGCCTCTACGACGCAAAACATAGCTTTGTCACAAAGTACGGAGAGGATCTGCTGGCCCTGCTTGCTCCGAGGGCGGGCCAGCGTATCCTCGATGTCGGTTGCGGCACCGGACACCTCACGGCGCAAATCGCCGCCACCGGTGCCGAGGTCGTCGGCCTGGATCACTCCGCGGAGATGCTCTCCCAAGCCCGCGCCGCTTATCCTTCCCTCACCTTCCTTCAGGCAGATGCCGCTAACTTCACCGTCGAACAATCGTTCGATGCCGTATTTTCCAACGCTGCACTCCACTGGGTGCGCGATGCCGCAGGAGCCGTTCGCAGCATCCGCGCTGCCTTGAAACCCGATGGGCGCTTCGTTGCCGAATTCGGCGGCCACGGCAATATCCCCCGCATCGCACAAGCTGTTCGGCAAAGTATCACCGAACTGCACGGCTCCGATGTCCCGCACGTCTGGTACTTCCCTTCCATTGCGGAATACGGCACGTTGCTGGAGGCCATCGGCTTGCTACTGGAAGCCGCCTGGCTTTTCGATCGCGTCACTCCCCTCGACGGCGACGACGGCATGGCGCACTGGATCCGCATGTTCGGCGGCGGCATGATGCCGGGCTTCTCCGACGCCGACCGCGAACCCATCATCGCCCGGGCCGTCGCGAAGCTTGAGCCGCAACTGCGCATCGATGGCCGTTGGTACGCCGACTACAAGCGCCTGCGCGTCGTCGCTAGAAACGGAAGCGCAACACCAGTTGTACCGATCGCGGCCCCCCCGTCTGCAGAATCGGCGTAAGTCCGCTCCCCGGGCTGCCCGTCCCCAGCATCAGGTTCAACAGCGACGTGCTCTGGCCGAACAGCGGGTTCGACAAAAACCGCACCGGGTCGGCAAAGTTCGTCTGGTTGAAGAGATTGAAGCCCTCTGCGCGGAACTGCAGTGCGCGCTTTTCCGTGAACCGCCAGTCGCGCCGCACCGCGAGGTCCACCTGCGACATACCGAATCCCATGATGGCATTGCGCCCCAGGTTGCCCTGCCGCGGTACCTGCACAAATGCCTCCGGATTCAATCGCCGCCCGCCCGGTGTATTGCGGTCGTTGATCCACAACGGCTGCCCGCCCACCCGGTCCGGCCGAAAGATGTTCGAGAAGGCAATCCCAATGGAGTGCTCCGCGTTCAACAACGTCAACGGAAAGCCAGTGCGCGCCCGCATCATGCCGTCAACCGACCACCCCTCCAGCCACTTCGTCCCCTTACCAAACTCAAAGTTCAACGCCGCATTAAAAGAATGCCGCACGTCAAAATCGGAGTTGGCTCGATCCATCGCCGGCGTCAATCCGCTGCCCACCCAGAACAGCGCTGAATCGCTGGAGCCATCGTCAATCGAGTGCGCCCAAGAATAGCCAGCCAACGCCTGAAACCCCTGGCTTAGCCGCCGCCGGTACTGCAATTGCATCGAGTGGTAATCGGAGCGGCTGTGGTTGCTCACCAGAGCCAACTGGAACACATCCGTTGAGCCTGGGCCACCGATCTCGCGCCGCAACAATCCTCGCCCGCGCGAACCTGTATAGGCCACCGATACGACATCACGCGCGCCGAAAATGTGTTCCACCGATCCGCTCCACTGCTGCACCCGCGGCAGTTCCAGGTCGTTCGCAAAGCCGTAGCTCAGCAGGGTGGAGAAGATGCCGTTGCGACCGCTGGTGAACTGCGACAGGCTGAACGGGCCGCCATTGACCAAGTCCGTCGCTACGCTCAGCGACGAGCTGTAGAACATGCCATACCCGCCACGCAGCACTGTCTTGCCGGAGGCCGCCGGACTGAACGACACACCCACGCGCGGCGCGAAATAGCGATACCGTGTCCGCCACACCGCCTGTTTCGGGTCGAAGTTCACGCCTGTGCTGCGATCCTGCCCGCCGGTCTCTTCCAGAAAGAACGAGGGCGCCGGGCTGAACTCCCAACGCATGCCGAACGTCGCGGTCAGCCGCGGATGAATCCGCCAGGTGTCCTGCAAGAAGGCCGAGTATTCCTCCACCGTGCTGCGGCTCACCTGCGGCGGCGCAATCGCGATCCACAGGTTGCGGACAGCAATCAAGTCCGCCAAACCCTCCGCCAGTACACTGATGCTCCCGGCCCGATCCTGGCGTTGTGGTGACAGCCGCCGCCAGTCCATCCCGCCGCGTAACTGGTGCGACCCCAGAGAAAACACCGCCGTCGGAATCACATTCCACTGGCTCTGCCGCCGCAGGCTTTCCTGGCCCAAGGCCAAACTGCCCGTGCCCGCGATACTCACCCGTACCAGTTCATCGCACAGCCCGTTACGAAAGAAGAAGGCCTGCGTCACCGGCTCGATGTAGCAGGCCGGATACGCCGACGGGTCCGCCGGGCTCCATTGCGAATCCGCGCTCGCATGCGAGTAGTTCCAGCGAATATCGGCGATCAGCCGCGGCGTGACTCGCCAGTTCGTGCCCATCGTGAACCCGCGCGACCGCATGTTCAATTCGCTGATCTGCACATTGCCGAAGCGGTTCGAAGAGGGCGATTCGAAGAATCGTCCGAACAGGCTGACGTTTCCCGTTAGCGCGTGGTCTAAACGCAGGCTCAGCGTATCCAGCCGCGCCGGGCGATTGTTTCTTCCGGTGAACTCAGCCAAGCCCTCCGCCAGCGGGTCGCCCGTCGGCATCGGGTAAAGCTGCAGCAGCCGCTGCACCCATACCGGGCCCTGCACGCGGGCCTCGGCCGTCGGCGATGGCGAGCGCCACGCAAACGGCTGCCGCAACCGCATGCCTTCATAGGTGCCGAAAAAGAACGTGCGATTGCGCTTCACCGGCCCGCTCAACGACGCCCCAAAGTCATTCATCCGCAGCGGCGCCCGCCGTTCCCCCACGCGATTCGCAAACCAGTCGTTCGCATCCAGCCGCTCATGCCGGAAATATTGAAACAGCGATCCGTGGAATTCGTTCGACCCCGACCGGCTGCTCATCGCCACCTGCGCACCCGGCAATCGACCAAACTCCGGATTCGTCGTCGACGTCTGCAGCCGGAACTCGTCCAGCGCCTCCAGCGGCACCAGGTTGTGCATGCTGCCCAGCGCCGTCATCCCGGGCAAAGCGCCGCCGGTCGTCTGCGCCGCCGACCCACCGCCGCTTACACCGCTATTCGCACTCACGCCGTCCACCGTGAAGTAATGCGCGTTGGGCCGCTGGCCGTTGGCCGTGAACTGCCCCGATTCGCCACGCGTCGCCGGCGTCACCACCGATCCCGGCGCCAACTCGATCAGGCTCAGAATTCCGCGGCCGTTGATCGGCAGCCGCTCCATGTGGTCGCGCGACACCAGCGTACCCACCGACGCATCTTCGCTCGGAATCAGCGGCGGGGTGCCCTCCACCGTGATCGTTTCCTGCATGCTTCCCAGCGATAGCGTAAAGTCCACGCGCGCCGGCTGGGCTACGTCCAACTTCACACCAAAGCGCACTAACGTGCGAAACCCTTCCTTGCGAACCGTGATCTTATAGAGGCCTGGATGTAGCGCGGCGATCACGTAGCCGCCGTCCGGCCGCGTAGTGGTGGTGCGCCGGAAGCCCGTCTCTTCGTTGACGATCTGGATGGATGCCTCAGGCACGGCCGCATCCACCGGGTCGCGAATGAGACCGGACAGATGGGTATACTGTTGCCCCTGCAACATAACCGCCGCGACAAACAATACCCCCAGGCGGACCATCTGTACTTCTATTGTTGCGCGATTCGCTCCGGCGTGAGGCTTTGCCCGTTTGTCCCCAGCCGCCGGTGGACCGCCTGATACACTTGAATTTTCAGGCTTATGAGAACACCACTGATGGCCGGCAACTGGAAAATGTACAAAACTGCCGGTGACACGACCGCCTTTTTCGAAAAGTTCCTGCCGCTGGTTGCTTCGGCGACGGACCGCGACATCGTCATTTGCGCACCCTATGTCAACCTGCCGGCCGCGATTGCCGCCGTTTCGGGAAGCCGCGTCGAAGTTGGCGCGCAGAACCTGTATTGGGGTAAGGAAGGTGCCTTCACCGGCGAGATCTCCGGCCCCATGTTGACCGCCATCGGCTGCAAGTGGGTCATCGTCGGCCACAGCGAACGCCGTCAGTTCTTCGGCGAGACGGACGCCACGGTGCTGAAGCGCACGCAGGCTGCCCTGGAGCATGGCCTGTTACCGATCGTCTGTGTCGGCGAACGGCTGGAAGAGCGCGAATCCGGCAGCACGGAAGCGGTGCTGAAGACGCAGTTCGACGGCGGCATCGCCGGCCTCACGCCGGAGCAGTTTTCGAAGATCGCGATTGCCTATGAGCCGGTGTGGGCCATCGGCACCGGCAAGACCGCCACGCCCGAGATCGCCCAACAGGCCCATGCCTACATCCGCGGACTGATTGTGGAGAAGTTCGGCGAGGCCGCAGCCGCCGCGTCACGGATTCTGTACGGCGGCAGCGTGAAACCCGACAATGTCAAAAACCTGATGGGCCAGACCGATATCGACGGAGCGCTGGTGGGCGGCGCGAGCCTGGAACCGGCCTCGTTTGGGGCCATCGTCAACCACTAAAAGACTGGTAGCAGGCATGGACAGCCGGCATGTTTATCGGATGCGCTGGAGCGCTGCTCAGAACACGCTGACTGTCTTTGCCTGCCTGTTTCTATTCCACGCGTCCCTGCTCCAGGGCACCATCCCGGCACTCGCGTGCATCGGCGGTGGTCTCGCGGCGTTGACAGTTCTGAAGTACGTCCGCCGGCGCGTGGAACTCGATGGCGAGATTCTGCGCATCTATCAACCGGGTTACGTCCGCGAACTGCGGGCCGTGGATGTTGAAAGCTGGGAGCGGCTCCCGACTGGCTGGACGTTCCACACTTCGAGGGGCGGCTGCGTCTTCCTGGAAGATGCATTCGCCTTCGACGGCTTTTTCGAAGACTGGCTTCGCCGCTTCCCGGACCGCACGGCTGTCGTCCTAACCTGAGCCATGCAACCAGACCCCGGCCGTGTCTACAGGATGGCGCCGGTTCAGGTCACCATCCACGATCTGCTGGGTCTGTGCTTCTTCGCCATAGCAACGCTGCCCCACCTTCGTCCCGACGGCCAGCGATGGCTGCTTTGTCTCGCCAGCGCCGTGCTGTGGTTGCCGGGACTCGCGATCCACTGGTATGCAAGGCGCGTACAACTTGTCTGGCTGGCCGATCGCCTCCGCTACCGCAACCTGTTTCGCACGCGCGAACTTCTGTTCACGGACATTGTTTCCTGGAACTACGGCGCGGACTTCGAATTCGAGACACGCCAGGGGCCTCCATTTCGCGTCACAAAGACCTTGGCCTTCGACGAGGCGTTTCTCGCCTGGCTGCGGCAGTATCCGAATCGTACCGCCGAACTTCGAGCCAACACAGAAAAGCAGATTAAGGACGCGCTTCCGCAATGGGTTGTGGGTGCGCTTCTGGGTGCGTGGGGCTGGCTTCATCCCCAGCCATTCCCCGTCGTAGTGCTCGTGCTTCTGCTGGCTCCGTGGATGATGATCTTCTGGATCCGCGCTCGCCCCAGGCAGAGCCAACCGGTCGATGAACTCGTCTGTCTCGCGTGGCTCTTCCCGGCAACTGCCCTGTCCAACCTGGCGAACAAGGATGCTCGTTTGCTCGTTGTCTGGGCCATGCCCGAAGTCGCGTTAGGCGGCGTCATCGGCTTGCTGCTGTTGGCGGCGTTCTTCCGGGCTCACCCTGCCCTATGCAAGAACAAAGCGGCACTGTTATCCGTAGTCTTTTTGTGGACGCCGATCGCTGTGTATGGACAAGTGGCGGCTGTGGGTATGCTTTGGAAGACCATACGCTCGATGTTTGCCTAAACTCCACCCTGCCGCGCGCCGATGTCTGAAGCAGATCGCAGGATTCCGTTATGGCAAGCCATATCTATCGCCTTCCGTTGTTCGTGCGCCTGCTGTACATTTCAGCTGCCGTAGTTGTCTTTGCGCTTGGCATGGGGACCTATCTCACGGTGACTCCTTCTATCGCAGCAACCAACTTGGTGCGGGCAATGATTGTCGCTACGGTTCCCGTTTCGCTGCTCGGTGCCGCCTGCATGGTCGCCTACGCCTATCGTGCCCGCCTGGAACTCACCCAGGAGTCGCTCACATTTCGAGGACTCCTCCGTTCTCGCGAACTCCGCGCTGCCGACATCGCCGCCTGGCGAACGCGCGAACATCTTGAAATCCACACCACGGATGGCGTCCTTCGCGTTGCGCGGTCGCTGGTTCTGGTCGACGAAGTTCTGACTTGGCTGGAACGATTCCCCAACCTGGATGACATCGCACGGCAACAGGAACTGGCGGAGATCGCGCGAACGGCACCGGACTCGCTACCTGAAGCGGAAACACTCGCTAACCTGGCGCGAGCCGAACGGGCATCTTGGCGGCTGAACCTCACGTCTTGGATCCTGGTGTTCTGGCTGTTGCTGTATCCTGTGCCTTTCCTCTCCCTCGCGTGTCTCACGGCGCTAGCGCCGTGGATTGCGGTCCTCTGCCTCAGAAGGCACAGGGGATATCTACAAGTGGCGGGGGAGCAACGACAACTCCGGCCGATGTTGATGGGCCCGATCCTGCTCCCCGGCGCCGCAATGTCGATGACAGCCATGATCAATGCGCCATTCACCGGATTCGGCTTTATGCACGCTCTTCTCATCGCGGTGGCGACTGCGCCTCTCGTCATTGCGGTGCTTTGGGCGGATCCGTCGGCACGGCGGTCCTTCAACGCTGTGTTCCTCCCGGTGTTCCTCCTCATGTACGGTGGTGGTGCCGTCACCCTCGGAAACGCGCTACTCGACGATACTGTTACTGCCTTTCACGCGCGCTCTATCCGCGGCAAACCGATGTGTGCTCGTGAGTATCCCGGCGCTTTCGGACTACCCTGGCGCAACGCAGTCCCGTGCACCACGGGAGCGCGGCGATGATCACCCGACGCGTCTACCGCCTTGCCAACCGTGCGCGCCGCATCTACCGGCTCGCCGCACTCACCTTCATCGGCTTCGTCTGCTTCGGCACGTTCCATTTCCAGCAGTTGTCCTCACCGAGCATCAGCGACTGGATTATCCTCGCATTCTCGGCACTCAGCCTCGTCTTCAGCATCGGAATGATCGTCTACACCTACCGCGTCCGTCTGGAGATGGGGCCCGCCAGTCTGCTTTTCCGCGAAATGCGAGACACTCGCGAACTCCCGTATCGGAACATCACCGGCTGGCGCATTCGCGCCACGATCGAACTCCAGACTCCCGAGGGCTGGTTCCGCATCGACCGCTTTCTTGCCTGGGACCAGTTTTTCTATGACTGGCTAAGGTCGTTCCCCAACCTCGACGAACAACTCCAGCGCAAGGAACTAACGGAAGCTTCACCGAACGATGAGGAGGCGATCACAGAGCCGGCGGCCCTCAAGAAACTCATCCGCGTGCGCCTCGAAGCGCAGTGGTTTGACCGAGCCGCTATCGCTCTCGCGGTCTGGACAGTAATCTGGCCAGTTCCCTACATCCCGCTACTGCTGGTTGGCGCGGTGATGCCTTGGCTAGCCGCTCTGTTCATGCATCATCGCCGCGGCTGGCTGGAATTTGATGGGGACTCCCAAAGCATCAGGCCTACGGCTATCCGCGCCGTGGGACTGCCCGGGTGCGTCCTGCTGACTCGCGCTCTGCTGGACGCAACGTTCGCAACCTTCGGCTATCTTCACCTGCTCCTTGGCTTACCTCTGGGACTGCTGCTTGCCGCCGCCGTCCTCTGGGCCGATCCGTCGGCCAGGAAACTCCTGACCATCATTCCCCTGCTACTATTCACCATGCCCTATGGCTTTGGCGTGGCTGCTCTGGCTAACTCCATAGTTGACGATAGCCCGGCATCGGCAATCCAGCGGGTACAACGTGACAAGGGCACTTACTGCTTCGTTGAACACGCCGGTGCCTTCGGCCTCCCCTGGCGCAAGCCTGTGCCCTGTCCCTCCCGCTAAGCCAGCAGCTTCGTCACAACCTTCCCCGCCACATCCGTTAATCGGAAATCCCGCCCCTGAAACCGGTACGTCAACTTCGTATGCTCCAGCCCCAGCAGATGCAACAGCGTCGCGTGCAGATCATGCACATGCACCGGGTCTTCCACCGCATAGAACCCGATGTCGTCCGTCTGCCCGATGGTCTGCCCGCCGCGCACGCCGCCCCCGGCCAGCCACGTGGAATAGGCATCGATGTGATGGTTCCGGCCCACCGCCGTACCCTTCTCCCCATCACTCAGCGGCGTCCGTCCGAACTCGCCACCCCACACCACCAGCGTATCCTTCAACAATCCCCGCTGCTTCAGATCCCGAACCAGCGCCGCCGACGCGCGGTCCACCTCGCGGCACACTTTCTCCAGCGCATTCGCAATCCCGGCATGATGATCCCAATCGGTGTGATACACCTGTACACAGCGCACGCCACGCTCCACCAGGCGCCGCGCCAGCAAGCAATTATTGGCGAAACTGTTCTTGCCCGGCTCGGCCCCATACAGCGCCAGCGTCTCGGCTGATTCCCCCGCCAGATTCATCAACTCCGGCCCGCTGGTCTGCATCCGGAACGCCGTCTCATAGGCCGCAATGCGCGTCGCGATCTCATCGTCGCCCGTCTCGGCATAGCGCAGCGTGTTCAGGTCCCGCACCGCATCCAAGGCCCGCTGCTGCCGTTGCGGTGTCACCCCAGGCTGGCTCTGCAGATTGAACACCGGCTCGCTACCCTGCAGGAACGGCACCCCCTGGTAGGCACTCGGCAGAAAGCCCGATCCCCAAATCAGCGGCCCATTCCGCGGCCCGCGAGGCCCGCTCTGCAACGCCACAAAGCCCGGCAGATTGTCGGCCTCACTCCCCAACCCATACGTCACCCAAGCGCCAATGCTCGGCCGCCCCGGCACAATGGATCCCGTATGCGCGAACACCTTCGCCGGCGCATGGTTGAAGTTCTCGGTCTTCATCGTGTTGATGACCGCCAACTCATCGCCCACTGAGGCGATATGCGGCAGCAGTTCGCTGAACTCATTACCGGCCTGCCCATACCGGCGGTACGCCCACTTCGACCCCAGCATCTTCTGGTGCGCCATCCGCTCCATGAAGGCGAATCGCTTGCCTTTCATGAAACTCTCCGGCGGCGTCTGCCCGTCCAGTTCGCGCAGCTTCGGCTTATTGGCGTACATGTCCAAATGGCTCGGCCCACCCGCCATGAACAGGTAGATGATGCTCTTCGCCTTCGGCGCATGATGCGGCGGCCGCGGCGCCATCGGATTCTTCGGCGCGCCCATCGCCGCACCCGCCAGCAGAGATCCCAACGCCATCCGCCCCACACCCACGCCGCAATCGCGGAAGAAGTGACGCCGCGTGCGCAGCAGGTCTATACGGTCTTCAAAAGTCATCGCCTTACTCCCGTGTGATGAACTCATCGGTGTTGAGCAGAACGCGTGCCAGGCTGGTCCACAACGCCACCTCCAAGTCCGCTGCCAGGGCCTTCGCCTCCTCCGGCTTCGATGCCAGCGCGTCGCGTTCCTGCGCCAGCCAGCGCTGCAGTCGCTCCCGCTCTGGCGCCGATGGCTTGCGCGACAAGGCCAGTTCATAGGCCCGGTCGAGTCGCGCCGCATCGCCCTGCGCCTCCCTCACCAGCCGCGCCCCCGTAGCCTGCGCGAACTCATGGAAGGCCGTATCGTTCAGCAGCGTCAGCGCCTGCAGCGGCGTGTTCGACCGGTTGCGCCGCGTACAGGCGACCATTGCATTCGGCGCATCGAACACCACCAGCGCCGGATTTGGTGTCACGCGCCAGAAGAATGTGTACATGCCGCGCCGGTAGCGGTCCGCGCCCGTAGACGCCTTCCACGTCTTTTTGATCTGGCTGGCCGACATCGCCGCCTCCGGCTGCGGCGGGAACACGCTGGGCCCGCCGACCCGCGTGGTCAGAAGCCCCGACGCCGACAGCGCCACATCGCGAACAATCTCGCTATCCAGCCGCAGCCGCGTCTGCCGGCTCAGCAACTGGTTGCGCGGGTCGCGCTCCATCACGTTCGGCTTCACCTTCGACGACTGCCGGTACACCGCCGAATTCACGATCGCCCGATGCACCGCCTTCTGGCTCCAGCCCGAGCGCACTAACTCCGTTGCCAGCCAGTCGAGCAACTCCGCATGTGTCGGCGGAGTGCCCTGCGTGCCGAAGTCATTCTCCGTCGCCACCAGCCCCGCGCCGAAGTACTCCTGCCAGATGCGATTCACCACCACGCGCGCCAGCAGCGGGTTTCGAGGATCCACCATCCAGCGCGCCAGATCCAGCCGGTTCGCCCGCGCACTCGTCTTCTGCAGTGGATGCAGGAACGCCGGCACACCCGGCTGCACCGGTTCGCCCTTGGCCAGGTAGTCGCCGCCCGGCATCGTGCGCGTCTCGCGTGGGGCCGGCAGTTCGCGCTGGATCATGCTGCCTTCCAGCCCCTTTGGCAACTGCTTGCGCAGCACCGCCACCTCAGCCTCAATCTCCTTCACGAAGGCATCATCCGGCTTCGGCTTCTTCTCGCGCTTGTAATCGTCCAGCTTCTCGTCTAACTCCACCAACCGCGCCAATACGCGGTCTCGCGTGGCGATAACATCCACCGGCGCGAACTCCAGCAGCGGACCCTGCACATGCACCAGGTTGTTGTACCGCGCGTTGTACCGCGGCCGGTCATTGCCCCAATCATCGGTGCTGTTGAAGAAGGCGAACAGCTGGTAATACTCGCGGTGCGAGATCGGGTCGAACTTGTGGTCATGGCAACGCGCACAGCCCACCGACATGCCGAACAACACCGTGCCCGTCGTGTCGACGCGATCCACCACCGCCTCCACCCGATACTGCTCCCGATCGGTTCCCGCCTCAATCTGGATCGGCGAATTGCGATGAAAGCCCGTGGCGATCAACTGCGAATGCGTCGGATTCGGCAGCAGATCTCCAGCAAGCTGCTCTACGACGAACTGATCGAAGGGCATGTCGGCGTTCAGCGCCTGGATCACCCAATCGCGATATCGCCAGATCTGCCGCGGTTCGTCGCGCGATCCGCCGTCGGAATCGGCATAGCGCGCCTGATCCAGCCATCGCCGTCCCCAGCGCTCGCCATAGTGCGGCGATGCCAGCAGCTTTTCCACCAGCCGCGGCCACGCATCGGGCCGCCGATCGTCCAGGAACGCGGCAGTCTCTTCGGGCGTGGGCGGCAGACCCAGTAAGTCCAGATACAGGCGGCGAACGAGCGTCGTTGCTTCTGCTTCGGCCGAGGGCGCGATGCCCTCTTTCTCCAACCGCGCCAGCACGAAGCTATCCACGGGAGTCCGCACCCAGCCCCGTTGCCGCACGGCGGGTTCGGAGGGCCGCACGGGCGTCACAAACGCCCAATGATTCAGCTTACCCGGTACCTTCGCCGCGACATTCTCCGGCCACGGTGCACCAGCCTGGATCCAAGCCTCCAAGGCCGCGATCTCCCCATCCGCTAAACGCGAACTGGGCGGCATACGCAGATTGCCTTCCTGCCGTACCGCGGCGAGCAGCCTGCTTTCCCGCGGCTTCCCGGGCACCACCACCGTTCCGCGCTTGCCGCCCGCCAGCACATCGGCTCGCGATGCCAGCGACAGATTTGCCATCCGTAGCTTCGGGTTATGGCAGCCCAGGCACTGCGTCTCCAGCACCGGCCTCACCTTCGCAAAGCTAGACTCCGTCGTCGCGTCCGATTGGGCCGTTAACGGCAATAGCAGGAAATTGACAAGAATAGCGAACATAGTCACCCGCGCCAGCGTGTCGACAAGCTTATCAAACCCTTATGCTGCGTTAAGATAGGGCCATGACCCGCCGTGACATGCTGACCCTTTTGGGCGCCGCGCCGGCTTTGGCCGCGCCGCCGGCCCTGCCCACAGCGCCCGTCTCCGTCGCCAAGGCCGCCACCTATGCCGAAGACCTGGTGCCGGTGCTTACAAAGATGTTCGATGAAGTCGGCGGCGCGGGGAAGCTGGTCAAAAATAAGACGGTCACGGTCAAACTCAACCTCACCGGTAGCCCGGGTCTGCGTTTCCAGGGCAAGCAACTCGGCCTGACCCACTACAGCCACCCGAAGACGGTCTCCGCCATGGCCTACGTGCTGCATCGCGCCGGAGCCAAACGCGTGCGCTTCGTCGAGAGCGCCTGGGGCACCGCTGGTCCGCTCGAAGAATACCTGCTCGATTCGGGCTGGAACGTGCGCCAGCTATTGGCCGCCGCGCCTAACATCGAATTCGACAACACCAACGGCGCCGGCAAATCCAAGCAATATCACCGGTTCAAGGTGCCGTCCGGCGGCCTCATCTTCCCCGCCTACGAACTGAACAAGGCCTATCACGACACCGACGTCTTCATGTCCATGGCGAAGCTGAAGAACCACGCGGTCTGCGGCGTTACCCTATCGATGAAGAACATCTTCGGCATTACACCCGCCTCCATCTACGGCGACGACGCCGGCGAAAAGGAGCCGAACGAGAGCCCCACCAAGGGCCGCGCCAGCGTCTGCCACTTCGGCAAACGCCAACCCGCCTCCTGTGCGCTGCCCGAGCGGGATCCCAACTCCAGCCGCGAACCCGAATATCGCATGCCCCGCATCACCGCCGAACTGGTCTCCGCGCGTCCCATTGACATCGCGTTCATCGACGGCATCGAAACCATGACCGGCGGCGAAGGTCCCTGGATCCGCGGCCCGCTTGGACACGTCAAACCCGGAGTCCTCATCCTGGGCACCAACCCCGTCACCACCGACACGGTGGGCGCCGCCGTCATGGGCTACAACCCGCGTGCTCCGAAAGGCGTTGCACCCTTCGCCAAGTGCGACAATACGCTGCTGCTGGCCGAATCGCTCGGGCTCGGCACGGCGGATCTCAACAACATCGAAGTGACCGGCGAAAAGATCGAAGCTGTGAAATTTCAGTTCCCGGGGTAAGGCTTGCTCCCAGAACTGCCGTTCCGCCCCGCCTTCACCGCCACCGCGCTGCTCGACATCGTGGTGGTGGCGATTTTGGTCTATCAGGCCATCAACATGCTGCGGGGCCGCCGCGCCGCGCATATCCTATCCGGCGTCGGTGTACTGGTGCTGGTCTACCTCATCGCCGTCTGGCTGCACCTGGAACTGCTGCGCACGCTGCTGGCCACCCTGGCCCCCTATACCGCCTTCGCCCTCATCGTCATGTTCCAGTCCGAGATCCGCCGCATGCTGGCCCAGATCGGCCGCCGCGGTTGGTTCAGCTTCGGCTCGCAGGTGCAACGCCGCGAATCGCTCGAAGAGATCGAACTCGCCATCCAGACGTTGGCGCAGGACAAAACCGGCGCGCTCATCATTGTCGAGCGGGAAATCGGCCTCCGCAGCTTCGTCGAAAGCGGCGTCCTGATGGACGCGCAGATTTCCCGCGACCTGCTGCTCTCCATCTTCGAAAAGGGCGCGGCCATGCATGACGGTGCTGTCATTATCCAGGGCGATCGCATTGCCGCCGCCGCCTGTTTCCTGCCCCTGACCATGAATCCCGTGTCGCGTAACCTGGGTACCCGCCATCGCGCCGGTATCGGTGTCACCGAAGAGGCTGACTGCCTCGCCATCATCGTTTCCGAAGAGCGCGGTACCGTTTCGCTGGCCCGAAACGCCGGCATCGAACATGCCGTCACCCCCGAACGTCTGCGTGAGGCTCTGGCCGATGCTCTCGGCCTGCGTGTCTCCAGCCGATCCGCCCCTAAAGGCCCCGCTCTCCAGGCGGAGGGATCATGACCCGCCTGTTCACGGAAAACCTGGGATTGAAGGCGCTCTCCCTCGCCGTCGCCGTGCTGCTTTGGCTGGCCACCGTAGGCGGCGGCAACGTGACCACCGCCGTCGCCGTTCCCATCCAGTACCGTAACCTTCCGGCCAACCTCGAAATCAGCTCCGACCTTGTGGATTCGGCTTATGTCGAACTGCGAGGCGCCTCTGACCGCCTGTCCGGCAGCAGCCTGGCCAACGCCCTGGTTGTGCTCGACTTGTCGGCCCAGGACCGGCCCGGCGAGCGCACCTACTCCATCCTCAATGACAGCGTCCAACTGCCACCCGGGGTCGAGTTCCTGCGCGCCATCCCCTCCCAGATCCGCCTCCGGCTGGAACCGCGCGTCAGCCGCGAAACGTCGGTCGTGGTTCGCTACGCGCCAAAGCTGCCGGACGGCTGGGCGATCCAGGCCCAACAGGTTAGCCCGCAGACCGTCAAAGTCGTGGGGCCCGACAGCCATGTCCAGGCGGTGGACCGCGTCCAGACCGATCCTATTGAACTGCGCGCCATCCCCGATGAGCAGGTTTTCCGCGTCCACGCCTTCACCGGCGACCCGCTTGTCCGGTTGGAGCGTAGCAGCGTAACCATCACCGTTCGCGTGACCCTTCAGAAAAGCCCCTAAGGGGTGTCTCTAAGGTTCCGCCCGAAAGACACCGATAGAGGTTTGAGAGCGTAGTCGTAGGGGGAATATGGCAAGACAATTATTCGGGACCGACGGGATCCGGAGCGTGGCGGGAGAATATCCGCTGGATCGCAATACCGT
The DNA here is from genome assembly GCA_016789745.1 of Bryobacterales bacterium. Classification (GTDB taxonomy): domain Bacteria; phylum Acidobacteriota; class Terriglobia; order Bryobacterales; family Bryobacteraceae; genus CADEFT01. Next base: position 33,237 of record JAEUQF010000396.1, read on the forward strand.
TTATGCCGTGGGTGTGGCACTGGGGCACTGGGCTGCCAGCCGTCATGGGGCCGGTTCGGAAATCGTCATCGGGATGGACACCCGGGAATCGGGCACCTGGATTGCCGGAACCGTCGCGGCCGGCATTGCCGAAGCCGGCGCACGGGTGCGCTTCGCGGGCCTGATCACCACGCCCGGCGTCGCTTATCTTACCCGCAGCAACAGCTTTGTTGCCGGGATCATGATCTCGGCATCGCACAACCCCTACCAGGACAACGGCATCAAAGTCTTCGATCATTCGGGCTTCAAGCTTCCGGATTCCGTTGAGCATGAGATCGAGAAAGAGATCTTCGCCTTGATTGAGCGTGGCCTCACGGTCAGCGAGTTGCCGCTCGAAGTGGATAACGGCCTGGACCGGTCCTACCTCGCATACCTCGCCGGCACGTTCCCCCATCGCCTGGATGGCATGAAACTGGTTGTGGATTGCGCCAATGGCGCCGCCACCCATCTGGGGCCGGAACTCCTTCGCGGCCTCGGCGCCGAAGTGGTTACCATCGGCTGCGATCCCAACGGCAAGAACATCAACCTGCACTGCGGCGCTCTGCACCTGGAGCAGCTTCGCGAGCGTGTCCTGGCCGAAGACGCGGCTGCCGGCATTGCCTTCGATGGCGACGCCGATCGCTGCATGTTTGTTTCGCACTCAGGCAAGTTGGTGGATGGCGATGCCATGCTCCTGCTCACGGCCAGTGCTCTTCAGGCTAAAGGCAAACTGGCCGATGGCCAAGGGCAGCCCACCGTGGTGGCCACCGTCATGTCGAACATGGGCTTTGAGGTGGAACTGCAGCGCCAGGGGATCCGCATGCTGCGCACGTCGGTTGGCGACAAGTATGTTCTGGAAGAAATGGTGAAACGCGGCGCCTGGGTGGGCGGGGAACAATCGGGCCACGTTATCTTCCGCGAATACGCCACCACCGGCGACGGTTTGCTGACCGCTTTGCGTGTGCTGGAAGTTATCAAGGAGAGCGGCCGGGACCTGGACGAACTCACCGCCAGCCTCCGCGTCTTTCCGCAATTGCTGGTGAACGTGCGGGTAAAGGAGAAGAAGCCCCTCGAAGAACTGCCCGCTGTCCAGCAGGAGATCCGCGAAGCCATCGATGCCTTCAACGGCGCCGGCCGCGTTCTGGTGCGCTTTTCCGGCACCGAACCGCTCGCGCGCGTCATGGTGGAAGGGCCCGAACATGGCAGCGTGGAGCGCTATGCCCAGCGTATCGCCAAGGCTGTCGAAGTAGCGCTTGGCTGAGAAGCGCTAGCATGGTCGCAGACATGTCTTCTGCGACCCTCACCGTCCTCGCTATTGCCAGCTACGAGAAAGGCCACGAGTTCCTTCGCGAAGCGAAACGCCAAGGGTGCCGTGTCCTCCTACTCACGTCAGAAAGCTTGAAGGACACTGCCCAGTGGCCTCGCGAGGCGCTGGATGACATCTTCTACATGCCTGACGTCCAAAAGGTGTGGAACCGGGACGACACACGGAAGGCCGTCTCCTACCTCGCACAGCGCGAAGCAATTGACCGGATCGTGCCGCTGGATGATTTCGACCTCGAAACGGCCGCTGAACTGCGGGAGCACCTGCGACTACCTGGACTCGGCGAATCACAAACCCGCTATTTTCGGGACAAACTGGCAATGCGCATGCAGGCGCAGAAATCTGGGCTAAATGTTCCTGAATTTATCCATATTCTTAATCGCCCCAAAATTCACGCCTTCCTCCATTCCACCGCCGGTCCCTGGGTCCTCAAACCGCGCCTCTTTGCTGGAGCCATCGGCATCCATCGCATCCACCAGCCTGATCAACTTTGGCCGCTGCTCGACGCCCTCGGCGATGAGCAATCCTACTTCCTGCTCGAACGCTACATCCCCGGCGATGTGTATCACGTGGATTCTATTGTGTTTGGGGGCACGGTGCGCTTCGCCATCGCCAGCCGCTACGGCCGTCCGCCCCTCGATGTGGCGCAAGGCGGCGGCATCTTCACCACCCGCATTCTCAATCATGGTTCCGAGATGGAGCAGTCGCTATTGGCAAAGAATGAGCGTGTTCTGCAAGCCATGAGCCTTTCCGATGGGGTCTCCCACACGGAGTTCATTCTCGGCGCTGACGGCAAGCTCTATTTCCTCGAAACGTCTGCACGTGTCGGTGGTGCACACATTGCCGAGCTGATTGAAGCCGCAACTGGCCTCAATTTATGGGCGGAATGGGCGAAAATCGAGGTCGCCTTGGGGCGAAACCACTCCTATCACGGGGTGCCCTTGCGGGAAGAATACGCCGGTCTGCTCGTCTCGCTGGCGAATCAGGAACATGCCGATACATCCCGCTTCGATGATCCGGAGATCGTCTGGCGGATGGACCGCGCACACCACGTCGGCTTCATTGTCCGCTCATCCCGCCACGAACGCGTCGGCGAGTTGCTCGAACAGTATACAGACCGGGTACAGCGCGAGTTCTTCGCTACAGCGCCCGCGCCCACCCGGCCCAATCAGTAAGTCTCAGGCTACGGCTTTCGCCCACGCTGTCAGCTTCGCCTTCGCCCTACTCTTAAAGAGGCGGAACTGCGTCTGCGTCAGGTGCATATCGTCGCAAATCTTCAAATAGGATTGGCCGTGGATGTAAAAGCGCGTCAGAAGTTCACTATCCCGGGAGCGCAACTGCTTTAAACCCAATTCCATCAACGCCAACCGTTCACGGTCAAGCATCGTGGATTCCGGTGTCTCATCGGTGTGCAGAGCCATGTCGCTGGCGTTCACCGTTCGCCGCCGCGTCCAGACGACACCGATGATTCTGCCCGCGATCAACTTGCGAACAACGCTGCCGGAATACCGTCGCAACGCCTCTGGTTGCCGCAGACTCCCATTGCGAATACTCTCCACTACGATTGTCAGCGTTTCGTGCAGCAGATCGTCTGGCTCTTCTCGCAGCCGGAACCTTATCTGGGGGGAAAGCAGCTTTCGCAGCAAGATGTAAAGCTCGCCGACGGCGTCTGGATCGCCTGCGGCCACACGATGGGTGAGGTCGACGTCAGACGCGATACTGCTGTTAGCTGACTTCACACGGGGAGCATGCGAGTCAGGCTCGGGGATAAGGAACTGCATTGCTAAGCCTTTCCCCTATTCTGATCCTAAGGGTACTATCGTCCAATAGTACTTTAGTTGGGTTTTTCTAATTTTCGAGAAATTCTTACCGATACGCCGAAATTCCCGTCACGGCTTCCCCTATCACCAACGCGTGAATGTGATCTGTGCCCTCGTACGTCTTCACCGTCTCCAGATTACACAGGTGCCGCATGATCGGATACTCGTCCATGATGCCGTTTGCCCCTAGCAGATCACGGCACTGGCGTGCGGCTTCCAGCGCAATCGCGACATTGTTCCTCTTCAGCATGGATACATGCGCGGGCGTCAGCTTGCCCTGATCCTTCAACCGGCCACAGTGCAACGCCAGCAACTGTGCCTTCGTGATCTCCGTGATCACATCGGCCAGCTTCTCCTGAACCAACTGGTGGGAGGCAATCGGTTTATCGTCAAATTGTTTGCGCACCACGGAATAAGTACGCGCGGTTTCGAAGCAATCCATCGCTGCCCCAATCACCCCCCAACCGATACCGAAACGCGCCTGCGTCAGGCAACTTAACGGCGCCTTCAATCCCTTGGCTGCCGGCAGCATGGCCGAGGACGGCAGGCGGCAATCCGACAACGACAGACTGGATGTCACCGACGCACGCATTGACACCTTCCCATGCAGGTCCGAAGCCTGGAATCCAGGCGTGCCGCGTTCAATCAGAAAGCCCCGTACTCCCTCATCGGTCCGCGCCCAAACCACCGCAATGTCTGCCACCGAGCCATTGGTGATCCAGGTCTTCTCTCCATTGAGAATCCAGTCCTCGCCATCCCGCCGCGCGCGCGTGGTCATTCCTGCCGGATTTGAGCCGAAATTCGGCTCCGTCAGGCCAAAACAGCCAATCGCTTCGCCGGATTGCAACCGCGGCAGCCAGCGCTGTTTCTGTTCCTCGGAGCCGTACGTAAAGATGGGGTACATCACCAGCGCACCCTGTACGGAAACGAAGCTGCGCAACCCGGAATCGGCACGCTCCAACTCCTGCATGATCAGCCCATACTCCACGTTGCTCATACCGGCGCAGCCGTAGCCGTCCAGATTCGCTCCCAGGAAGCCCAGTTCGCCCATCGGACGAATCAGGTGCGAGGGGAATGTCCCGTCGCGCCAGGAGTCCCGAATCACGGGAATCACCTGGTCGTCGACAAAGCGTCGTGCCGTCTGCCGCACCAGCAGTTCCTGCTCGGAAAGACAGGAATCGAAGTTGATGTAATCCACGCCGCGGAAGGCCATAAATTTCAGTGTAGCGCCGCATTCCACCGGTCCAGTGCTGCGTGGAGCCTGAGAATATTCACTGCCCGGCGGCACTACTTGATTGTGCGGTTTCTGCTGGTCGGCATCCTCGCCTGTCAGGGTTGGGCCGAAAGCCCGGCCGATCAGGGTTACGCCGCACTGAAACGCAAGGATTACGACGAAGCGGCCAGTGCGTTTCGACGGGCCCTCGCGACAGGGGAAACCAGCCTCGCCATTCGTAAGGAACTCGCCTACACGCTGCTGAAAATGGGCGAGACCGAGCAGGGGCGCGATGTCTTCCGTGAGATCGTCCAGCGAGCGCCGAACGACACCCACGCACAGTTGGAGTATGCCTTTTTGTGCAGTGAGACCGGCGATGTGGGCGAAGCGCGCCGCGCCTTTGATCGGCTGCGAGCCTCTTCGGATCCTGTCGTTAAGGCCGCCGCCGAACAGGCGTTTCAAAATCTCGACAAGCCGTTGGCCAGTGCCATCGACCGCGGCAATCACGCGTTGGTCCGCAACGGCAACGACTTCTCTTCGCACCTCGAAGTTGCTCGTGCCGCCGAACAGCGCGGCGACGCCAACCGAGCCGCGGCTCACTACCTGCAGGCCTGGCGACTAAAGCCATCGGAGATAGGCCTGCTCGTGGATCTGGGCCGCGCTCGGAAGCTGGCGGGGGACGAAGCTGGTGCCCAGGGGGCATGGGTAGCGGCCTCCCGCAGTCCGAACGTACGTGCTTCGGAACTGGCCAAAGACTTCCTGCCCACCCGTTATCCCTACGCCTCCGAGTTTCAGGCGGCCCTCGAACTCGATCCCAACAACACCGCCCTGCGCCGCGAACTCGCCTTCCTCTGGCTGGCTGTCGACAAGCCGGATGAGGCGATCCGCGAACTGGAGCGATTGCTCCAACTGGCACCGGCCGATCAGGTAGCGCTGGCGCAACTGGGCATGATGCTTCTTGATCGCGGCGACGCGTCGCGAGCCGTGCCTCTGCTGGAGCGAGCGCTGCAAGGCCCCGATGAATCTTTAAAACAGAAGGTGCGAACCGCGCTCGCCGGCAAGGGAAAGCTGAAGGCGGCGCGCACCGAGCCTGCCGCAAACACCCGCGAACTTGCCGACCGCAGCTACGCCGCCGGCTACCTGCAGGATGCCGTCCGCTACTACAAGTCCGTTCTCGAACAGAATCCAAACGATCACGAGGTGAACCTCCGCCTCGGCTGGGCTCTCAACACCCTTAAGGACGATGCGCAGGCGCTTCGCTACTTCGAACTGGCGCGGCAGAGTCCTGACCCGAAGCAGAGCGCCGAGGCCAGCCGCGCCTATCGGAATCTGCGTCCCAACTTCGCCCGTACCCGCCTGACCGGCTGGTTCCTGCCCATGTTCAGTTCGCGCTGGCACGAAGGCTTCGGCTATGGCCAACTGAAGGCTGACCTGCGTTTAGGCAAGCTGCCCTTCCGCCCCTACCTGTCTGTTCGCATGATCGGCGATTCGCAGCGCGCCGCCAGCGCGATGAATCCTCAATATCTGTCGGAGAGTGCCTTCATTGCAGGCCTGGGTATGGCCACTCGTCCCTTTAAAGGCATCGTCGCCTGGGCGGAGGCCGGCAGCGCGATCCAATATCGCAAACAACCCGGCATCGGCCGTGCTATCCCCGATTACCGCGGCGGTGTCTCCATGGCGCGTGCGTGGGGTCCTGGGCGATCGCTGTCCGAGCCGGGCGTCTTTCTGGAGACGGATGCCGATGTCGTTACGCTCAGCCGCTTCGGCTGGGATACGCTGTTTGTCGTCCAGAACCGCGTCGGCTACACCCTGCCTGTGCTGGGCCTTTTCTCGGCACGCGCGGTCTGGAACATCAACCTTACCAACGATACCCAACGGCAGGTGTGGGCCAACTTTCTGGATACCGGGCCCGGCCTGCGGTTTCGCGTCCGCGGTATGCCGCCCGGCATGATGTGGTCCATCGACTGGCTGCGCGGCGCCTACTGGATCCGCCAGGGCAACCCCCGTAAACCCAACTACTACGACGTGCGAGCGGGCGTGTGGTATGCCTTCACGCGCTAAACGACTCTCGGCGTTTCTCTTCCTGGTCTCCGTGCTTTCCGCGGAACCCACCACCCTTCCGCCGCAATCCGACCCCTGGCACAACATCCTCTCCACCGTAAAGCTGTCGCCCGAGTTCCATGCTCCCGTGGTGCTGCCCGCCGAAGCCGCCACGTTGACCGCCGACCAGCGCGACGAGAAACTGAAGCAAGGCTGGTTCCTCATCCTGGAAGGCGCCTCGCCCGCCGCGGACGAACTCGGGTTCCGCCTCACCGACAAACAGGTGGAAGTGCGTCGCGTGGTGGATCTACGGGAGCCCAAAATCCCAATCTTCTGGGAACAGCCCGGCCGCGTTCCCATCTTCCTGATGCCCGCCGACGCTACGGTTTTCGTGAAAGAGCGCTGGCAGAACGTGCCCTTGGTTGCAGGCCTGCGCCGGCACAACGGCGGCGTGTTATTCCTGGCGGCAAGCCCCGGACCTCAGGGGTTTGAACGATTCCCCTATCTGTTGCACGCCCTGCGCGATCTGGGCCTGGATCCACCCATCTCCAGCCGCCGCCTGTGGGCGTTCTTGGATAGCTCCTACCGGCTGCGGGCCGATCCCGAATACCTGGCGCGCCATTGGCGGGAAATGGGTATCGCCGGGCTGCATATCGCCTCCTGGCACTTCTACGACTCCGATCCCAATCAAGACGCCTGGCTTCGCCGGCTGATCGGCGCCTGTCACAAGAACACCATCCTCGTCTATGCCTGGCTGGAGCTGCCGCACGTCAGCGAAGCCTTCTGGACCAAACATCCGGACTGGCGGGAGAAGACAGCCATCGGCAGCGATGCGCACCTGGACTGGCGCAAGCTCATGAACCTCCGCCACCCCGACTGCGCCCAAGCCGTCCGCACCGGCATCGACGATCTGCTGCGGCGCTTCGACTGGGATGGCGTCAATCTGGCCGAACTCTATTTCGAATCCCTGGAAGGGCATCTGAATCCGGCGCGATTCACCCCCATGAATCCGCAAGTTCGGGCGGAGTTCCGGGATCAGGCGGGCTTCGACCCGGCGGAACTGTTCGCCGACGGGCCGCGGCACTGGTCGCGCAATGACACCGGCCTGCGGCAGTTTCTCGAATACCGCGCGGCGCTGGCGAAGGCGCTCCAACAGGAGTGGATCGGCGTGGTAGAAGTGCTTCGTCGCGACCTTCCCCATCTCGATCTGACCCTTACTCATGTCGACGACCTGCTGCTGCCGGAAACCCGTGACCGCATCGGTGCCGATGCCCGCCAGTTGCTGCCGCTGCTCGATAAGCACGACTTCACGTTCCTGGTGGAGGACCCGGCCACCGCTTGGAGTCTCGGCCCGGAGCGCTATCCAAAACTCGCCGGCCATTACACGCCGCTGGCCCCGCCCGGGCGGGTCGCCATCGATATCAACGTGGTGGAACGCTACCAGGACGTCTATCCGACCAAGCAGCAGGTGGGGCTGGAGATGCTGCGCGAAGTCCACCTTGCGGCGGCCTCGTTCGCTCGCGTGGCGCTGTACTTCGAAAGCTCCCTGCGACGCACCGACTGGCCGCTGTTGGGCGCCGCCGCCGCTCGCGTCAGTCAGCTCACCCGCGACGAAACCGGCTTTACCTACAAGGCCGCCCATCCGTTCCGCCTGCGCTGGGACGGAGAAGCCCGGCTCGACGGCGCGCTCTGGCCGCTGGTGGCTGATGGCTTCGTTTGGCTGCCAGCGGGCGAGCATCGTCTGGAGTCCGCCACCGAGGCCCCACCCATCCGCCTGACCGGGCTCAATGCGGAACTGGAAGCGGCATGGATGGATGGAAAGGCGCTCCAATTTTCCTACCGATCCGGCGCCCGGGTGCTGGCAACGTTCAATCGTCCGGTGCAGGTGCTGCTGGTCGATGGCCAGCCCGTGCGGCCCGACGTCTGGGTCTTCGAAGATGGCGGCTGGGTGCTGGTGCTTCCCAAGGGCCAGCATTTCATCTCCATCCTGGCGGAATCAGGCGTATAATCATTTTGCTCGCACGCGAATTCTTTTATCTCCATGCCAAGAACATCCTACGCTGACTTCAACATTGAGGTAGAACCCGGAACGCCGCAGGCCGGCCGTGAACCCCTGCCCTCTCCGGTCGACCGGGACACCCCCTTCCGCATCCTCGTTATGGGTGACTTCAGCGGGCGCGCCAGCCGCAAATTCACCTCCACTGGCCCGCGTAAGGCCATCAACGTGGATCGGGACAATTTCGAGGATGTTCTCGAAAGTCTGAACGTGACGCTCCATCTGCCGGTGGATGGCAGTTCTCCGCTGGAGATTCGCTTCAACGAGTTGGACGACTTCCACCCTGACCGTCTCTACACGGGCCTGCCGCTATTCACACGCCTGCGTAATCTGCGGGAAAGGCTGGAGGACTCCAAAACCTTCGCCGATGCTGCCCGGGAGTTGGGGGTAAATACCGGAGGCGCCGCTCAGGCTTCTGCTCCGGCCGCCGCACCTCCTCCGCGTCCACAAGCAGGCGGGCTCAGTTTCCTGGACTCCGCGCTCGAAGAGGCCGAAACCCGTGGCAGCGCCGCGCGCGCCCGCTCGGCCGATCCGCTGGCCAACTACATCTCTGCCCTCGTGGCGCCGCACCTGGTTCCGAAGGCCGATCCGAAGCAGAAGGAAGTGCTGCAGATGGCCGACACAGCGATTGCCGGCGTTATGTGCGACCTGCTGCATCATCCGTCGTTCCAGGAACTGGAAGCCGCCTGGCGCGGGCTCTATTTTCTGGTGAAGGAATTGGAAACCAGCCCGCTATTGAAAGTGATGCTGCTTGATATCTCGCGCCAGGAACTGGAGGCGGACCTGGGCGAGGCCGACGACCTGAAAACGACGGCGATGTATAAGCTGCTGGTGGAGCAGACGGTTCGCACGCCGGGAGCCCATCCCTGGGCCGTCGTGGTGTCCACTCTGACCTTCGGCCCCGAGATGACCGATCTCAACCTGCTGGCACGCATGGGTCTACTGTGCCGCCAGGCGGGTGCTCCGCTGCTGGGCGGCGCCAGTCCGGCACTGCTCGGCTGCAAGTCGTTGGCCGCTGATCCCTACCCCGAAGACTGGAAGCCGGGAGCCGAGCGCGAAGGTTGGGACCTGGTTCGCTCGCTGCCCGAATCGCGGTGGGTAGGCCTGATCCTCCCGCGGTTCATGGCGCGCATGCCTTATGGCAAGTCGGGCGAGCAGACCGATCACTTCCCCTTTGAGGAACTCGGCACACCTCCCAACCACGAGCACTATCTCTGGGGCAACGCCGCGATTCTCTGCGCCTACCTGCTGGGCCAGAACTACGCCGAGTTCGGCTGGGGCATGGATGCCACCGAGATCCTGACCCTGCACAAGATGCCCATGCACGTCTATAAGGATGCTGTCGGCGACCCCGAGATCAAGCCCGCTGGTGAGGTCTTCCTGACCGAAACGGCCATGGAGAAGATCCATGAGGCGGGACTCATGACGCTCATGTCCTTTGCTAACAGCGATCAGGTACGGTTGTCGGGGTGGAGATCGATTGCGGCGGGAAATGTAGGCTTGTCGGCAAGATGGGGCTGATCGGGCGACCAGCCCCTTTAGAAACTTAACTTAATCGAGGCGAACTTCTTCGCCAGCCGTCAGCCCGGCCATCACCACGGCATGCGTGTTATTGGCGGAACCGAGCGTGACCGGGCGCTTCTCGAAGCCTTCGCCCTTCTTTACGTACACAACTTTCTTACCGTCTTCGTCGCGCACGGCGCCGAGCGGCACCATGGTGGCGTCGGCCTTCGACTCGACGGCGACATCGGCGAAAGCCGAGAGATCCGGGATCACGCGGTTGTCGACCGTGAGGATGTCCAGCTTCACCGGAACCGTGCGGATGTAGTAGTTCTGCCGCCAGCCGCCGACGGCAAGCGCGCCGATGCTATAGATCTTGCCCTTCAGCTGCAGCCCGGTGAACGCATCAATGCCGATGGTAGCTTCCTGACCGATGCGCATATCCGTGCTCTCGGCCTGATTGATGTTCGCCTCCACCTGCATGCTCTTCGGATTTACCACCTTCATCAGAGGCTGGCCGGGGTTCAACTGGTCGCCCTGCTGCACCTGGGTCATTTCCCCGCCACGCCACTGCGAGGAGAGCACGACCAAGCCCTCCATCGGCGAGTTCACCGTGTAAGCGCGAATGTCATTCTCGTGACGGTTGCGGTGGCGAACGTGACGCTCCTTGGTGAAACCCAGGATCTTGATTTCCGCACCCTGCACGATTTTCTTCTGCGGCATGTCCAATTGGCTCTGTTTGTACCGGGCCTCGGATTCATCGAAGGAGAGCTTCAGGAGTTCCCGCTCGATGTCCGTCCTGACCTCGGCGGCCTGCAGTTCAAGTTTGGCCTTGTCCACCGACGACTTCGCTACACGCAGGGTCTGTTCCAGGCTCTCCAACTCCACCATCTGTTCGGCGATGCGCTTCTTCACATCGGATTCCGACTGCGTGATCGTCGATTTGATGTCGTCGACGTGGTCAACCATGGCGCCCGGGTCAACCTGTGCCAGTTCCTGCCCGGGCTTAACCCACGTCCCGTTCTTCACGATGCGAAGTAATTCCATTTGGTTGCGGCTCTCGAAGCCGCGCAGGCGGGGTGCCGTGATGTTCGCATATTGCCGTGCCGCCGTCGTGCCGGCCACGCGAATCGTGCGCACGAACATCCCGGTGGTGACCTTGCCGGTGCGGATTGCCGCTGCCACTGATCGCTGCGCGGAGTCCCGCTGCATCTGCTGCCAGCGCTGGTAGCCAAACCAGGAGCCGGCAACGATCAGGCCAAAGACGAGCCAGCCTTTCCAGGGAAATGGCTTACGCGGTGCCTCCTGCGGCGCAACGGGCGTTATGCGCTTGGGCGGCTGCTGTACGGGAGAAGGTACGGGATTCGTGAGGGCGGACATCCTGATAAACCCTAGGCTAGATGATACTACGGCTGCTTCTATTGGCGCAGTTTATTGTCCAAAGGTTACCGGCGGATCCAGGTAGACGCGACGGGCATCATGGTCGTGCGTGATGCGGACCGTCAAGTCCGGGGCAGGAAGCCAGCGGGCGAAGCGGTCCGGCCACTCGATGATCACTACCGCGTCGCGCTCCAGAATCTCTTCCAACCCCAGTCCTGCTAGCTCGCGGGCGCTCTCAAGGCGATATAAATCAATATGATAGACGCGAACCGGGTCGCCGTATTCGTGGATGAGGGTAAATGTCGGGCTGGACACCTCTTCCGCCCGTCCGGCGCCCAGTCCTTCGACGATCCCCTTGGTGAGGGTGGTCTTTCCGGCACCCAAATCCCCGATAAGGTAGACGAGGTGTCGCCGGGGCAGCATTTCGCCGATACTTCGCCCCAGGGCCAGCATTTCCTCCTCGCCCTCGGCACGATGACCTCCGGTCACCGCGGCGCCTCCAACTCCCGCATCGCCGCCGGCAGGTAGCGCAACAGGTCCGTCGCCAAGAGACACTTCTCGCCCAGATCGGCAGCCCCCAATTCCCCCGCCCGGCCATGCAGCCAGACCGCTGCGGCAAGGGCGTAGTCGGCCTCGGCTGGAAACTGCGCCATCAGACCTGCCATGAGGCCGGTCAGGATGTCGCCGGTGCCGCCGGTGGCCATCGCGGGGGAACCGGTCGGATTCACCCAGACGCGGCCGTCGGGGAAGGCGATGATCGTTCGCTGTCCCTTCAGAACCACTGTTATCTCCCGATCTAGGGCGATATCGCGGGCCGCGCCAATCCGGTCCTGCTGAACGCCGGCAGTGGAGATCCCCATAAACCGGCTCATCTCGCCGGGATGTGGGGTGATGATCCGGGGGCCACCCGGGTGGAGGAAGGTGCCCGCCAACGCATTGATGCCGTCGGCATCGACGATCACGGGAACCCGCAGCCGCTCCCACAGCGTTTGGGCGAAAGTCATGGTATCCGGCGCCGTACCCAAGCCCGGACCTAACGCCACAATATTCTTCTTTTCCGCCAAGGAGTCGACCGCCGCCGCCGCTGCCGAAGCGATGGAGCCGGCGGGTGTCTCCAGCAGTGGCGCAGTCATCAATTCCGGCGAGTGACTGGAGATGACGTCGATGGCAGATGCCGCCGAGGCTACCGTAACCAAACCTGCCCCGGATCGTAAGGCACTCACACCCGTCATCGCCGCGGCACCGGACTTGCCCACCGATCCGCCCACCACCAATACATGGCCGAAGTCGCCTTTATGCGATCCTCTGGGCCGCGGATGAAACAGATGGCCGAACCATGCCGGGTCGATTAGAGACAGATAAAGCCCAGCTTCCCGCTCCACCATCGCCGGCGGGGTTCCCACTGGAGCCACGATCAGTTTGCCAACCCGGTCACAATTGGGCGGCAGCGCCATGCAGAGCTTCGGGGCCGTGAACGTCACCGTGACGTCCGCGCGGACCACCGGTCCCGGACTGTCTGCCTGATCGCTGAGCATCCCGGACGGCAGATCAACCGCGACGACCGCTGCTTCGGCAAAGGTCTCGTTGATCTTCTCAATGAACTGCGCGGCACGATCCTGCGCCGGTCCTTTCAATCCCGTACCCAGAACCGCGTCCACCACCAGCGTCGCCTGGCGCAGGTCCGGGGTGATCTCACGCCGCAGGATAATACCCCAGGCCGCCAGCATCTTCGCATTCGCCAGCGCATCGCCCTGCAGTTCCTCGGGCGGCACCTGCAGCACCACTTCCAGCGAGCGGGGCGAAAAGCGCATGGCCAGCAGGCGGGCTATGGCCAAGCCGTCGCCGCCGTTGTTACCCTTGCCACAGACCACCACGATCCGATGTTTTGAAAGCGGCGCGTAGTGCTGCTCCAGCACTTCCACCACGCGGTGGGCGGCATTCTCCATCAGCACCAGAGACGGAATGCCGGCCTCTATCGTTTTGCGGTCCATCTCCCGCATCTGCGCCGCTGTCAGGATCTTCACCGGCTACGTACCCCCGCAAGTAGAGTCTCCAGCTTACGCAGCGCGTCTGGCTCCCCCATCACAATGAGGAAATCGCCAGCGTGGATGAGCGCGTCGGCTGGTGGGTTGAACTCCATGGCTCCGGCGGCCCGCCGAATGGCCAGGACAATCACGCCGATCTCGCGGCGCAACTGCATATCGCGCAGCGAGCGGCCATCCATCTCACACCCCGCCTGAACGCTTACCTGTTCCATGGACGCCTTCAATCCCATGCTGCGCGTGAACTCGTCCATGAACTCCTGCACATGGGGCTTAAGAATAGAGGAGGCCAGGCGGTGTCCGGTCAGGTAATACGGTGCCAGCACGACGTCGGCCCCGGCGCGGCGCAGTTTCAACTCCGCCTCGTCTTCATTGGCGCGGGCCGAGATCAGCAGTTTCGGATTCAGCGTCTTGGCCGACAGGATCAGGAACATGTTGTCGGCATCGCTGGCCAGGGCCGAGACGACGCCGCGCGCGCGGTGGATGTGCAACTCGCGCAGGGTCTCATCGCGTGTGCAATCGGCCGAGACCGCCAGCATTCCCATGCGCATGGCGCGCTCCACCTTGTCATCGTCGTGATCCACGATTACGAACGGTACACCCGAGCGCTGCATCTCCAGCGCGGCTCCGCGGCCTACGCGTCCAAAGCCGCAAATGATGAAATGGTCTGTCAGCTTATCGATCATCCGCTTCGATTTCCGCCGCCCCAGCAATTCGCCGAATTCCTTCTCCACCACGAGTTGGGCGACGATCGTGATGGCCTGCAACATGATACCCGCGCCGAAGAAGAGAAGAAAACTGTTGAAGACGCGCCCGCGAAAGCTGAGAGGGTGGATCTCGGAATAGCCCACCGTGGTAATGGTGATCAGGGTCATGTAGAAGGCGTCAAAGTAGGGATAGCCTTCAATCACGTGGAAGCCAATGGTTCCCACCAGAAAGACCACGGTTATGGAGAGCGCGATCAGCCGCAGGCGCGTGATCATATCCGTTCCGCCAGCAGCATGGTCATGTCATCCTGCAGTTCCCCCGCCCCAGTCCACTCCCGCACGGCTTCCAGGACGGCCTTCAGAATCTCGTCGGGCTTCCGCTCGCGGTTACGCCGCAGTTGTTCCAGTAGCCGGTCTTCCCCGAACTGTTCGCCATAGGAGTTTTCGGCTTCGGTGATGCCGTCGGTATAGAGCAGCAGCAGGTCGCCAGGCAGCAGCTCAATTTGGCTTTCCTGATAGCGGGAGAAGGGAAACGCGCCCACCACGGTTCCGTTCACGTCCAGCATATGCGGTTCGCCGCCGCGCAGCAGGATGGGCGGCAGATGGCCGGCATTGGTATAAGTGAACACGCAACTGGTTTCATGATAAATGCCGAAGCAGAAGGTGGCGAACTTTTCGGGAGAGGTGTGGGCGTGCAGGTGCCGGTTGAGGTGACTGACTAGCACGGACGTGGATAGTTGCGACTGCGGATCGGCGTGGTGCAGCGCCTCCAGGCAGTGCCGGATCTGCGTGCGCAGCGCCGACTGTACGGTGGCCATCAGCAACGCCGCGCTGATGCCTTTGCCGGACACATCGCCGATGGCCAAGGCTAGCCGCGTCTGATCCAGCCGCTGGTAATCGTAGTAGTCGCCCGAAACCATGCGGGCCGGGTTGCAGTGCGCGGTCAGGCGTAGGGTGGGGCTTTCGGGCACCGCGCGCGGATACAATTGGGCCTGCACTTCGCGGGCAATCTCGAGTTCAGCCTGCAGGCGCTCGCGCTCTTTGGCTACCACCAGCAGCCGCTCCAGGTCCGCGGTCATCTTATTAAATGACAAGCTCAGGCTGGCCAGCTGGTCGCGCCCCTTTACGGCGATGCGGTGCGAGAAGTCGCCTTCGCGGATGCGTTCGGTGGCTTCGTAAAGATCGTTGACGGCGCCGGTGATGGTGCGGGAGACCGAGATGCCCACGACGAACGAACTGACTTCGGCGATAAGAAACGCGATCAGCAGGGCCAGCGTGGCGGCCGGGACAATGTCCTGGAATACGTCCACTTTCTGGGCGAAGATTGTGTTCAGTACCGCATGGGGCCGGGTGCGAACCCGGATCAGCTCATTCTCCACGCGCCCGGGCGACTCCCACAGAAATGCCGGAATCGCCGTGGCCCAACGGACCTCGATGTCCCAGGTCCATTCGGGTTCCGGCACGCGGTTGCGGGGGCCATTCGATTCGAAGGCTTCGCCGGTATAGCGGTGCAGCCGCAGCTTGCGGCGAGTTGTGTCGCCGGAAAGCTGGTCCAGACGCAGAAACGAGATCTCGCCGATGTTCGGCGCCAGGCCGGCCAGGAACCGCGACGTCAGCGGCACCATCGCCGTTACCCGGGCACTGGGGCGAACAATATGGGCCCACGAATACAGCAGACCATCCTTGACCACAATGCCGCCGGCGTCGCCCCAATCGCCGTGCGGCGTTTCGATGTCGCTGGTGGTTGGGAACTTCCACGGACGGGCGCCGTCGACGCGGATCTCCAGGCCGGGCATTCGCGGCGCCAGCACCGGGAGGGCCTGTTCCACCTGGGCCGCTTCGCCGCCGCCGGAGTCGGCCAGGTGTTCGGTGAGCGAGATCAGCAGCGCGGTGCGGCGCTCCAGTTCGGCATTCACCATATAAACCGCCATCTGCCCAACGCAGGCGTATAGGGCCAGGAAGGCCAGCGTGATCAGAAGCAGAATGGGTACGAAAGCGATGAAGCCATAGGCCACTAGGAGGCGGTTCCGCAGGCTCCAGATGATCTTGCGGAGGAAGCGGCGCACCAGCCGGATGGCCAGGGCAAAGCCTGTTCCATAGCCGGCGATGCGCAGCGTAAATCCCAGGAAACCGGCGGGTAGGAGGAAGCCGATCGCCAGACACACGACGACTACCGCCAGCAACACCTTGTCGGCCCGCGTGAGCGAGCGCACCAGGGTGTCCAGCGTCAGTTCGCCCGATGTGGACGATCGATTCATTCCGGTAGGCGGGTTTGCGAGATAGCGGGTACCTTCAGTTCCGAAGCCGGCAACGGCTTGGCCGGATTCAGGTAATGCTGTGTCAGACCCTCGGTCAGGATCTGCATAGCCTGGTCAGGGTCGTCGGCGAACTGGAACAGGTCCAGGTCCTCCGGACTGATCAGGCCGTACCGGGCGAGTGCGTCGAAGTTGAGAATTTCTTTCCAGAAGCTGCTGCCGTACAGCAGGATCACCATCTTCTTCTCCAGCTTATGCGTCTGGGTCAGGGTCAGCAGTTCGCTCAACTCATCCAACGTGCCAAACCCGCCCGGGAAGACGACGAGAGCCTTCGCCAGGTAGGCAAACCAGAACTTGCGCATGAAGAAGTAGTGAAACTCGAAGCTCAAGTCCGGCGTGATGTAGGGGTTCGGGTACTGTTCGAATGGGAGGCCGATGTTGAAGCCGATGGACTTGCCGCCGGCATCCTCGGCGCCGCGGTTGGCCGCTTCCATGATGCCCGGACCGCCGCCGGTGCACACCACGAACCGCCAGGGCTTTTCCAGCCCTTCGCTCCATTCGGTGACCTTGCGGGCCAGGATGCGGGCGTCGTGATAGTAGGAGGAAAGCGGGTGGCCGGTCTCATTGACGCGAGCGGAACCGAAGAACACGACGGTGTCGCGAATCAACGATTTGCTCAGGCGGTCGAGCGGCGAGAGGTACTCGGACAGGATGCGTACGGAGCGTGCTGCCGAGGTTTCAAGGAAAGAGTCGTCTTTGTAAGCAGGGGGGTGGCGATGGCCAGTTTTCATGGGAACCCGCTTTGATTTTCGCATCCTGGAAGGAGGGGGGCGAAGAGTAGGTGTTTCGGGTTAAAACGCAGCGCGATATTTCCGATAAGACCTTGGAGGGCGTGGGACGGTCGCTTAGCTGCCAGACAGCGAGTCGGAGGTCCGTCCCCCGCCGCCTTGCTCCACCGGGCGAATCGCGTACATGCACTGATATCCCAGCAAGCCCGGAAACAGCTTCGTCGCCATTGCATTCACCGCCGTCAGCGCCCGCATCAACGGATTCCGCGCCGATACCCCTAACGCCAACTCCAACGGCATTACGGTCATCGTCTCCCGCACGATCTCATACCCGCACTCCCGCATCATCCGCCGCGCCGTCTTCCGTGTGAAAAAGCGCAGGTGCGTCCGATCCAAAATGCCGCGCTCGGTGTACTCGAATCGCCCCAACAGCAGTGCCAACCGCACCGTTATGTTTGCTACGTTCGGCAGGGATACGATCACCTGGCCCTTCGGGGACAGCATGGTGCGGCACTCGCGCAGAATCTGCTCCGGGCGCGGCAGATGCTCGATGATATCCATCAGCAGGATCTTGTCGAAGGCCTTTTCCCGCAGCCGGCCCGATACTTCCTTCAGACCCTGGCTCAGGTCGGCCTGTTCGTACTGCACCATCGACGAGCGTTTCTTCGGATCGGCTACCAGATCGATGCCGGTGACAGCATTGCCGAAGCGCGCCACGTCTTCGGCCTGAAAACCTTCGCCGCAGCCGACATCCAGCACCTTCTGCTGTGACCCTACCCACTTGCGCAGGTAGTAGTGGCTGGAATAGCTGCTTTCCTTCACCGGGTAGTGCGTCCAGTACTCGGCGAACTCCGGCGCCTTTTCGAGCGAGTTCACGGTGCGCCGGTAGCGCGTCACCGCCTTGGTCACATCAAGCGCATACTTCATCCCGTTGACGTAGCAGATCTCGTCACCGTAGTAGGTGGGGATGGGGACCTCATTGATGCGGAAGCCCTGGTGATGCAGCTTGATGATGATTTCCGTGTCGAAGTGGAAATCGTTGGTCATGTGCGTGAAGTCGATCTGCGCGAGCGCGTGCAGGTTGTAGGCGCGGTAGCCGCTATGGAACTCGGTCAGGTCCAACCCCAGCGCCTTGTTTTCCATCGTCGTCAGGATGCGGTTGCCGATGTACTTGTAGTACGGCATACCGCCCTTGATAGGCCCGCCATAATCCTTCATCATGCGCGAGCCGAACACCGCATCGGCCTGCCCGGTGACGATGGGGTGGTACATGTGCGAGAGGATCTCCGGAGCGTACTGGCCGTCCCCATGCAGCAGTACGACGACGTCGAAGCCCTTGTCGATGAAGTACTGGTAGCCGGTCTTCTGGTTGCCGCCGTAGCCCAGGTTCTTGGGGTGGCGGACCACGTGTAACTTGTCCACCTGTCCGTGCAGCTTGTAGCCCAGCGCCAGTTCATAGGTGGCATCCTGGCTGGCGTCGTCCATCACGGCCACTTCCGCCACGTTTTCCCAGGTCTCGGCCGGGATGCGGTTCAAGACCTTGGCCAGCGTGGTGACGGCATTATAGGCCACTACCAGCACGCCGATCTTTTTGCCGTGGTTATAGGCGCGCGGGTCCTGCTCGGTGCCCGACCCGGTGGCCGGATTCGACAGGGTGGCCGTGCGGCTGCCTTCTTTCGCCTGTGCTGCTTTCGAAACGGGCATGCAGCCCTTAGTTTAACAGGTCGATTGTAAGGTTAATTTGGGATGCGGAACGCGCCGATATGCTCACCGAACTCCTGTAATCCTGGCCATTCGGTGCCGCCGAACTGCACCGCCAGCGGCCGGTTTACCGGGCTGCCCCAGCCGGCATCGAAGACCCAGACCTCGGCGCCGCGGCTCAAGTTGAACTGGCGCTTGAGGTTTTGGAGTTCCTGGGCGAACGGTGTCGGATCGAGAGACCAGGTTCGGGCCGAAGCGATGCGGAGGTCACCCAGGTCGAACTCCAGCAGCGGGCCATTGGCTCTATCGCTGCAAACCTGCCGCGGATTCCAGTAGTAACAGAGCAGCATCGCCGCCTGATAGTCAGTGAAGACGAGGCCGCCGCGCGGAACGCTGTTTCGCAAGTAGGCGATAGCATCCGTCATGAACTCGCGGCGCTGCTCGCGCTCGGGCATGCCTTGCCCGTCGTTGGAGGGCAGCAGCAGGAGCAGTGCCGCTACACCGGCAACCGCTGGCAGCAGCAGTTTCGGGCGCTTTTCCAGCCATTGCGCCGGCACTGCAATCGACGTCGCGGCCAGCGCGTACGCGATAACGACGCTATGCCGCGACGCACCAAGCGGGTATTCGCCCGCCGTGACTGCTGCGAGGGTGGTGAGAATCGTGGTCCCCAGCAGCAGGGCGACGCCGCGCCGCTGCGCGTCACGTGCCAGGAGGGTCAAGCCGGCTAAAGCACTCAAGCCCGCGATGGCGCCCAACCACCACGTCGCAAAGAAGAACTCCAGCAGCGGGGGCAACTTCGAGACCGTGCAGCCAAGGTCGCCGGCATTGCACTGTAGGCCGGCGAGCCATGTGGAACGTACTTCACGAGCCATTGCAGAACCGCGCAGACTCAGCAGTTGCGACGCAAGCAGTGCCAGGACCACCAGCAGACCGGCTTGGCCGGTCGCCCAAGGCAACAGCAAGTTTCGGGGCCAGCCGCGGTGGCGCAGTTGATAGAGTGCGTACAGCCCCGCGCCGGCGATCGCGAATAGGGCAGAGAAGTGCGAAAGCAGTGCCAGGCTGAGGCAACCCGCACTGATGGCGATCCATCGCGGCGACTTGCGGTGGAAGGCTTCTTCCATCGTCCACCAACTGGCCGCAATCCCCGCCAACAGCAGGGAGTAGTGCCGCAGTTCGGAGGCGAGTGCGAACACCGGGGGCAGGAACGCGAGCGTCGCCGTCAGCAACACGCCCGCGGTCCGGCCCACCGCCAGGCTCGCCCAGCGGTAGGTGAACCACAGCAGCGCGGCGTTGGCCAGGATCGGGATCAGGCGCAGGAAGACTTCGCTTGTCGAAATCCGTGACCACCCCATCAACAGCAACGTCAACAGCGGCGGATGCGCATTGGCGCGCGTCATAGCCAGCGCATCGCTGATCGTGTTCTGATTCGCCAGTAGATAAATCAGCGCTTCATCGGCGTTCAGATGGACGGCTGCCGCATGACGGAGTTGTACTGCCGCCAGCAATGCGATGCCGGCCAGCACGAATCGCGATTGGTTCATGAAGCGCGGGCTACGCGTCCCAACTGTCGGCCTTGCGATAGGCGTCGAAGCATTTCTTCAAGCCTTCCATCCCCGGCACCGACAGACCATGTTCGCCGCCCAGCATACCTTTATAGCCCTTTGCGTGAATGGCTTTAAAGATGTTCTGGTAGTTCATCTCGCCGGTGTAGGGCTCCTTGCGGCCAGGCACGTCGCCCACCTGGAAGTAGCCGATGAGATCCCAATACTGGTCAATGTGATTGATGATGTTCCCTTCGGTGATCTGCTGGTGATACATGTCGAACAGGATCTTCACCTGCGGGTGGTTGACGCCGCCGATGATCTCGCCCGCGTGTTCCACGTAGCTGACAAAGTAGCCTGCATGGTCCACCTTGTGATTCAGCGGCTCCAGCACCAGCACCATCTTCGTCTTCTCTACCAGTTCGGCGGCGCGCTTCAGGGCTTCAATGCAGTTGCTCGTCTGCTGCGCGAAGGTGAGATTCGGAACCTGCAGTCCGCTGGTCACCGTGGCGCACTCGTTCCCGATGATCTTGTGGATCTCAATGCCGCGTTTGACGTCTTCCAGAAACCGGCCGTGGCCGCTGCGATCCGGCAAAGCCGTCGGCTTCCAGCCGCCGCGATTCACCACGAACACACCCATGGACATCTGCAGTTCGTCCATCTTCTTGCGGAACGTGGCGATCTCCGCGGGGCTGTGCGAGGGCAGCCCGTTGTACTCAAAAGCGGTGAAGCCGTTTTCGGCGTAGATTTCCAACTGGCGGGGCACCGGCAGGTTGTTCACATATCCGATACGGGGGGCATAGCGCAGCTTGAACTTATGCGTCGCTTTCTGGGCCTGCATCAGCGACGGGGCGGCAAGTGCGGCTCCGAACAGGTTACGACGGGTCACGTGCATGGCTACACTATACCAACGGCTTGCGGCAAGTTTGCCCCCTTCGACGCTGCGTCGTTTCTAGTATCCTTGCCTTCATGAAAGGTGCTTACCTGAAATTCTCTGTTTTGGTGCTGCTGCTCGCCGGTGCCATGCCGTTCCGCGCCGCGGCGCAGTTTGAAGAGGGGTTGGATGTACCATACGTTCCGACGCCGGACGTTGTCGTGCAGGGCATGCTGAAGCTTGCCGATGTGAAGGCTGGGGAGACCGTCATCGATCTGGGCTGTGGCGATGGCCGTATCGTGGTGACCGCCGCCAAGATGGGCGCCAAAGGCATCGGCTACGATCTGAATCCGGAGCGCCTGCGCGAAGCCAACGAAAATGCCCGCGTCGCCAAGGTCACGGACAAGGTGCAATTCATCGAGAAGAATCTCTTCGAGGCCGATATCAAATCCGCCAACGTAGTGACCCTCTACCTGCTGCCTTCGGTGAACGAAAAACTCAAGCCGCGGCTGTTGAAGGAATTAAAGCCGGGCACGCGCATCGTTTCGCACAGCTTCTCCATGGGCGACTGGAAGCCCGTGAAAGAACAGGAAGTGGACGGCCGCCGCATTTACCTCTGGATCGTCGGCAAGTAAACTGGTTCGGTGTTTTGTGACAAGTGCGGCGCTGCGTTGCCTCCTCGGGGGAGCTTCTGCCTGAACTGCGGCGCGGCCACGGTTCCTGCCCTGCGCGAGCCGGCGCGAGCCTTCGCCAATCCCTCCGCACGCATTAAAGCCTTCCTTATCGACAAGCTCTTCGTCGGTTCGCTCGTAATGCTGGGAATTGTCGTGGGCGGGGTCCTCTCTCCGGTGGCGATTGCCCTCGCCGCCGTGCTGCCCTGGCTCTATTACGCGGGCTTTGACTCCGCGGCCTCCTGGCAAGGCACTCCCGGAAAAGCTCTGTCGGGGCTAAAGGTGGTCCGTACCGGCGGGGAGCGGCTCTCGTTCGCGCGCGCCTCGCTGCGTTATCTGGTGAAGATGATCAGCCTTGCGATCTGGGTGGGCGCGATCGTGTCGTTGGCGCTGATCGCTTTCACGGACAGGCAGCAGACGCTGCATGACCGTTTTGTCGACTCGTGGGTGGTACCCAAGTGAAGGCTCTCGCGGCTGTTGCCGGGCTGTTCGTCTTATCGCTGATTACCTATATAGACCGCGCGGCCATCTCTTCGGCGAAGGACGCCATCGGCACCGGCTTGCAGTTGTCCGATGCGCGGATGGGCGCCGTGTTCAGCGCCTTTGCCTTGGGCTACGCCCTGGCGCAGATCCCGTCCGGGTGGGTGGCGGATCGCTACGGCCCGCGTTTGATGCTGACCGTTGTCGTGGCGTTGTGGAGCCTGCTGACCGCTGCGACCGGGCTTGCGGAAAGCTTTGCCACGCTGCTCGCCATCCGCTTTCTGTTTGGAGTTGCCGAAGCCGGCGCCTTCCCCGGATCGGCGCGCGTGTTCTATAACTGGCTGCCGCCGTCGCAGCACGGGCGTGCCAATGGCGTGATCTTCTCGGCGTCGCGCATCGGCGCGGCCACTGCGTTTCCGGTAATGGCGTGGCTGTTATCGCAGCAATCGTGGCGCGTTGCGTTCTACTGGCTGGCGGTGCCCGGCCTGGTATGGGCCGCCTGCTGGTACGCGCTGTTTCGGGACTATCCCGCCAACCCGCCGCAGCGTGCTGAGCCGATAGAGGGCAGCAGCCTGCGCTTCGGCGATCTGTTCCGCTCCGGCCGCATGCTGCTGGCGATGGCGCAGTATTTCGTGGTCAACTTCACCACGTTCCTCTGCCTGTCCTGGATGCTGCCTTACCTGAAACAGCGCTACGCGCTCTCGGCCACCGAAGCCGCGTCCTGGGCGATGACGCCGCTGCTGGTTGGCGCCACGTCGCAATGGTTCACGGGGTGGCTGGTGGATTCGCTATACCGCTCGCCGTATAAGGCCTGGTCGCGTCGACTGCCCGCGATGATTGGCTTCTGCATCTCGGCGATGGGCGTCGGCTCGCTGCCCTATGCCGCCGAGGTCCGGATGGCGGTTCTCGGCTTTACGCTGGCGGCCTTCGGCGCGGAGATGGTGATCAGCCCCAGTTGGGCCTTCTGCATGGACCTGGGGGGAAAGAAGTCCGGAGCCGTGACCGGGTCGATGAACATGCTCGGCAATCTCGGCTCGTTCGTCAGCGCGAATCTGTTCCCGTTGTTGCAGACGCAGACCGGCAGCGCCGATGCCTACTTTTTCCTAGTCATGGGGCTCAACGTGCTGAGCGCGATTTGCTGGGTGCGGATGAAGTCGCTGTCTTGACGGTGTCGGCATCGAAGTATTCGATCCAACTCGTCATCATTTCTTCCTCGCTCTTGTCGCCCCAGCGCAGTGTCTGCTTCGGATCCGGATTGCCCGGGTTATTCGGGCTATTGTCGTAGTGCACGGTGACGATCATGCGGCTGCCCTTCTCAATCCGCACCGGATCGCGCAGGCGGTAGACGAGCTGCCAGTTGAAATCGTACTTGGGCACATACAGCAGGGTCTCGCGCTTCCCGTTAGGCCGTACCACTTCATAGGTGACATCCTTGCCGCGGAAGTGGAAATGCGGTGTAAAGCTCAGCAGCAGCTTGTCCTTCTCGAACTCATAACAGCGGCGCACCTCGGTGTTCGGTGCACCGGCGGGGATATGCAGGAAGAAGTTGCGCAGATCCATGCGACGCAGCACACGCTGCGGCTCTCCGCCCGGATAGAAGTAGAACCCGATGCTGGTGCGGTCCCGCCTGCCCTTATCGGCCACGCGCGCGTAATGGATCACGAACTCCACCTTCGCCCCCGGCGGCACCCACTTGGCCGAGCCATCGGGGAACACATCCGGCGGACGGCCCGGCAGGAAGCTGGCGAGCGCCCCTTCCTGAAAACCCGTTAAAAACGGCAGATCCGGCGCGTTCACCGCGCAGCCATCGTTCTGGATCGGCGCATCCTGGCGAATGCGGCTCAATTTGCCCTCGCGAATCAGGTAAGGCTGCAGCGTCGGAGCATTTTTCGTCGACGCAACTTCCATCTGCTTCAGGTCGTTCGAGACCAGAAGCACGTGCGCATGATGCACCACCTCGCGATTGCCAGGCTTGATCTCAGCCGCGCGAATCCACTTGCCTTCCTTGAAGTTTGTTTCCACAACGAAGTGCTCGTAGGCGTCCTCGTTGGGAGTCACTTCGTAGTCAGTGCCAATATCCACAACTGCATCCGGCTGGCCGAGTTGCCAGCCTTCGACGAACTTCGGTGGCGCGGGCAGGTCACGCGGATTGCCTTCCGGCGCACCGGCATCCACCCACGCCTGTATCGTGCGAATCTCGGCGTCGCTGAGCCGCGCGTCATTGGACCAGTGGCCATAGCGCGGATCGGCGAACCACGGGGGCATCTTGCGTGCCAGCACCGACGCCTTCATCGCCTTGGCCCACGGCCGCGCCGCCTTGTAATCCAGCACCGAGAACGGTGCGATGTCTTTCGGACGGTGGCAGCTTCCGCAGCGGTTGAACAGAATCGGCGCCACTTCCTTCGAATAGGTGGGGGCCGATCCAGGTGTCGCCGCCGCGGCGGTGATGGCGATCAAGAACAACGGCAAAGTACGCATGATGCCCAGATCCTCTTAGCTACGAGGCTACCTCAAAATCCCAGCCCCAGCCCGGCCGTTCATGCGGCTTTGTATAGATGCCTTCCGGACCGCGGGAGATTTCGTACTGCTCTTCGAACATGGTGTACGCTTCCTTGGGTCCACCGGGAGGCGGCATAAACAACTCAGCCCAGGGTGCGTTGACGTGCGAAATCGTGTAGTGAATGGCGCCGTTCAACCCGCCGCCATGCGGAATCACGGGGATGTCATAAGCCGATGCCATCGCCGAAATCTTCAACAGTTCGGTCAGGCCGCCGCACCATTGGATGTCGGGCTGCCAGATCTCGGCGCCATTCGCCTCCATCAGATAACGGAAGCCGTAGCGGCCGTATTCATGCTCACCGGTGGCGATGCGCGTGGACTTGATCTGCTGGTTCAAACGGCCGAAGCCCGCGTAATCATGCGGCTGCAGCACTTCTTCTACCCAGTAGACGCGATACGGTTCCAGCATCTCGCACATTTCCAGGGTGTAGCGCTCGGTCCACGCCATCCAGCAATCCAGCATGATGTCGCCATCGGGACCCAGCGCCTGACGCGCGCGTTTCACCAGTTCGGCGTTCTTCCGCATGCCGGCAATGCCGTCCGCGGGCCCGTGCGGGATGGCCAGTTTCAGGCGCTTATAGCCGAACTCCACGTGCTGCTCGATATCGTTGCCCGTGCAATAGGCCGGCACGCGATCCTTCACGGCACCGCCGATCAGCTTGTACACCGGGGTGTTCAACGCCTTGCCGACAATGTCCCACATGGCCATGTCGACGCCGCTGATGGCGTTCATCGTCACGCCCATGCGGCCGTAGCTCATCGTGGCCCGCCAGCACAGATCCCAGTTGCGCTCAATGTCGAACGGATCCTTGCCCAGCAGCAGTTTCGTCAAGTGGCCCACCACGACGTTGCCGCCGCCCGGGCCGCCATTGCCATAGCCTTTGATGCCCTTGTCCGTGGTGATTTCCACGGTAAAGCTAGGCACGTTGTCCGCCGCGAACAGGCTGCGCGTGGCCTTGTACTCGGGGTAAATGGATACGGGGTTCGCAACTTCCACACCCTGCGTCGACCAGGAGCCGGGCGAAGGCGTGAACTTGGGCGGCGGCTTAATCGGGCGGGTTTGCACCAGCCGGATCCCGGTGATCTTGAGCTTGCTTTTTTCCTGGGCGAAGGCGAATTGCGGAAGGCTTATGGCCGTGCTGGCAGCAGCAAACGGCAGCGTGGCGAGCAACTGTCGGCGTGTCATGTCGCCAAACAACCTATCGACCCGGAACCCTGAGTGTCAAGCCCCCGTCCCGCCCGTTAGCGTAAAGGCTTCAGTTTCGCTCCGTCGCCATACACGCCGATCCAGTGATTGGAAAATCGCAGCGGCGATTGGGGCGTCACCGCGGGCATATGGCAATCGATGCAGTTGGCGGGGCTCTGCTGGCGGCACACTGGCTTCGTTTGTGGGTGACAGCCTTCGCATTTCTGGTTGTAAGAAGATGCCGGCTGTTTCGCCACGGCCTGGTGCGGATCGTGACAGGTCAGGCAGGAGAGCTTCCCTTTCGACTTTACAAAGCAGCGGCTTTCGGCCAGGTACAGCGGCTGATGGCGCACATTCCACGCGTAGTTCCAATCCGGCTTTGTGCCCGCCGATGCCGGTGGGCGATGACAGCGGCCGCAGAAATCGTTCAGGCCCGCCGCAGACAGTTTGCCGGGGTTGCCGGGCCGGTGCTGGTCCGGCTGCGCAACATGCGCGGTGGTATCGGAATGGCACGCCAGGCACTGCACGCCGGGCTGGCCAAGTTGCACTTGTCCGTCGAAGGCAAACTGCACGGGCCCCGTGGAATGGCAGCCGAAACAACCGTCGATGCCCGATTGCGGATCGCGCAGCGGATACAACACCCCGGCGGCCCGAGCCAGCGAGTCCGGTTGCAACACGTCTTGTCCGGGGGTCGGGCCGAAGCCTTGGAGGGCCGGATAGTAGCTGCCGTAATGTTCGACGTAGAACTCCTGGTTGACACGCGTGACGAAAGTCACCGCCTGCTGCCCGCTCCCGAACGCCCATTCGAGCGGCAGTTCCATCACATCCTTACTGTCGGTGGCCCGCACCTTCCCCCCCGGACCCGTGAAATCGAAGCGGAACAGGTAACCGGAGCCGCGGCGCAGGTCGGCCGCCTTTCCGAACTGTGCTCGCAGGGGATGTAGTGCCGCCGGATAGAGTGCTGCCGCGTGCGGGCTGGCGGCGTGCTGGCGCGATTGCCGGGCATGGCACGGCTGGCAGACAGGCTCCGCATGCAGTGCCCCTGCCATAACCAGAACCACCATCACCATCCTGTGCCCGTTAGCCAAGTATGATCGTATCCGAACATGTCGCTCTCTGAGGAAATCAACCGCAGCTGGGAACAGAACGCCGCGGCCTGGACTCGCGCTGTCCGCGAAGGTCTGATCCCCAGCCGCCGCATCGCTACCGACCAGGCTATCGTCGAGGCAGTCCTGGCCCGGCAGCCGCGGCGCGTCCTGGATGCCGGCTGCGGAGAAGGCTGGCTCTTGCGGCGGCTGCACGAGGCTGGGGTGCCCGGCCTGGTAGGGTTTGACGCCTCTGCCGCGCTGATTCAATCTGTCCCTGCGTCTCTGAGAGCCAAGCTGCACGTTGCCAGGTATGACGAAGTGGCGCGCGGGGCGGTTAGCTTTGGCGAGTGCTTCGATGTCATCATCTGCAACTTCGCCATCCTCGAGGAGCACATCGGACCGTACCTGCGCAGCCTGGCGAATCTATTGCGCCCGGATGGCACACTCCTGATCCAGACCCTTGCCGACAGTCCCATCGCGGCCGGCGGCGAGTGGCGCACGGAGACCTTCCAAACCATGGATGGCACCTGGGAGCCCATGCCGTATTTCTTCCGCACCGCGGAGGGCTGGCGGCGCGTCTTCCAGGACAATGGCTTGCGGGTGGTCAGCCTGCTTGAACCCGCTGACAGAGAATCGGGCCGAAAGCTGTCGATGCTCTTCGCCGTTCAAAATGAGCGTGCGGAGGTATGATTGAAGCGGAGCCGGCTATCAAATCGATGGGCAGGAAAACCCAGTTCACCGGGGGAATGGCGCTCGCAGCGGGCTTTGCGGCCATCCTATTCCTTCTTGTCTTCAGTGGGATCGAAGCGTATAAGCTGCAGGGTGCCCGCTCTGACATGCAGCTGAGTACCTACCAGCGTTATCTGCAGTTGGAGCATAGCCTGTCGGAACTGAAACGCTACATCCTGCTGGGCGGCAGCTACGCGCGGGAGTACTTCCTGACGACCAGCCCGGCGCGAGACTCGCACTACACCGGACAGGTGTCCGAAATGAGGACACAGGCGGAGGTCACTTTGCGCCGGGTCGCCTCTTTTGAGCCCGAGAAGGTGAAGCGTCTTCACGTGGACCAGCGGGTGAAGGACCTGCTTGACTGGCTGGTTTCGGTTCCCGGCCACACCGAATCCGATATGGCCGCTCTCGAGTTAGTGCGTGGCGAGTATGTACCACGCCGCATTGCAGCCTATGAAGCGGTGGAGGCGTTGGTGCGGGAGTGCCAGCAGGAACTGCATGAGGAAGAGGCGCGTTTCGCCGAACAGCAACTCCAATCGGCTCGCAACCTCATCATGCTGTTGGCGGCTTCTTTGCTGGTGGGCATAGGCGTGGCCTCCATCACGCTGCGTTACGCGGCACGCTGGGAACGGGAGCGCCGCAATCACTTTGAGGAATTGCAGAAGGCCAAGTACGAACTGGAGCAATTGTCCGCGCGGCTGATCGACATCCAAGAAGAGGAACGCCGCTCGCTGTCCCGCGAGCTGCACGATGAGGTAGGCCAAACCCTCACTGCATTGCGTATGGAGGTCTCGCAGGTACTGGCGGTAACCGGTGAATCGCCCAGCCGCCAGCGTCTGGCCCGGGCCCGTGATCTTGCCGAACGCACGGTCACCACGGTTCGCAACATCTCTCTGATGCTCCGTCCCAGTCTGCTGGATGATCTGGGGTTGGAAGCCGCGCTGCAATGGCAGGTGGGCAACTTCGCCGCCCGCAGCGGGATCGCTGCCGTGTTAGACGCGGTTGACGTGGATGAGAATCTGCCCGATGACTTGAAGACCTGCATCTATCGCATCACCCAGGAAGCGCTGAATAACTGTGAGAAGTACGCATCGGCCGGGAAAGTTCAGGTGCGGTTGACGCAGCGGGCGCGCGACCTGCTTCTGGAAATCGCCGATGACGGCGTCGGCTTCCGCGTGGAAGAGAGCACGCATCGCGGTGGCACCGGCATTCTTGGGATGCGCGAACGTGTTGCTCGCCTGAACGGACGCATTCAGATCGACACGCAACCCCAACTCGGTACTAAAGTGGTAGTGACGCTGCCTCTACTCCCGGTTGAGAAAGCGCCTGTTGGTAAGACAAATTCTGATGAGGAGGTGGCGGTTTGAGTACGCTACGCATTCTGCTGGCAGACGACCATACCTTAGTCCGGCAAGGACTACGGCGAATCCTGGAGAGCCATGCCGATCTTGAAGTGGTGGCCGAAGCCGGTTCCGGTGCCGAGGCTGTCGAGCAGGCCCGGCGCTGCAAGCCCGATCTCGCCATCCTTGATGTAGGCATGCGGGAGTTGAACGGCCTGGAGGCTGCGGCACAAATTCGCCGTGCCTGTGCCTCGGCAACCGTGCTCATGCTCAGTATGCATTCCGATGAGCGCTATGTTCTCCGTGCCATTCGTGAGGGCGCCAAAGGCTACGTGCTGAAGGATTGCGTGGAAGACGAACTGCTCCAGGCAATCGACAGTGTGCGCCAGGGCGGCCACTTCTTTAGTCCCGCGGTAAGCCAGTTCGTCCATCAACAGAATGCTCGCGGCGGACGCAGCGACAATCCGGATGACCGTTACGAACTGCTCACCGAACGAGAACGGCATATCTATCAGTTGCTCGCCGAGGGCAATTCCAATAAGGACATTGCGGCTCGCCTGGGCCTGAGTCTGCACACCGTGGAAACCCACCGCGCGCGGGTGATGGAGAAGTTGGGTGTCCATACGGCAGCGGAACTGGTTCTGAGTGCCGTCCGCCGCGGGCTGATTTCCTAGCGGTGCATACAGCAAATCCAGGATGGCATAACAGATGCTCCGGCTCGCCGTATGTTCGTACTACGGCTTCCGCTGTGTGTTGTTTTTCTCCTATTCTTCGCCCAGCCCCTGCTCAGGGCCGCTGATGAGCTCCGTTTGCGATCTTCGCTCGCATCCCCGGTCTGGCCGGGGATGCCCGTCGAGTATTCGGTCCAGACCGACCGTGCCGGATCCGGCCACCTCCGCTACCGTTACCAGGTGCGGCATCCGGACAGAGATGGCTTCCGCCTGATTCGCGATTTTAGTCCCAACCCGACGCTGCTGTGGGCGGCGCTAGATGAGGGTATATACGAAATGCAGGTCGTCTCGCTGGACCCCGCCAGTGGCGATAGCGTTACAGCTAGCACCTGGGTTGAGGTTGTGTCGCCAGGCCGCGAGCACCCCCTCGTTCAGGGCACCGCACACCCTCTGGTGTTTGTCTTCAGTGCCCCTGCTTGCCAGGATGGTGGCAGAATGTGGGTACAGTTCGACACCGCCGGGAAGGCGCCCCGCCAGACGCCGGCGGTGCCCTGTGATCCTGAGCGCAGCCGTAGCTTTTACCTGGCCGGACTCCGCCCCAATCGCGAGTATCAGGCGCACTTCGTGGTAGAGCGGGACGGGACTTTCCGCTCTGGGCCAACGCAGTCATTTTTCACCCGGGAGATTAATCTGCCTGCGGCCCCATACGACGTTCTGCAAACTCCGCCCCGCTCCGCCGGCGATGACATCATCGTGCAAAGCCCCTTGTCCCAATTGCAGATCGCCACCGACCTTTGGGGGGAGCCTGTCTGGTATCACGCCAGCGACATCCAGACCATCACCCGCCTGGAGGCTGGAGGTACGTTCTGGGGCCTTATCCAGGCCCCGTTTGGAGATGCTACCCAGCAGATCGTACGAGAGTTCGACCTTCAGGGGTTGACTGTCCGCGAGAGCAATGCCGAACGCGTGAACGCGCAGTTGGCAGCGATGGGTGCCCGCCCGATTACGGGCTTTCACCATGAGGCGCGGACACTGCCGGACGGCAACGTGGTCGTGCTGGCGAGCGTGGAGCAGGTGCTGGTTGATGTTCAGGGCGAAGGGCCGAAATCGGTAATCGGTGATGCTATCCTTGTCCTCAACGGGGATTTACAAGTGGTTTGGTTTTGGGACGCCTTCGCCCATCTCGATGTGCGGCGGCCTGCGCTCTTTGACGAAGTCTGCACGCCCGCCAGCGGCGGTTGCCCTCCGTTCTACCTGCTTCCGGAAGCCAACGATTGGACCCATGCCAATTCCATCCAACTGACGCCCGACGGCGATTTCCTGATGTCGCTCCGCCACCTGGACTGGGTGATCAAAATCGACTACGAGAACGGCCAGGGTTCCGGCGAGGTCGTCTGGCGGCTGGGCCGGGATGGCGACTTCGCTATCCGTTCCCTCGATCCAAGCCCCTGGTTCTCCCACCAGCATGACGCGCAGTATCTTTCCGGCGATGACACACGGATTGTTGTTTTCGATAACAGCAATTGGCGGCACCGTGCTGATCCCAACGCTCAAAGCCGTGTTCAGGTCTGGAAACTTAATGAATCGTCCCGAATTGCCGAATTAGAAGTATCGGTGGATATCGCCAGTTATTCACTGGCTTTGGGTTCCGTCCAGCGTTTACCGAATGGAAACTTCCATGCC
>JAEUQF010000424.1 GCA_016789745.1 Bryobacterales bacterium
TCCGCGGCGATGCGCCATGGCGTGGTGGGGCGTAGCTTTACCAGCAGGCCAGGGAACATGAATGCCCTTCTTAGGAAAGTTCCGCCGCGATGCCGTTCTTGGCCAGCTTCAGGAATGCCGCCAGATCGGCGTCGGCCAGCAGCGCCTTCTCGTCGCCGCCTTCGCTGTAGTAGGACTTGCCGCGCCAGGAAGCCTTAACGGAGGAAAACTTCACACGGCCATTGCCGCGCGAACCGCCGCCGCCCAAGCTGTCGTCTTCCAGCATGCGCAGCCCTTCGGCCACCTTCGCCACCAGTTCCTTGTCCTCGTCGCAAAGGATGTCCAGCACCAGGCGGACCTTGAAGCGCGCACCGGCCGGAACGCGCTCCAGCGTACGCGGGCTGCCCTGCGACGTGATGCGGTCGACAGCGTTCTCGCTCTTCACTTCGGTGAGCTCGTCGTCCAGGTTCTCGCGCATTTGCGCGGTGATGCTGTCCGGGTCCAGCGGTGCGTCGAACACCGCCAGGCGCGCCGGCGTGGCCACGCCGCCATCCTGCGCTTCCCCGCCCACGCGTTCGGAGCGCTGCGGATTGCGCCCAAACAGCAGGCAGATTTCGTCATTCGGCTTGTCCGTCTGGTGGATGCGCACTTCCTGCCCGCGCCGCCGCGACAGGTATACCATGGTCGACGGATTCAGGCCGGCAGCCTGCTCCAGCAGACTCCGCAGCTTGCCACGCAGCGAGCTGCCCGGAACATAGGGACGCCCGAAAGCATCCTTCACCACCGGGTTGTCGGCGCCACCAATTTCAAGCGACCCCTTGCCGGCACCGATGTGCAGGCCCGTTTCGCAGGTCAGATCGGCCTCAATGACCAGCTTGCCCTGGAATTTGATCTCGGTTTGTGCGGTGTGAGAACTCATGTTATGACCCAGCGATTCGTTATTCGTTGTAGGCAACGATGGCTTCAAACAGGTCGCGGAAGCGCTCGTAGCCGCGCACGTCGTTCTTGCGCGTCACCTGCAGCAGCAGCTTTTCCAATACATCCAGGCTGCGCAGCGAGTGGCGGGCGATAGTGTAAGCCAGACGCGCGCGCAGCATCACGAACTGGTGCTGGCGTTCCGATTCCGGCGCCCGCGTGGCGCGCCGCACGGCGTTGTACAAACGCCGCAACTGGCTCCGCGTGCCCGAATCCATGTCGCGCATGCGGCTAACTACGGCATGCGCCTGGTTATCCAGGTACAGGCTGTCGGCGATGAGCTTATCGAGGTCGATTTCCGGCGGCCCTTCGAAACGCGACCCGCCCGGCTTATCGCGCCGGTCGCCGCGATCCCCACGGTCGCCACCGCGGCCTTCTCTGCCGCCGCCGCCACCCTGGCCTTCGCGGTGTTCACGGCCTTCCCGTCCGCCGCCTTCGCGCGGTGGCCGCTGCTCCCGTTTTTCGTTCTGGACTTCTGCCATGAATTCTTATCCTTGCGTTACTAATCTCGCCCATTCTAGCGCGACCCGTCCGGCGGGCCGCAGTTTCACCTGCGACGCATTCTTACCCACCAGCTCCACCATCAGCGTACTGCGGAGCTTTTCCAACTCGCGATCCCGCGTCGGCGGCAGAACGCGCAGCACGCGCCGGTGCAGCCGCCAGGGCTTCTCCAACTCGCCTTCCTTCCGCCGCGGCGTCGATACGGGCGCAAAGACTTCCTCGCGATAGAAGGCTGCCAATTCCCGCAAAAACTGCGTGCTGCCGCCGAATTCCTGGGCAACGCGCACCATCGTATCCTTCAATTCCGACGCGCCGTTCACCTGGCGCCATTCGAGCACGCGGCCGAGCAGCGCGAAACAGTCGCGGCTGACGCACTTGGCTTCTTCCAGCATGCGCGCCGATTCCTGCAAGACGGTATCGAGGCCGGCTTCGGGCTGGTCCGCCAGCGCCAGTGCCATGGTCAGCGTCTTGCCTTCGCCGCCAGGGAAATCCTTCAGACTTTCTTCGCTAAACCGGCGGAACAGGCGTTGCAATTCGCGGGCCAGTGCCAGCAGCGCGTCCCAACTGCCATACGCGGCAAAGTCATCGCCACCGGAATAAAGAATGGTCACCTTGCGCCAGAACTCGGGCATGGAACAGAGCACTTCGAGTTCGCCGGCAAAGAACTGCTTGTAGAGCACCGACAGCTGCACATGCTCTTCGATCGACACCAGGCGACGGAAGCGGATATCCAGGTTGTCGACGTCGCCGCGCAGCACGCCCCACACCGGCGCGCCGTCGGCCCGGCGTCCTAATTCCGTCGCTGTCACCGGGGATCCGCCGTCGTCGGACAGCGCCACGTGCCGCGTCAACAGGATCTGTTCATGGTCAGGGCCGAGGGTCCAGGTGTACTTGCCCTCATTCAGGAGAATGCGTTCCGGTGTGTCCGGAGACCAGCCGACGACGCGCTGCTCCACCAGTCCGGTGCCGAGGGTTTCCTGGAAGTAAGTCTGGTCGGCGTGGTCCGCGGCGGCATCGTAAGGAGCAAACCAGGATGCATCGCCAGGTTTGGCCAGTGTCGCGCGGCGGGTGGCCATGGCTTCGCGCAGCCGTTTGCGCACCACGGTCCAATCGCCCAGGTTTTCCGTCGATGCCCAAACCAGCTTCAGCTTGCCGTGGCTCAGCCCATCGATGCCGGCCGCGGCCTTAGTTAAAAAGGCGTCTGCCTGGGCTTCGAATTCCTGCGGCAATACCAACAGAAACTGGCCGCCACCGCTCGATCCCAACAGAATCTTCGAGAGTCCGAACTCTGCCAGCAAGGCGCGCGGCAGGATCTCCGTGAGCAGGCTCACCCACCAGCTCTTGCCGGCCAACAAGCGTTCCTGCGCCGCCGGTTCCAGCCCTGCCTGTCCGGCGGACAGAAATCCGCGAACCCCGAGAAGTTTGCCTTGCAGAAATACCTGTATGGACATGGGAGCGACGGCACCAGACCTTTGGCCGGAAGTTTCCACTCTACCATGGGTTACGCCAAGTGCAAACACGGGCGGCTTGCCGTCGCCGATCTCCCTTTCACGAGCATTGACCCCCATAGCCGCTTTCGCCATACTGGGAGCATCCTCTTGTTTGCAGGCATCGTGGCGGCCGGCTATCCGGCAGGCGCCGGCGATGCGATTCCGCTGCGGCTTACCGCATCCCCGGCGGCGCCCTCCGGATCGGTCTGCGCTTCTGGCGCAGCAGCGGGCTCCCCTACCCGCACCCTGATCTTTCTGTCTCATGGAGTTTACGAGCGTGCCTGGAAAGAATCGTCATAGCAATTGTGACTGCTGCGGAAAACGCGGCAGGGTTTCCGACCTTCATTACTGCCCCACCTGCTGGCAGTACACCTGTAAAGCCTGCACTCCGGGGTGCCGTTGCACTGTAACCAAAGCGTTCTGGGAAACCGTGGCCGTTTCCTATTTTGGGACCAGCTTCAGCGGACTGCGAAACACGAAGATCACGAATACGGCAGGGTAGCGCCGCTACAACCGTTGCTGTACGTTTGCCCGCGCAAGTCCAAGATTCAAACCGACGTGCTAGCATGAGGGAGTCTCTCCACACATGCGAAATGTCGTCATTTTGGGCTCGGGCTGCGCGGGAAATACAGCAGCGATTTACACGGCACGTGCGAATCTGAAGCCGCTTGTCATCTCCGGCCATGAGCCGGGCGGGCAGCTTTCCATAACCACGCTGGTCGAAAACTTCCCGGGATTTCCGGAAGGTGTCGACGGCCCGGTGCTGGTGGAGCGCATGAAGCATCAGGCACAGCACTTCGGCGCCGAATACATGACGGGCTCCGTCATCGAAGCCGACCTCAAATCCTACCCCTTCCGCCTCAGTGTGGAAGGCGAATGGATCGAAACCCGCACGCTGATTGTCGCCACGGGCGCCTCAGCCCGCTGGCTGGGTCTCGATTCCGAATACAAGCTCATCGGCAAAGGTGTCAGCTCGTGCGCCACCTGCGACGGCTTCTTCTTCCGCGATCGCGAGATTATGGTGGTGGGCGGCGGCGATTCGGCGATGGAAGAGGCAAACTTCCTCACCCGCTTTGGGCGGCGCGTGACGCTGGTGCATCGCCGGGACTCCTTCCGCGCCTCCAAGATCATGATCGACCGCGTACGCGCGAATCCTAAGATTGAGACCGTCATGAACTCGGTGATCGACGAAGTCTATGACGTCAGCAAGGGCACCGTCACGGGCGTAAAGCTGCGCAACCTGATCACCGGGGACACGCGCGTGCAGGATGTCGACGGCCTCTTCATCGCCATCGGCCACATTCCCAATACCAAGCCGTTCGTTGGTCAGCTTGACCTGGATGAAGACGGCTATATCCGTTCGCATGGCGGCGCCCGAACCAACATCCGCGGCGTCTTCCATGCTGGCGACGTGCAGGACCGCGTATACCGGCAAGCCATTACGGCATCCGGCGCCGGCTGTATGGCGGCTATTGAGGCCGAACGCTTTCTCGAAGCCGAAGGCCACTAGGCCGGGTTAATAAGTAAGTAGCTTTTTCCTGCCGGGGGTGAGGCAAAACGACTCACTGTCAGATAGCCCCCACCGGTGGTGCTATGCGGAAGTATATAGAATTCCGTGAGGTCCCGGTTTGGCATCTAAATTGCTCAGACACGGATCGAATGCCAGGAGCCACCGAACCCCGTTCGTGTCCCGGGCAGTCTCCGCGTCCCTCCGTAACCTACTGGAGACATCTTGTCTCTATACGTACGAATCCACTCTGTCAGAATGTCCTTGGGAGAGACTCCATTGAAACGTAAGCCCGCAGCTTCCTTTGTTGCCGCCTCTTTATGGCTGGCACTGTTTGCCTCGGCTTCCCAGCCACTGCTCGCGCAGACCCTCGCGGTGACGCCGAATATCCTGCAGTTCAACACCTCGGTGGGCGTGGCTCCGCCAAGCCAGCAGGTGACGTTGACCTCCACCCCGACTGCGTTGAACTTCGCGGCTTTCGCGAACTATGTCACCGGGCCGGTGTCGGGTGTCAACTGGCTGCAGGTCACCCCTGGCACCGGTACGGCGAATTCCACAGTCACCATCGCGGTGGTCAACGCCAACCAACTCACGGCCGGCACCTACACGGCAACGGTATCGTTTGTAGCAACCGCCTTCAGCAACGTCTTTTCCACAGTGAACGTAACGCTCACCGTCACCGGATCGGGCACAGGTAGCGGGTCGCTTTCCGCGCTCCCCACCAACTTTACGTTCAACTACACGCCAGGAGGCTCGGTGCCTTCCGCGCAGTTGCTGCAGGTGTTCTCATCTTTAGCAACTTCGTATAGCGCGCTGGTTACCATCAGCAGCGGTTCCACCACGTGGCTCCAGATCTCTCCGTCTTCGGCGCCTTCGGGCACATCGGCATCGTTCACCGTCACTCCGGTGAACTACACCTCCCTTGCCGTAGGAACATATAGTGCCACCATCACGATCGTCAGCGGTTTAGGGAACACGCTCCAGGTCCCCGTCACCCTGGTGGTGGGTGGAACCGGGGGCGGCTCCGGCTTCGTCAGCCCCTCCAGCGTGTCGCTCGGCAGCTCGGCTGGACAGACGACACCGTCGCAGCAGATCATTACGCTGAACCCCGGCTTCAACACGAACTTCACCGTCAGCAACGTCACCACAAATAGCGGCGGCGCCTGGCTGACCGTGAACCCCACCAGCGGCAGCGTCAGCGGCTCGACCACGATTCAGGTCAACGCCAACCCGGTAGGCCTGCCGAATGGCAACTACGCCGGCTCGTTCGTCGTTACCATGGCGGGCATCGGGTCTACCAACGTTCCGGTGCAATTCGCCGTGGGCTCGGGCAGCACGGGCGGCGGCAGTCTACTGTTGTCGCAGAGCAGCCTTACCTTTAATACCCCCAGCACCGCCCAACTGCCCACGCAGCAGGTGATCACGATCAACAGCAGCACGACGCAGTCGGTCAGCTTCACGGCATCGGCGACTACGTCCACTGGCGGCGGCTGGCTTACCCTTAGTCAGGCCAGCGGCACCACCCCGACCAGCCTGGTCGTCAGCGCCAACCCTACCTTTCTTGCCACGGGCAGCTACTTCGGCAACATTACGATCACGCCGATCGGCGGCACACCGCAGACGATTCCGGTGACCTTGACTATCGGCACGGGCGGCGGCGGCACCGGCGGCACCTGCGCAGTGGGCTTGGCTACGCCTTCGCCGCTGACGTTCAACTCGGCTCCGGGTTCCACGCCGGTACAGCAGAACCTTACCATCAACCCGGGCGCCGGCGTTTCCTATTCGCTCAGCGCGATTGTGAACCCGGCCTGGCTGACGATTTTCAATCCGTTTGGGACCGGTCAACAAACCATCCCGGTGCAGGCGAATCCTTCCGGTCTGCCGGCGGGCACGTATTCGGCCAGCATCCGGGTGACCATCAACAACACGACGTGCGATGTGCCGGTGACTTTCACCGTCTCGACCACGGGCGGCGGCACCGGTTCTCCCACGGCCAGCCCGACATCGCTCATCTTCAACGTGCCTCCGGGCAGCACGACGCAGCCTAACAACCAGGCGATCACGATCACCACGCCGGCGGCCGCGCAGTTCACTGCCACGGCCTCGGTCAGCGGGACGGGCATCAACTGGCTTGCCGTCGGTCCGAACATCGGCCAGACATTCTCCACGGGCGCCGCGGCGACGGCCACCGTCAATGTTGGCGTCCAGAACTTCACGGCACTGCCTGTTGGCCTTTACAACGGCACCATCACGATCACGTTCACCAGCGGCGGGTACGCACCGCTCACCATCCCGGTCACACTCAACCTGGGGAACGCGCCGACCGGATCGCTGACGCCCAACCAGCTGAACTTCAGCTTCCAGACCGGCGGGACCAACCCGCCGACGCAGTTCCTGACGGTGAACACCCTGAACGGGGCCTCGGCCAGCTTCACGGCCACCGGCACTACATCCACCGGAGCCAACTGGCTGAACGTCGCTCCTGCATCCGGCACCGGCCCGGGCGTGGTTGCGGTCTCGGTGAACCCGGGCAGCCTGACCGCCGGTACGTATAGCGGCACCGTCGGTGTTCAGCTAGCCGGGTCGACGAACCCCATCTCGGTTCCGGTAACGCTGATCGTGAACAGCAATCCGGTGCTCCGCGTCAATCCCACCGCCGCCCAGTTCAACTACCAGATTGGTGGTTCGGTGGGCGCGGGTCAGGGGCAGAGCATCGAAGTGACCAGCACCGGCGCTCCCATCACCTTCACCGCCACCTCCACCATCGACTCGCCCTTCGGCGGCACGCCTTGGCTCAGCGTCTCTCAGAGCAGCATTACGACGCCGACCACGGTCTCCATTAACGTCAACGCCGCCAACCTCACGGCGGGCACCTACACCGGCGTGGTCTCGTTCACCACCCCCGGCCAGGCGCCGCTGAACATCCCGGTGCGTCTGACGGTCAGTTCGGCTCCGCTGCTCAACCCGACGCCGCGGATCCTGAACTTCACCTCGCAGACCAACGCCGCGCCGACACCGCTGAATCTGAACATCAGCACGACGGGCGGCTCCGTGTCCATCACGCCGACGGCGGTCACCAGCACGGGTGCTACCTGGCTGACGGTCAGCCAGAGCACGTCCAGCACACCGACGACGCTCCAGATCAGCGCGAATCCCGCGGGCCTTGCCGAGGGCACCTACTACGGCGCGGTGCTCATCACCGCCGCGCAGAACACAGCGGAAAACAGCCCGCTGGTGGTTCCAGTGGTCTACACGGTTGGCGGCGCGACGAACCTCACGGTTCGCCCCGGTCCGCTCACCTTCACACAGATCCAGGGCGCAGCCGCCCCGGCCGCCCAGAGCCTGGATGTCTCCAGCACGGGCAACCTGCTCACCTACACCGCTACCGTTTCGACCCTGAATGGCTCGAATTGGCTGACCGTTTCCCCGGTCACCAACATCACGCCGAGCTCGATTTCGGTGAGTGTGAACGGCTCTTCGCTGCCGATCGGCAGCTACTCGGGCAGCGTCGTCATCAGCGCGTCGGGCGCCGGGAACACACCGCAGGTGGTTCCCATCACCCTCAACGTGATCGCCGCGCCGAACATCACGGTCACCCCGCAGTCGTTGACCTAC
Source organism: Bryobacterales bacterium (assembly GCA_016789745.1). Taxonomy (GTDB): domain Bacteria; phylum Acidobacteriota; class Terriglobia; order Bryobacterales; family Bryobacteraceae; genus CADEFT01. Next base: position 8,068 of record JAEUQF010000424.1, read on the forward strand.
ACGGCTACCACGTCGGGCGGCAACCCCGCGTCCCAGACAATTCAGTTGGCCTCCACAGGTGCCAATGTGCCCTTTACCGCGGCCACCACGGTTAGCGGCGGGGCGCCGAACTGGCTCACCGTGACGCCTACCTCCGGCACCACGCCCACCACGCTGACGGTTGGCGTGAACACCTCGACGCTCACCCCGGGCACCTACACCGGTACGGTTACCATCACCACCGGCCTGGCGCCCATCAACATCCCCGTGACGTTGACCCTGAGCGCCGTCACTCCGGCCCAGATCACCTCGGTCACCAACGCGGCCAGCTTCCTGCCGACGGCCGTTACCCCGGGCATGATCACGGCCATCTTCGGCTCCAACATGGGCCCCACCACCATCACCACCGCCCGGCTGACCGCCCAGGGCACGATTGACACGAACCTGGCCAGCACCCGCGTGCTGTTCGACAACATCGCGGCACCGCTGGTGTACGTACGCAACGACGTGATCAGCGCGATTGTGCCCTATGAAGTCGCCGGCCGCGCCACCACGAGCGTGGTCGTCGAGTACCAGGGTGTGCGCAGCCAGCCGGTCTCCATCCGGGTGGTCGACACCGCTCCGGCCATCTTCACTGCCAACCAGCAGGGTACCGGTGCCGGCGCCATCCAGAACCAGAATGGCTCCACCAACACCACGGGCAACGCCGCGGCACGCGGGGAAGTCGCCACGGTATACCTCACCGGCGAAGGCCAGTTGAGCCCCGGCGGCCAGACCGGCGTGATCGCCACCGGCACCCGCCGCATCGTCGCCCCGGTAACGGTGCGAGTCGGCGGCCGTGACGCCACGGTGCTCTACGCGGGCCCGGTGCCGACGGTCGTCCTCGGCCTCGGCCAGGTCAACTTCATCATCCCGAACGATGCGCCCACCGGTGCAAACGTTCCGGTGGAAGTGATCGTCGGCGGCGTCAGCACGCAAGGAACGGTGACGATGTCGGTGCGCTAAGCACCGGCATCTCACTCGGAATACACGAAGGGCCGGGAGTCGATGAGACCCCCGGCCCTTTTTCTTTTTCGATTAGTCTTGCTGGTTACTGCAACAAACTGCCGGTTCCCGGAGCCTGCGGCTCCAGCCGGATCTCCCCGAAGGCCGCCTCGTATTCTTTGATGTTCTGCGTCAGCACGTTCAACAGAGCCTTGGCCTGCTGCGGGCTCAGATAGACACCCTGGAAATTCTGGATGGAGACGCTTTCCGGGCTATTCTGCTGCACCAGCCCGAACATCAGAAAGAAATCCCAAAGGTTGGCGCGGACCTGTACGGAGTTGGCGTAGCCCTCCCGATAGTCCGGACGCTGGATCAGCTCAATTTTAGGGGGTTGTGACATGGAACTCCGAAAGGAACAGGAAAAAGGAGGATGGGAAGGAGGAGAGTGCGATGGCGGGGACGACGGGGCTCGAACCCGCGACCTCCGACGTGACAGGCCGGCGTTCTAACCAACTGAACTACGTCCCCGCTTTGCGGTCACGCACTTTAATTAATGTACCACGTCACCCTGCCATCTCCAAGCACCAACCGCAACTTTGCGATGTAGAATCAGACTTTGACAATGAGCGCGCAACCAACGTTTACTCCCGGTATCGTCCGCCTGGACCCTGCCCTTGACGCCCTGGTCGACTCCGGGGCCGCCATCGAAAAGCTGGCCGGCGGTTTCACCTTCACCGAAGGCCCCATCTGGTTTCCGGACGGCTCGCTGTACTTCAGCGATATTCCGGAAAACAGCATCTTCCGCCGCACCCCCGACGGCGAGATCCAGCTCTTCCGCAAGCCCAGCGGCTACGACGGCAACGACCTGCCGCCCGGGGCGTTCATCGGCTCCAACGGGCTCACGCGAGATAAGGAAGGCCGCCTGGTGATCTGCGAGCATTCCAACCACCGCGTGACACGCCTGGAGCACGACGGGTCATTGACAGTGCTGGTGTCGCATGAGGGTGGCAAGCGTCTGAACAGCCCGAATGATCTGGTTTATAAATCGGACGGAACGCTCTATTTCACCGATCCGCCTTATGGCATGCCGCTGCAGGATGAGGATCCGCGCAAGGAACTGCCCTACAACGGCATCTATATGCTGAAGGATGGCGTGCTGACGCTGCTCTACAGCAAGATGCGGCGACCGAACGGCCTGGTCTTCACCCCCGACGAGAAGTTCCTCTACGTCGGCAATTCCGATCCGAAGGCGCGGCTGTGGAACAAGTTCCCGGTGTTGGAGGACGGCACGCTGGGCGAGCCCACGGAATTCGCCAACCTCACGCACCTGACCGAAGCCGGCAACCCGGACGGCATGAAGATCGACACGAACGGGAATCTGTACTGCACCGGACCCGGCGGCACCCATGTCTTCGACCCTTCGGGCAAGCGTCTGGGCGTGATTGTGACGCCGGAGATCCCGGCGAACCTGCACTGGGGCGACGCCGACGCCGGCACGCTGTACATCACCGCCCGCACCGGCCTGTACCGCGTGCGGACGAAGGCCACCGGCATCCGGCCTTAGGCTTGGGCCTATAGAAGATGGTCGAGCTTCTGTTTCTCCAGGAGCTTGACCAGATCCCCCACCGACTGCGCCTGGTTGCGATCGGCGATCAGCAGCGCATCGGGCGAATCGACAATCACCAGATCCTTCACGCCCAGCAGCGCCACCAACTTCCCGCCCGCGTCGACGAAGTTGCCTTCCGACGCTTGGAAGACGGCCTGCGTGGCCCGCGCCGCGTTGCCAGCCGCGTCGCGCTGCATGAGTTCATACACCGCATTCCAACTGCCAACATCGTTCCAGCCGATATCGTCCGACGCCACGCCCATCACACCGGCGTACTTCTCCATCACGGCGTAGTCGATGGAGATGTTCTCGCATAAGGGGAAGACTTCCGCCAGCTTGGCGCCGAAGTTGCGGCTGCGGACCGAAGGCAGCCCCGCCAGCAGCGCCGCCGTTTTCGGAACATGCGCGCGCATGGCGTCGCAGAAGGTGGCGGCCTTGCCAAAGAACATGCCCGCATTCCAACAGAAGTTGCCGGCTTTGACGAACTCCTCGGCCACCTCCGCCTTCGGCTTCTCGCGGAAACTGCGCGTGGCCACTGCCTTGGGCTCGCCCGGCGTGAAGCCCGGCTCGAACTCGATGTAGCCATAGCCGGTTTCGGCCCAGCGCGGCTGAATGCCCAACACCACCAGGCTGCCCTGCGACGCCGCCTTCAACGCCGGCCGTACCAGGCGGAGAAAGCGCGCCGGCTTGGTGATGTAGTGGTCGGCGGGGAAGACGCCCAGCACCGCATTCGGGTCATCCTGGTGCAGCAGGTGCGCGATCAGGCCAATCGCCGGCGCGGTATTGCGGGCGCACGGTTCGGCCAGAATCTGCCGCTTCGGCACTTTCGGCAACTGCCGCACAATCTCCTCGCGCAGCAGGTCATTGGTTACTACCCAGATGTTCTCCGGCGGAATGACAGGCGCCAGGCGCGACACAGTCTGCTGGATCAGCGTGCCTTCGCCGAAAAACTCCAGCACCTGCTTGGCGCGCGCCTTGCGGCTCCGGGGCCAGAAGCGCGTACCTCGGCCTCCGGCCAGGATCAGGCCGTAATTCGTTGCTTTTGCCATGGTGGTCTGCCTAGGTGATCTTGTGCGGACGGATCAGCATGAACGTCCGGCGCCAGCGCGTCTTGGTGAAGAAGTTCTGCGCCAGGTCCAGGATATGGTCCAGGCCGATGGTGGGGTTCGCCAGCCGCTCGGTGGGGGCGTCGTAGCTCCAGTAGATGATGAGCGGCTTGCCGACGATATTCTCGCGCGGGACAAAGCCCCAGTAACGGCTGTCGAGCGAGGAATCCCGGTTGTCGCCCATCGCGAAGTAGTGGCCCGGAGGCACCACAACTTCCCCATTGGTGACGTGCTTTTCCAGCATTTCGTCGCCCTTGCCCAGCAGACGCATATTCGGCGTGGAGGGGAAGTTGTCGCGGTAGGAATCGATGTACTCGGTCTTGTGGTACTTGTAGGGCTCTTCCAGCTTCTTGCCGTTGAGGAAGACCTGCTTGTTCTCCAGCCGCAACCGGTCGCCCGGAACGCCGATCACACGCTTCACGAAGGTCTGGCGGATATCCACCGGGTAGCGGAAAACGATGATGTCGCCGCGGGCCACATCGCGGTAGGGCAGCAGATGCTGGCTGATGGGCCCCGGCGGCGAGTAGGTCAGCTTGTCCACCAGCAAGTGATCCCCGATTAGCAGCGTGTCCTCCATGGACCCGGTGGGGATGACGAACGCCTGTACCAGCGTCGTGGTGCCGAATAGCAGCAGCAGAATGGTGACAGTCCACTCCGCGATGGCGCCGCGCGGCGTTTCCTTGCGCGATGGGGCGGCGGACGGTGGGGTAGCGTCCGCCGTGGTGATCTCTTGATTCACCCTACTATTCTAACTTGCTTACCGGAGGGCCGCTTCGATGGCTTTTGTCAACTCTTCGGAGTCCGGTTTCACGCCCGAATCGAACTTCTTGATCACCTGCCCGTCCTTGCCCACCAGGAACTTGGTGAAGTTCCACGACACCTTCCCGCCGGAGTCGGTCAGGTACTTGTAGAGGGGAGCCTGGTCGGAGCCCGTCACCGAGATCTTGGAAAACATCGGGAAGGTGACCTTGTAGTTGCGTTCGCAGAAGGTCTTGATTTCATCGTTGGTGCCCGGCTCCTGTGCGCCGAAGTTGTTGGCCGGGAAGCCGGCGATGACAAGGCCTTTGTCCTTGTACTTTTCGTAGAGGGACTGGAGACCGGCGTACTGCGGCGTGTAGCCGCACTGGCTGGCCACGTTGACCACCAGGACGGCCTTGCCTTTATAGGAGGCGAGGGGGGTGGCCTTGCCCTTGATGTCGTTCATCGTGAAGTCATGGAGGGAAGCGCCGAAAGCGGCTGCGGACATAAGTACTCCCAGGGTGAGTTTCGCCAGATGCATGGTTCTAGGATGCACCAGTTGGGGAAAAGGCGCAGGAGGTTGTGCCGGTTATGGGGCGAGGTTTGAGGCCCAGGTGCCAAATAGCTCGCGGGGAACGGGGTACCGGGAACAACTCGAGCAGATTGGTCGGCTTGGTCCGAACGTAGTCACATCCGGCGATGGCCAGCAGTGTGGCCTTCGAGGCGGCATCGACGGCGGTGGGGGCGGGCAGGCCGTGCGGAAACCACAGTCCGTCGGCAGCTTCCAAGCACTTCGAAAAGGGGCGTGTGTCGAGACAGGCGAGGCAGCGAATCGCGGAGGCAGATCCAGCACCACCTGCGGGCCGTAAGGCGATAACGTAGCGCAAATCTGCACCGACTTCGGATCGGGCGCCGGGCCTTGCCAGAGGAACGCCAGATGCCGGGTGAGCGCCATTTGCTCCACGGGGGTCAAACAGCTCGGATTGGGATTCGCGAGATACCGCTCCGCCAGTTCGCGCATCAGCGACCGCCAGGCGTCGGATCCCGAAAGCAGCCGCTCCGCGCAACCGAATTCGAAGTAGTCCATGTCCGTAGCGCCATCCGGGAGTTCGCGTATGTGCTCCACCATGCGCTCCTGGAGCAGAGGTGTCTCGGGAGCAAACAGCGCCAGTACGACGAGGCTGGCCTGGCGTGCCTGCGTGGCGGCTTCGGAATCTTCAACGACAGTAGCCAGCAGCGGCGTGATCCTTTGCAGTTCACGGGCGATGCTCTCCTGCAATGCCGCGGGAAGGTCGGACGTTCTGTATTCGGCCAGAGTGCTAAAGATGCGGAACACCCGCGTCTGCCGGAGTGGCGTCCGCTCAGAGGCGATCGCCGCGACCAGCTTGATCACCGACGGCGCTGAGCATAACCGCTCACGAAGCTGTACCGGATGTCGTCGGCAATGTTCGAAGCCTCGTTCCTCTCTGCGGTGGATAGTTGCAGAAGCAGCGCCAGGAGATCTGCGGGAAGTCGCTCCCTGGCGTCTTCGAGAAGCTGGTTGATGTCGCGGCGCATCTGACCCTTCCATAGTGACAGCCTTCCCACGCGCGGTAACCTGTCCGCATGGACTTGGAACTGAAAGACCACGTCGCCGTGGTCACCGGCGGCGCCAGCGGGATCGGTGCCGCCTGCGTCGAAGCCTTACAGCGTGAAGGCTGCCGCGTCGCGATCTGGGACCTAAACCCCGCCGCCGGCGTCATCCCCGTCAACGTCGCCGACGAGGGCGCCGTGAAGGCCGCGCTCTCTGAAACCGAGCGTCTCTACGGCCCCGTCGACCACCTGGTCCACGCCGCCGCCATTGGCTCGGGCAAGTTCGGCTTCCCGTTGACCAACCTGGAGCCTGCCGATTGGCCCCGCGTGCTGGAAGTAAACATCATGGGCATGGTGAACGTCGCGCATGCGGTGGCGGCCGGCATGCGCGAAAGGCGCCGCGGCACCATGGTCTTCCTGGCGTCAGTGGCCGGGCAGATCGGCTCCCAGACCGACCCTCCTTACAGCGCCACCAAAGCCGCTAACATCAACTTCGCGCAATGCCTCGCCAAGGATCTGGCGCCTTACGGAGTGCGGGTGAACTCCGTCTGCCCAGGCATGGTGAACACGCCGCTGATGGAGCGCATCTGGCAGGCGTCACAGGCCGGGCTGCCGCCGGAGCGCCAGGCCACCCTTGAGGAATGGGGCGCCGCCAAACTACGCGCCGTGGTGCCGCTGGGACGCTGGCAGGAGCCCGCCGATATCGCCGATATGGTCACGTTTCTATCGTCGTCGCGCTCCCGTCAGGTCACCGGCCAAACCATCAACGTCGACGGCGGCTTTGTGATGCACTGGTAGCCCGTTCCTTCTTGCCCCGCGCGACTTCGGCGGTTAGCGCCCGGAGCGGCTTCTCCCACTGCATCCGGAACTGGCCCAGCCAGGCGTCCACCTCCTGCAACGGCGCAACGCTGACGCTATACAGACGCCGCGCCCCGTCCTGACGCACGGACGCAAAGCCGCTCTCCCGCAGCACCTTCAAATGCTGGGACACAGCGGCCTGCGTGATGCCGTACTCCTTCTGGATCGCCTCCACCATCGCCCCGGCCGGCTGCTCGCCCGAGGCCAGCAGTTCCAGAATGCGGCGACGCACCGGGTCGCCCAGAACGTCGAAGGCGTTCACGGATTTAGGCTCCTGTGTAGAAGGCGGTGGTACGAGTCACCGCGGCGCGTGCTGCTTCGGCGTCCGTACCGCCTGCAATCGATGCCTCGCCCCATGCTTCGCTACTCTGCCGGATGAACTCGCGGCCCTCTTCAGATGCCATCCATGCCATTGCGTTCGAAGGATCCACCGTAGCACCTCCGCTGCGGGTATGCTCGCCCAACCCCATCAGAGCCAGGTCCCAACCCACGCCGACCGCACCCGGCCCATACTGGTCCCAGAACTCCGGCGGCACGTGCGCGATGTGCTCCAGGTGCAGCGTGGTGCCGCCATCGGAACGCGGCGTCAACGTCACATTCACCCAGCTCACCTGCGGCCCCATCTCCCAGGTGATCTCGAAACGCTTGGGCGGATCGCAAGCCTTCACCACCCCGCCCGCATTGCCCTGCAGTTGGTATCGCCCGCCCACGCGCAGTTCGCCGGTGATCGGCATGAACCAGCGGGGAATCCGGTCCGCGTTCGTGAGCGCGTCCCAGAGATCGTCCGCATCCGTATCGTAGGCACAAGTGGCATGCGCTACACGCGCGGGCTTGCCCTCCACTTCACGCGTTTCCAGGCGGCGCGTGACCGCTCCTATATAGCGAAGAACATCCATGGGCCAATAATATAATTTTTGACTTATATAAGTCCAGACCGAACCGTACGGCGCACCGCTACAATAGCCACAATGAAAGCACCCCTGACTCCGTTGTCTTTCCTCGCTCGCAGTGCTTCTGTTTACCGCGATAAACTTGCCGTGGTTTACGGCGAGCAGCGCTACAACTACGCGGAGTTCCAGCGCCGCGTGTTCCGCCTCGCCTCCGCGCTGCGCAAGGAAGGCATCGGCCCGGGGGACCGCGTCGCTGTCCTATCGCCCAATACGCCCATGGCACTGGAGGCGCACTTCGCCGTACCGCTACTGGGTGCCGTGTTGGTGATGCTGAACACGCGCCTTGCCGCCGTGGAGTTGCGCTGGATCCTGGATCATTCCGGGGCCAAGACCATCCTGATCGACCCGCAACTGGCGCCCATCCTTAACGCGCCGCCGATGGATTACGAGGCGTTCCTCGCCACCGGCGACGACAGCATCGGCGACGTCCCCGAGCCCGGCGAGGACAGCCTGCTCTCCATCAACTACACCAGCGGCACCACCGGCTTTCCGAAGGGCGTCATGTTCTCGCATCGCGGCGCGGCGCTCAACGCGCTGGGCGAAATGCTGGAGTACGGCATGCGCGAAGACAGCGTTTATCTCTGGACGCTGCCGATGTTTCATTGCAACGGGTGGTGCTTTCCGTGGGCCGTCACGGCGGCGGGCGGCACGCACATCTGCCTGCGCCAGCCGGCGCCGGAAGCCATCGTGGCGGCGATCCGCGCGGAAGGTGTCACGCATCTGTGCGGCGCGCCGGTGGTGGTGGGCGCGCTGGCCCATTACGCCGCGCAGAATCAGGTGCGTTTCGATCACGGCCTGCGCATCATCACCGCCGGAGCCCCGCCATCGCCCGCCGTGCTGCGCGCGGCCGAAGAGATGGGCGCCGAGATGTTCCACTGCTATGGCCTGACCGAAACCTACGGCCCCATGACGCTATGCGCGTGGCGCAAAGAATGGAACAAGCTGCCGGCCGACGAGCGCGCGCAACGCAAAGCCCGCCAGGGCGTGCCGTATACCATCTTCGGCACCGACGTCCGCCTGGTAGATGAAGAGATGAACGACGTGCCCGCCGATGGGCAAACCATGGGCGAAGTCATCATGCGAGGCAACAACGTCATGATCGGCTATTACAACAACCCGGAGGCGACCGAAGTGGCCTTCCGCGGCGGCTGGTTCCATTCGGGCGACTACGCCGTGATGCACCCGGACGGGTATTTGGAGATCCGCGATCGCAAGAAGGACATCATCATTTCCGGCGGCGAGAACATCAGCTCGGTCGAAGTGGAGAAGACAATCTACGAACATCCGGCCGTGCTGGAGGCCGCCGTTGTAGCCATCCCGGACAATCGCTGGGGCGAAGTGCCCAAGGCATTCGTTACCCTGAAACAGGAGGGCGCCGCCACTGCGGACGACATCATCGCTTTCTGCCGCGACCGCATGGCGCACTTCAAATGCCCCAAACAGATTCAGTTCGGCCCACTGCCCAAAACCGCCACCGGCAAGATCCGCAAGAACGAGCTGCGTGAGAAGGAATGGGCGGGCCGGGATAAGCGGGTGAATTAACATGCCCTATGATTCGTTGTTGTACTCCACGGACGGCCCCATCGGCATCCTGACCTTGAACCGGGCCAGCCGCCGCAATGCGCTCTCGCTGGGCCTGATGCTGGAGATGCTGGATTGCCTTGGTTCGGTGTCCGCCGACACGTCCGTCCGCGCGCTCATCCTGCGCGCCAACGGCCCGGCGTTCTCGGCGGGCCATGATCTCTCGGAGATGATTGGCCGCTCGGTCACCACGTACCGCCGCCTGTTCGACGTCTGTTCCGAACTGATGATGAAGCTGCAGAGCATTCCGCAGCCCGTCATTGCAGAGGTGCAGGGCATCGCCACCGCGGCCGGCTGCCAACTGGTGGCCACCTGCGATCTTGCCGTCGCCAGCGAGAAAGCCAACTTCGCGACACCCGGCGTGAAGATCGGCCTAGTCTGCTCTACGCCGATGGTGGCTCTGACACGCGCCATTGGACGGAAACGCGCCATGCAGATGCTGTTGACCGGGCAGCCGATCTCGGCCACCACCGCCGCCGATTGGGGCTTGATCAATACCGTCGTCCCCACCGAGGCGTTGTCGGAAACCACCATGGCGCTGGCCCGCCAGATCGCCAACTCCAGTTCGCTTACCGTTGGCCTGGGCAAGCAGGCCTTCTACGCCCAGATCGACCTGGAGCAGCCCAAAGCCTACGCCTATGCCAAGGAAGTCATGTCGATGAACTCGCTCGCGGCCGACGCGCAGGAAGGCATCAATGCCTTTTTAGAGAAACGCGATCCCTGCTGGTCGGGTCAATAAATAGAGGCGCATGATTACAGATTTAGTTCAGATCAAGCGGCTCGGCTCGCTCAAGCTCGAAGAAAACAAGCGCCTGCGCGTGCACATGAAGAGCCACCCCGTGGCCGACCGCAGACTGCGCAGGATCGGCGAAGAGGTCGAGAACGCCATCGACTGCACCCAGTGCGCCAACTGCTGCCGCACCGCCACCGCGCGTCTGCGCGATCGCGAAATCGACACGCTTGCCAAGTACATCGGCACCTCCCGGCGCGACTTCCTCCGCAACTACTGCGAGCAGACCGAAGACGAAGGGCTCATCCTGAAGCGCACCGAGCAGGGCTGCATCTTTCTCGAGAACAACCTCTGTTCGGTATATGAGGTGCGCCCCATGACCTGCGAAGATTTCCCGCATCTGGTGCGCGGGCCGGGCTCGCTAGTGTCGCGCATGTGGGTGATGCCGGAGCGGGCCACCTACTGCCCCATCGCCTACAACACGCTGGAGGCGTTTAAGGAAGCGTCCGGCTTCTCTTCCAATAAATGACGGAATATGGCGTGCGCTCGATGACGTCGTAGCGCCGCAGCCAGTCGGCCAGTTCCGGATAACGGTCGATACCCAATGCCGGATTCATGGGACCCAAGCCATCCACGATCGCCTGCGGCTCATACGCCACCAGCTTCATGCGATTGGCCCGCGCCAACTCCGGCGCCACCGGGTCGCTGGACGTCAAGTGCCGATCGGCAATGACGCCGGTCAGCGGCTGCGAATCGAGCCACGGCGTCGCGGCAGGCACGCGCGACCACGCGTATACCTCTGGACGATACCCCCACACCAACAGCGAACTCGCATTCTTCACCAGCGAGGCCGCACGGCGCGAATCGTCATGCAATGCCAGGTCCGCCCAGGGCTTGCCTTGCGCCACCAGGATATACCGCGGCCCGAATCGTAGCGCGGGAATCAGCAGCAACGCCAGCGCGGCGATCCGAACACGCGGCGGCATCGCCACCAGACCGCGTGCCCCCAGGATCACCAATGGCGTCAACAAATGAAAGTAGTAACGCGGGAAGAAGCGCCACCCCGCCGCCACGGCCACAAACGCCAACGCCACCCACAGCATTTGCCTCCCGGTGTCACGCCCGCGTTCGCGAATCCATACCCACGCCGTGCCCGCCAGCAGCGTTCCATGAAACGCCGCCCAGCCCAGCGTCCGCTTCACGCCGTCCGCATCGGGCAGGGCATGCCGGCTATACAGAACGCCCCAATCCCACACCTGTTGCCGGTAGCCTGCCCACGCGCCCGCGCCGATCAGCCAAACGACGAACGGCAAAGCGCCCACAACAAAGCCCGCGAGCAGCCGGTGCGCCGATCGCCATTGCCACAAGGCGCACACCGCCAGCAGATACGGCGCCTTCGCATTGGCCATCAAGGCCACGCCGCACGCGACGCCGGCCTTCAGCGCATCGCCGCGCAGGCAATAGAACACCGCCAGAAGATGCGGCGCCATGGTGAGCAGATCGGGACCCACCACCAGCACCGCGCCCGGAAAGTCGAACGTCAGGAAGAAGGCCGTCAGCGCCGCCGCCCAGCGCCCCTCTTCGCTGGACCAGAACCGCCGCGCCAGCCAGAACGCACAGCCCGCGGTCAACAGCACGACCAACGTGCCGGCAAGCCGCAGCGGCCACCCATGAACGCCATCAAACAGCGCGTAGAACCACGGAAATAGTGGCGGCTTGTCGAACCAGAAATCGCGATACGGCACCTTGCCGCGGCCGATCTCCAGCGCCGCGGCCATCGGGTAGGCTTCTTCCACCCAGATGACATCGCGATGGCACAGCCGCGCCGCCAGCACCAGCCCGAACAGGGCCAGAAACAGCCGCGCGGTCTTCATCGGATGGTATCCCCCAGGCAACCACTTGCTGAGGAGCTTTCGTATGAACTCCGCTCCCTCGCGGTCGCGGTTCCGTCAATTGCTGCTTCCGTTACTGAGCCGCGACCGCAAGGGAGCGGGTGCCGAGGCTCTTGTACAACCCCGAAAACAGGCGGTAGCGTCAAGCCTTCGCGGCCTTCTTCCCGATGGTTTTCTCCAGCCATTTGCGGAAGCCGTCCCCATACTGCGGATCCGCCAGCGCGAATTCCACGAACGTCTCGAAATAGCTGGGGAAGTTGCCGATGTCATACCGGCGCTCATCCTCGCGCAGCGGCAATGCCAGCACGCGCTTGCCCTCTTCGCAGAGCATCTGGATCGCATCGGTGAGTTGGATCTCGCCCCGCTTATCGGGCTTCAAGCGGTTGATCATGTCGAAGATCAACGGAGAAAAGGCATAGCGTCCCGCGACGGCCAGCGTACTGGGCGCCTCTTCGGCACTCGGCTTCTCGACAATACGATTGATACGTAGCGTGCCGTCCGGGCCCGGCACCACATCCACGATGCCGTAATGCCGCACATCCTCGCGCGGCACCTCCTCCACCGCCACCACGCAGCTGGCGCGCTTCTCTTCAAACAGCTGCGCCATGCGCGACACGGCCTTCGATTGCGCATTGATGCCCAGAATCGAATCGCCCAGTGCCACGATCACCGGCTGCTCACCCGCGAAGTTCTCCCCGCAGCGCACCGCATCGCCCAGCCCTTTCTGGAACCGCTGCCGCGTGTAGAAGAAATGCGCCTCCAGGTCTTCGAAATCCAACTCCGCCAGCAGATCCTTCTTGTTGCCCTCCGTCAAAACACGGGTCAACTCCGGATCCGTATCGAAGTGGTTTTCAATCGAGGACTTATTGCGTCCGGTGACAAACAGGATCTGCTCAATCCCGTTTGCCACCAGCTCTTCCACTACGTACTGCACAATGGGCTTGCGCGCCACCGGCAGCATCTCTTTCGGTTGCGACTTGGTGGCAGGCAGCAGACGCGTGCCATGCCCGGCAACCGGTACAATTGCGCTTCGAATCACGATTCCTCCGAGATCATCATCAGGGTGTCAGGCGCATCATGGGCAGCGCCAACACATTCGGGTCAACGGCCCTTTGCGGCTGTACGGTCTCCAAAGCCTTCACAACGGGCCGCAGCTTGACCATATGCCGCAGCATCGCCGCAGCCGCCACTTCGCTCGAATCCCGCTCGTCCCCGTTCAGCTGCGCCATCACGGCTTCCAGCGTGGTCTTCTTCTTCGGATACTGCCGCAGCGTCACATCGCCCTCAGCCTTGATCGCCTGTTTGACCAGCTTCAAGGCTACCGGATAGCCACCCAGTTCGTCGACCAGGCCCAGCCGCTTGGCATCTTCCCCGGTCCACACACGGCCCTTGGCCATCTCATGCACCTTCTCCTTCGTCATCTTGCGGCCTTCCGCCACCTTCATGATGAACTCCTGGTAGATGCGGTCGAGCGACGCATTGAAGCGCTCCCATTCCTCCGGCTTGAACTCCTGGTTCGCGGAGAACATACCGGCGTGATCGCCTTTCTCCACACTGTCGAACGTGATGCCCAACTTGCCGAACGACTCGCGCGTCACCACCTTCCCGCCCAACACCCCAATGGAGCCCGTAATGGTGGCCGGCTGCGCCACGATCTTATCCGCGCCCATCGCGACATAGTAGCCGCCCGAAGCCGCCACGCCGCCCATCGACACGATCACCGGCTTGCCCGCCCGCTTGGCATTCTGTGTCTCCCGCCAGATGGAGTCCGATGCCACCGCACTGCCGCCCGGGCTATCTACGCGGAACAGAATCGCCTTCACGTCCTTGTCCTTAATGGCGTCGCGGAAAGCCCGGGTCACCGTGTCCGACCCCATCGTCGTATCGCCTTCGAACGGATTGAAGTCGCTCGCGCCGCGCATCACCGGCCCGACCCCATGAATCAACGCCACCACCGGGCCCTTCGTGTGCGGCCGCCCGACACGTTCCAGATACTTATCGACAAACAACAGCTGCGAGCCTTCGACGCGAGCCTTCACGCGGTCATAGACTTCATCGCGATAGGCCAACCCGTTCACCAGGTGTTGCCGGACAGCCTCCTCCCCCAGGTAAGGTCCGCTGCCGGCCAGCTTGAGCGTCGCCCCTTCATCCAGCTTGCGCCCCGCCGCGATCCCTTTCGCGAGTTGCCCGTAGATGGATCCAAGCAGCACGTCCATCGACTCCCGCGCCGGAGCCGTGAACTGCTTCTCCGTGTACATCTCGGCAGCTGACTTATACTCATATCGCTTGCCGAACTGCGGCACCGCGCCGAGTTTGTCCAGCGCGCCGCGCAGGAACATCCCTTCCGCGCGCAGGCCGGTCAGGCCCACATCGCCCGAGGGCTGCAGGTAAATCTCATCGAACGCCGTTGCCAGATAATAGGCACCGTTGCCCGGGCCGAACTCTCCAAATGTCTCTGAAAAAGCGACCGCGAATTTCTTGGCGGAACGGAAATTCTGGATGGCGTCGCGCAGCTCCTGCACTTCCGCCATACTCATCGGCGCCGCGCCCAACGTGGCGATCAGGCCCACCACGCGGCTATCGTCCCGCCCTTTTTCCAGCGCTTCAATCACGTCGCGCAGCACGGGCTGATCCTTGCCCAGCAGCTTCGCCAGCGGATCTTCAGGCTCCGTTTCCCGGAGCGGCCCTTCCAATCGCAGTTCCAGAACGGTCTTGCCCGGTACAGTGCCTTTGCCGGACCGGGCAAAGGTGGCCACCACAAATACCAGCACAATCAGCCCAAGCGTTAACGCACCGATTAACGCCAATACGCGCCCGACAAATTTCCGCATAACTTCCCTCATTGTCTATCATGGCAGGGAAGTGCAGGAGAGAACCCCCTCGCCCACAGATGCAGGCAAGCGCCTGGATCATTATCTGAAAGAACAGTTCCCGGAACACAGCCGCGCCCTGCTGCAGGAGTGGGTGAAGGCCGGGCGCGTGACCGTGAACGGGGCGAAAACGAAAGCCTCGCTTCAGCTACGCGGTGGGGAGCGCATTGCGCTGGAACCCGCCGAACGCCCGCCGCTGCGTGCCGAAGCCGAAGACCTGCCGCTGTCCATCCTCTACCAGGACTCGGCGATGCTGGCCGTCAACAAGCCGGCGGGCATGGTGGTCCACGCTGGCGCGGGCGTGCATTCCGGTACGCTGGTGAACGCGTTGCTGCATCATGCCGCCTCGCTCTCTACAGGCAGCGCCCCGCTGCGCCCCGGCATTGTGCACCGCCTTGACAAGGAGACCAGCGGCGTCATCCTCATCGCAAAGACCGACGCCGCGCACCAGTTCCTGGCCGCGCAGTTCGCCTCCCGCCAGGTGGAGAAAGTCTACCTGGCCATGGTGCACGGCAACATGGAAGCCGATTCCGGCCGCATCGATACACCCATCGCCCGCGACCCGCAGCGCCGTACGCGCATGACCGCCCGCCTGGGCACCGGACGCTCCGCCCTAACCTTCTGGCGCGTGCTGAAGCGCTTCGGCAAGTTCACGTATCTCGAGGTGAAAATCGGCACGGGCCGCACGCATCAGATCCGCGTGCACCTGTCCAGCCTTCACCACGCCATCGCCGGCGACCGCCTCTACGGCGCCCCGCCGCAGCCCGCCCTGGGTGCCCGTTTCTTCCTGCACGCCGCGCGCATCCGCGTGGTGAGCCCGGCCACCGCAGAGCCCGTCACCATTGAGGCGCCGCTGGCCCCGGAGCTTCAATCCTGGATGGACAGCTTATAATTGAAGTCAAATGAAGTGGTTTGCCCTCTCTTTCTGCGCCGCCGCGGCTATTGGTGCGGCTGTCCTCTGGGGCCAGCAGCAGGCGCCCGCCGCCTCCGCCCAGGACGCCCAAAGCCGCATCACCCTGGACGTGACTCGCGTCAATATCCTGTTCACCGTCACAGACAAGAAGGGCCGCTTCGTCACCAACCTCTCCAAGGATGACTTCGACGTCTTCGAATCGAAGAAGAAGCAGAACATCCTGGAGTTCACCGCGGAAAGCGACCTGCCGCTGCGCCTGGCACTGCTCATCGACACCAGCAACTCCATCCGCGACCGGTTCCGGTTCGAGCAGGAAGCCGCCATCGAGTTCCTCAACACCCTGCTGCGCCCGCGGCAGGACAAGGCCATGATCGTCAGCTTCGATACCGCGGCCGAGATGGCCAGCGACCTTACCGACGATCACGAGAAGCTGGTGAAGACGATCCGTAACCTGCGCCCCGGCGGCGGCACCGCCCTCTACGACGCCATCTTCAACGCCTGCAAGGAACGCCTGATGATGGATCAGCCGCGCCACAAGTTCCGCCGCGCCATCGTGGTGCTGTCGGACGGCGACGACAACCAGAGCCGCTACACGCGCGAACAGGCCCTTGAAATGGCCCAGAAAGCCGACGTCGTCATCTACACCGTCTCCACCAACATCACCCGCGTGCCTTCCGACGGCGACAAGGTGCTGCGCTACCTGGCCAACGAAACGGGCGGCATCTCGCTGTTCCCGTTCAAAGTGGAAGACCTGTCGCAGTCGTTCGAAAACATTTCCAACGAACTCCGTTCGCAGTACAACCTGCTATACCGTCCCGACCCCATCCACACCGACGGGCTGTATCACACCATTGACATCAAGGTGAAGCAGAAGAAGGATATGGTGGTACGCGCGCGCAAGGGGTATTACGCCCCCAGACTGTAAATCTTTACAGTACCCGTGCTAGAATGACCCTCACCGGTATACCTTCATGGATGAAAAAGAACGCGCTCGCGCCCTAAGTAACACCCTCGCCCAGATCGAGAAGCAGTTCGGCAAAGGCTCGATCCTGCGGCTTGGATCCCGCGAGGCGGTGGTGCCCATCTCCGCCATCTCCACGGGCTCCATCTCAATCGACTATGCTCTCGGCATCGGCGGCTTCCCGCGCGGCCGTATCTCTGAAATCTTCGGCCCGGAATCGAGCGGCAAAACAACGGTGGCGCTGCAGGTGGTGGCCGAAGCCCAGGCCCGCGGCGGCATGGCGGCCTTCATCGACGTGGAACACGCGCTCGATCCCATCTACGCCCGCAAGCTGGGCGTTGACGTCGACAACCTGCTGGTATCGCAGCCGGATTACGCCGAACAGGCCCTGGAGATCACCAACTCGCTGATCACCTCCGGCTCGGTGGACGTGCTGGTAGTGGACTCGGTGGCGGCATTGGTGCCGAAGACGGAACTCGAAGGCGAAATGGGCGACAGCTTCATGGGCGTGCAGGCGCGCCTGATGAGCCAGGCCATGCGCAAGCTCACTGGTATCGTCTCGAAGAGCAATACCTGCCTCATCTTCATCAACCAGATTCGTGAAAAGATCGGCGTCATGTTCGGCAGTCCGGAAACCACCACCGGTGGCCGTGCGTTGAAGTTCTACTCCTCCGTCCGTGCCGATATCCGCCGTATCGCGGCGTTGAAGGATGGCGAGACCGTCACCGGCAACCGCACGAAGATCAAGATTGTGAAGAACAAGCTGGCGCCGCCTTTCCGCGAGGCCGAGTTCGACATCATGTACGGCGAGGGGATCTCCAAGGAAGGGGATCTGATCGACCTTGGCGTGGCCAACAACATCGTCGAAAAGAGCGGCTCCTGGTATAGCTTCCGTGGGGAACGCATCGGGCAGGGACGCGAGAACGCACGGCAATTTCTGCGGGAACACGCTGATACGAAGAAGATCATCGACACCGAACTGCGCAAGGCTTTGGGTATGCCGTCCACCAGTGATGAGTCCATGGCAACCAATGCGGTGGCCGCGCCCGCCGGCAAAGGACGCTAGTGAAACCGGTTGCCCTGACCATTGCCGGCTCTGACCCGAGCGGGGGAGCCGGCATTCAGGCCGACCTCAAGACCTTCCATCAATTCGGCGTATACGGCGAGGCGGCCATTACGCTGCTGACCGTACAGAACACCCAGCGGGTGGATCTGGTGGAATGCCTCAGCCCGGCGCTGGTGGTCCGCCAGGTGACGGCCGCCATTGAGGACATCCCCCCGGCCGCCGCGAAGACCGGGGCGCTGGGCGATGCCGCGCTGGTGGAGGCCATCGCTGGCATAGCGGCGGTATTTGCCTTCCCGTTGGTGGTGGATCCGGTCCTCATCAGCAAGCACGGGTCGCCGCTGATGGCCGAAGAGGCGCAGCAGTTGTTCGTCAGGCACATGCTGCCGGTCAGTTTCCTGATCACGCCGAACCTGTTTGAAGCCGAGGTGCTGACCGGACGCCCCGTCCGCACCGAAGGCGAGATGGTGGACGCCGCGCACCGGCTGCGCGACATGGGGGCCAAAGCCGCGCTGGTGAAGGGCGGCCACCTGGCCGGGGAGCCCGTCGATATCCTGATTGACCAGGAAGGGGCGGAACACCGGTTCACGGCGCCGCGCATCGAGACGAAGCATACGCATGGCACAGGCTGTACGTACTCGGCGGCCATCACCGCTTGTTTGGCGTTAGGACTGCCGCTGGTAGACGCGGTGGCGCGCGCCAAGCACTATATTACCGAGGCGGTTCGCACGAACCCTGGCCTGGGGGGCGGCAACGGCCCCGTCAATCACCACGCATCAACGAGCCAGCAGGAATAGATAGCCTCGCCCGTCCTCCCGGACTTCGTGGGTGCTGCCTGCGGCGGCGCGGAATTTCGCCGGGATGACGAAATCGGCGGCTTTCCGCTGTGCGAGCAGCCGCGTGAGTTTGTCGGCCGACTCCAGCACCAGGACCGTGCCGATGGGCTCCGGACCGTTGTCCCATTCCCGCAGGCGTGCGATGTAGGGCGCCGGATCCTGCGCCAGTTCCTCCGGCGTCATCACGATTCCCAGATGGCGGAAGTCCAGCCCAAAGCGGCGGTAGTCGGACTCCTTACCGAAGAACGCATAGCGGAGTTTGGGGAAGCCCATGGTTGCGGCCAGGAATTGATCGTCAGTGTCGACGAGGATCAACTCGCGGCCGCGGTCGAGCGCCTGGTAACGCTTGAGGCCGTCGGCCACGGCGATGGGTGGCCCGGCCGGCTGCAGGAAGAAGGGGAGCAGGAGCGCCGCCAGAAACGCTTGGCGCGGAGCGTAGCGCCCCGCCAACCAGCAGAGCAGGGGAATGGCCGGAAGGACGTAAGCGAAGTTGCGATAGGAGTTGCCGGCGACTGCCAGGGTGACCGCGGCTACCGATACCGCCAGCACCAGCAACGGGGCTTGCTTCCGGGATCGCCACGCGTTTGGCAGCGCTGCGAGCGTGATCAGCAGCAGCGGCGCGCTGGTTTTTGCCAGGCGCAAGGCATAGAACGCGAAGCTCGATTCGCCGGTGGTTTGCGGGGGCGCGGCTCCTAAGGTGAAGCCGAGGATCTCGAAGTCGATGAACTCTGCCTGGAACCAGCGGGGGTGGACCAGGAACTGATAGAGGAACCACGGCACCGTCAGGACGCAGGCCGCGAGGAGTGCCGGCAGCCAAAGCGAAGCCTGCTCGCGTTTCCCGGGCGTCAGCAACCACCAGATGCCGATCGCCACAACTGGCATCAGCCCGGCGATCGCTTTCGTGAGAATCGCGGCGGCCACCGCAACGGCGAACACGGCTCGCCAGCGGCGCCAAATGGCCACCGACGCCAGCAGGATCCAGCATGCCAGCAGGCTGTCGGTCAGGTTCACGCGAGCCAGCGTGTAGGCGAGCGGGTTTGCCACCCATAGGCCAGCCGCGACGGCACCCCGCCAGCCACCTACCGCCAGAAACAGCACCAGTGCGATGGTGGCCGCTGCCAGCAGCGAGGGCAGCCGCGCCGCGAACGCCGTGCCGCCGAGCAGGCGGAGGCTGGCTGCCGAACCCCAGTACAGCAGCGGCGGCTTGAACAACGCCAGGCGACCGAGGAAGCGGGGTGTCAGCCAATCGCCGGACTGCACCATCCCTAAAGCAATATGCGTGTAGACGGCCTCGTCCTGCGGCGCAATCCTGCCCTCCGGATCGATGTACCCTGAGCCGAGATCCGCCCGCCCGGCACCGTAGCCGAACACCACCAGTGCCAGTACCCACACGAGAACTGCTTGGGCCAACCTCATCGCGGAGGCTCAATCATAGCAGTGGTTCGATGTAAACAATCTCCGATACGTAGTCTCCGCGGAAGGTCATCTCCAAGCCGGTGGTCATCAACTGCTCGCCCGTCATTGCGTAGATCGCCCGATCATCCTCCCGCCAGACCCGGTAGGTCCTCCCGGGCTCCAATCCTTGGGGTTTCAAGACAAACTCCGGCGAGGGCGCGTCATCGCGCGTCACCACCACCACTGTGCGGTCGCTCGCCGGGTCATGGGCCGCCAGCGCGTCCACCTGGCCGTACTCCGGAATCGGCGTCAGGTGAAACACCTTGCTGCGCGCCACATGCGCCCGCATCGATTTGTATAGCCGGATCTCGCTGGCAGCAAGTTCCTCCTGCTCCGCGGTCAGATCCGCTAGCCTGTTCATGAAGATCCAGGGCCCGCCGAACATATAGCTGCGCGTGGTGTAAGTGTCGGTGGGCATTTCGGGCATGTAACGATCCGTATAGCGCGGCGGAAACGGATAGGTTGCCCCGTAGACTGCCTTGCGGGAAGCCCGTGCGCCCGAGGCATCGTTGGTGATCGATGTGACGTAGTGCTTCACCATGTTGAACGTCATCATCGACCCGCCATTGGCGCAGTTCTCCCACAGCGCCTCGGGACGCTGTTCCTGTACCTGCTCGAGAACAGCGTTGAGACCCTCGACCGCATTCGAATAGTTACTGTCGTTCGGGTCGTGCGTGTGGTCCCGCCGGCTGCACTGCTTGACGACATGCTCGCCATCCTGCAACAGCCAGTCGACGTTGTAGGTATCAATCAGCCGCACCATCTCCCGCACCACCCAGTTCTGGGCCGGCTTATGCGACAGACACAGCGACTGCGCCCCGAAGTAGCTATACGTCTCGGTGGCCAGCCAGTCCGGATGCTCCTTCACCACCGGCGACTCCGCCATCGCCTCTGCCGGGGCGACATGCAACCCGAACTTCATCCCCAGCGAATGGACGTAGTCGGAAACTCTTCGGAGCCCTGCAGGGAACTTGGACGGATCCTCCCGCCAATCCCCAATCGCCCGCGCCCAACCCAGATCCACTATGAAGAGTTCCGCGCCCACCTTCGCGGCCATCTCGGCATTCCGCAGCAGGATTTCTTCGTTGATCTCGGTCTGATACCCCCACGAATCCCAAACCACATAGGGAAAGGCACTGTTGCCCGGGATGGGCTTCGCCAGCACCTTCTCAACGAATCGCTGCGTGCGGTAGCCGGCCTCGTCCCAATCGCCGTCGAACACCCCCAGGAAGCCCGCCGGAACACGGAATTCCTCGCCCGGATGCAACTGACGGTTCAGGTTCTGCACTAGCGCTGACAGTTGCAACCGGCCCTGCGTCCCCCGATGGCGAATTGTAGCCTCCGTCCGCCCATCAAACTCCCAACCGGCGAACAGCCCGCGGTTGCGCTCATTCCGGATGGCCAGCCAGCCGCACTCCGGTGCCCCGGCGCCGGAATAGACGTACTCACGCGCTCCGGTCCGCGGCAGCAGCGTTTCATGCGGCTCGAAGTTCCGTGCCGGCGGCAGCACGGTCCATTGATTCACCCGCATAATGCGATACTCCCGGTCCGGCGCCGCCAGGTTCCAACTCAACATATCCGCCAGGCGAATACGCTGTGTCTCGGCCATCAGGTTTTCAATTACGGTGGAGTAGCGAATCACCGGCTGTTGGTCGTAGATCTCTAAAGAGAGCCGCAGCCGGAAGTGTTCTTCCAGTGCCTCAAACACAATGTTCTGCCGGAGCCCGTTGCCCTGCTCGATTCGCTGCACCGACTGCGAGACGATGCGCAAGGGAATAAAGCCGTCCACGGCCTCCTCCGTTGTCGCAAATCGGATAGGGGAAGACACCGATTGGTTAGCGGCACGCCACACTTCTCCGTTGCGCAGATCCTCCAGCGTTTCAAACTGAAACGTACTCTGGGAGGTGAACGCGAACGTCGCCCGCACCACGCCATTGGAGAGAATCCAGCGGTTTTCCCCGGTAAATTCGGCGCGCAGACTTTCCTGCTCTGCAGCCGCAGGCAGTACCAGAATGAACGCTACGGTCAGGAAAATCGCCTTCACACAATATATAAGGGCAATTTTCGTACCAAGGTTTCACGTGTTAACAAAAGTTTACACACATTTGTAACCGAACATACATTGCCAAGGTATTCCTAGAACAGATGCCCTAACTTTTCCTTCTTGGTCCGAAGATAATCCTCAGTGTTTTCCTGCGGTGGAATGACACACGGTACACGCTCGGCCACAGCCACCCCGGCTCGTTCCAACGCCTCAATCTTCTCCGGATTATTTGACAGCAGTCGTACGCTGGTGATTCCGAAATGCCGCAGAATCGCCGCAGGCAATTCGTAGTTGCGCAGATCGGCCTCAAACCCCAGCCGCTCGTTCGCTTCCACCGTATCGGCACCTTCGTCCTGCAGGGCGTACGCCCGCAGTTTGTTCATCAGCCCGATGCCGCGGCCCTCCTGCATCTCATAGATAAGGATGCCGCGCCCTTCGGCGGCGATCAACGTCGTGGCCAGTTCCAGTTGCGACCGGCAATCGCAGCGCAGGCTGTGGAAGACATCGCCGGTGAGACATTGCGAATGCACTCGCACCAGCGGCGGCGCCGTTCCCGGCCCCATATCGCCCATCACCAACACCGTGGCTTCTTCCACCCGCGATCCCACATGGCCTTGAAAGCCGTGGATCCGGAAATGCCCGAAGCGGGTGGGGAAGTCGGCTTCGGCGACTTTTTCGACACGAACTGCTGTGGCTGCACTCATTAGGCGGGCGTGGCTCCTGAACGGGAGCCAGACTACCTACTATTATAGAGGGCAGTACCGAAACCCCGAAGGAGGGCGGCCACTGGGCGGCACAGTCGAACAATACCTGGTCATGCTTTTCGTGAAGCTGGGCGTCTCCGCCTCGCTGGCCAGCGTCCTGTCGCGCCCGGCGTTTGTGCAACGCCTGCTGCTGCTGGAACAGCGCAGCCTGCAGGACCGGCTGATCCTCGCCATCGTTTTCACCATCGTTTTTGGGACCAGCGTCGCCACGCGCGTACTCAGCCGCAACAGCTACCAGGCCGTCGACCTCGGCCTGGAAGGCAGCCTGCTCTGCGGCGTGGTCGGCGGCTACGTGTCGGGCATGGTAAGCGGGATTCTGATCGGCATCCCGGCCATGGTCAATGGCGAGATCCTTGCCATGCCCCTGTTCGCCGGCCTGGGCGTGGTGGGCGGCCTGCTCCGCGACCTGGCGCCCGACAAAGAGGAGATCTGGCGCTTCTCCCCGTTCCTCGATCTCTCCTTCCGCAAGCGTATCGATAGCCGCCGCCTGGTGTTCCAGATGGCGTTCCTGTTCACCATCCTGTTTACGGAGTTCCTGCGCATCAACCTGGGACGCCTGTTTAGCGCCCAATACCTCTACACTCTCTACCCCAACTGGGACGAACCGCACCCGCTGCTGCGCGCCGCCACCTATGGCACCACGCTGTTTGCGGTCACCCTGCCGTTGAAGGTTTGGGACCATACCCGCATCGAACGCAAGCTGGAGGTACAGCAGGCGCTGCTCATTGAAGCGCGGCTGGCCGCCCTCACCCGCCAAATCAACCCGCACTTCCTGTTCAATACATTGAACTCCGTATCGTCGCTGATTCGTATTAACCCAGAGCAGGCCCGCACCATGATCGTCAAGCTGTCCAACATCCTGCGCCGGCTGCTACGAAAGCAGGAGAACCTCTCCCCGTTGCGCGAGGAGCTCTCCTTTATTGAGGATTACCTCGCCATCGAACTGGTGCGCTTCGGCGACAAGTTGCGCTTTGAAAAGCAGATTGATCCGGATACGCTTGGTATGCTGGCACCCACTATGGTTTTACAACCACTGGTGGAAAACAGCATCAAGCATGGTTTGGGTGCTAAGCTCGATGGCGGCTCTATTCGTATCCACAGTCAGGCGGCGGGTTCCCGTATGATCCTTGTCGTCGAAGATGATGGCGCGGGTATGACCGCGGACCGTCTGGATGCTCTGTTTTCGCAACAAGGAATTGGTATCAGTAACGTGAATGAACGGCTCAAGGTCCTATATGGGAATGACTTCCGATTTTCGGTTTTCAGCGAACCCGGCAACGGCACCCGTATCGAAATTGAGATCCCCCAACTTTCTTCCGCTCTGGCAGCGGTATCCTAGGGAATGTTTCCATGCAGAACCTGCTCAAGACTGAGGCTCTCGCTAGCTTGCCGGATCGTCTGCCGGTAACCATCGCCGGACGGACGCGCCGGGTCTACGACCTGGTGGCGGGCGTTTACCCGCTCTCGACCATGTTCTTCCATTCGAAGGCCCACCGCTGCGCTCTGTCGCAGTCCGGCATTCGCAACGGGATGAAGGTGCTCGAGATCGCCACCGGCTCCGGCGAGATGTTCCGCCGCCTGGTCCAGGCCAACCCCGACGGCACCACCGTCGGCCTGGACATCTCACCGAACATGGCGGCTCGCACCCAGCGCCAGGTTTGCCGCGAGTTCCCCAAAGCCCGCGCCCGCTGCCAGGCCGTCGATGCGCGCCACCTGCCGTTCAAGGACGCCAGCTTCGACGCCGTGGTCTGCTGCTACCTGCTGGAACTGCTGAGCCGCGACGATATCTTCCGGGCTCTGGAAGAAGTCGGACGGGTTCTGAAACCCGGGTCGGCCTTCACGCTCGTGACCATCGGCCAAGATACGGACTTCTTCAACCGGCTGTACCACATCGCCGGCAGCGCCGTGCCTGCCTTCTGGGGACGCCAGATTGAACAGGAAGTGCCGAAGTATTTGAGTGAGTGCCGGCTGCATATCGAGCATGACCGCGTGGTGCGGCAATCCGGGTATCCGTCGCGAGTGACGACAGCACGGCGCCGGCGGTAAGGTGGACGCGGGGTCCATTGAGGAGCTGTTTGCGCAGACGCTGGTAGGCGACTACGAGTGGGATCAGGAGCCTCGACGCGCCGTTTTGGAACTGCAGCGCCTGGGATCCCGAGAGGTTTTCGATTACGCCGCTGCCTGGATACGGTCAGACGATCCCCTTCGCCGTGTACGCGGCCTGGATGTCATGGCCCAGCTCGGGAAGACGATCGGGAATCCATACCACAGCTTTCCCGAGGAGGCCTTCGAAGTTGTTGCTCAGGCTTTGGAGGGGGAGTGTGAAGCCGACCCTCTGGAATCGGCGATCTCCGCCCTTGGCCAGATCGGCGATGAACGAGCTATTCCTTTGATTGCCGCCTTTCACCGGGACCCGAACGACTGCATCCGACTCAGGGCCGCCATCGCCCTGGGCCGCTTCGCGGATACGGCCCCTGCCATTGAGGCTCTGCTCACGCTGATGGAGGACCCCGACGGCGTGGTCCGGGATTGGGCGACCTTTGGGCTGGGAGTGCAAGGACATCAGGACACCGCGGCGATCCGCGACGCGCTCTGCCGCCGCCTTCCCGATGAAGACGACTGTGCCCGCGAGGAGGCGATTGTCGGATTAGCCAGACGCCAGGACACGCGAGTTCTGCCCAAGTTGCTGGAGGCGCTCCAGCAGCCCGAGATCTCGCATCGGATCATCGAATCCGCCTATACGATGCTCGGCATGGACACCGATCGCGGGGAGTGGTCTGGCCAGGATTACATCAATGCCCTGCGGGAGCGGTTCGGCTCCCAGGGGTGACTCACGCCGCCCGCAATGCCTTTATGACAGCTTCTGGATCGCGCTGGATCACCGCCAGATACGCCCGGATTGGAGTCTCCGGTCGGCGCCGTCCCTGTTCCCAATCCTGCAAGGTGCGCACACTGAAGCCGAACAACGCTGCGAATTCCGACTGCGATAACCGGAGGCTCTGGCGCAACGCCCGCACATCTGTATCCGGCGGAACGTGATACACGGTCTCGCTCAATTTGATTTCCCCACGAAGGTGCGCGTGTAACTCCTTGATGGAATCCAGAAGCCGCTCGCCCAATGACGCTCCGTCGGAGCCACCAGGGTCACTCACCGAACTCGCGCTCGATCTCCGCGGCGATCTTTTGGAGTTGGTTTCTTTCCGCATGGGTCAAATTCTCCTTCTCATTCTTTGCGTAGACATCCGCGAGAAACACTACGTCGGGGCGCAGTAGGAAATAATAGATCACTCGAACGCCGCCGCCTTGCCTCGGCCAGAGCGACTCCACCGGGCCTTTCTGAACCCACCCGTCCCGGGAATGAGTGGATGCCGGTCAGGATCCAGCGCGATCGACTTTTCCATTTCCAGTTGCACCGAGGACTGCAGCAATCGGGCGGCCGCCCGTTCATAGCGGCTGCTTCGGATTACCCTTCGCACGGCACCATTATACGGCTATGCCGGATCCCGCTATCGTCGTCGAGATGCCAATTGGCACAAGCTCGGAGTTCGGGCCTGCCGGCACACTGTGGCTGCCCCCCGCCACCGTACGGCTGGCAGGCCGCGCGGGGGCTCGCTTCATAGACCATTTCTTGCACAGAAGCAGGCTCAGCTAAGATTTGAAGTTGGATTTGGTGGACCTGAAGGGATTCGAACCCTTGACCTCTTCCAGGCCATGGAAGCGCGCTCCCAACTGCGCCACAGGCCCACTGCGGTAGGCATCTATTAGATTACCACAACCTGCCCGATTCGCCACGGGCAAAATCGCAAATTCGCCTACGCCGCCCCGGCCATCCCGAACGCCTTCCGCATCGCCTCTACCGTCACCGTCAGAATCTGCTCCCGCGGCATCGCCCGCAGCGGCGCGTTGAACGGCTCCGGGCGGATCGGCCCGTCATACCCGATCTCCTGCAGAGCGTTCAGAAACGTCGCAATGTCGATCACGCCTGTTGCCGCCGGCAACTCCCGCTGGTTGTCGATCTGCTCCTCTACCTTCCGCCCCAACGGCGCATCGTTCAAATCCACCGACACCACGTCGGCGTTCTTCAACGTCAGCAGATCGGCCTTGCCCTCACCCGCCGTGTACCAGTGCCAGCTATCCAGCACGAAGCCCACGTTCTTCTTCCCCATCGCCGCGATCAGCTCTTTCGTCTCCGCCATCGTGTGGATGAACGGGTGCTTCATCGCGCTCCAGTTCAGCTTCGGGCCCACGTACTCCAATCCCAATCGCAGCCCGTGCCCGCCCAGCACATCGGCCACCGCTCCCAACCGCCGTGCATAGATATCGAAATGCTGGCGATACGTCCACGTATCGTGGCTCGGCCGCATCCACGTTCCTACGCGCGTCACGCCGGCCTTCTTGAGAGCCGCCGCCTGTGCCGGCAGCTTCTTCATCCCCTCGGCGAACATCTCGTCGGTCTGGCGGAACTCCACAGTCAACCCCGACGCGCCCCACACCAACTGCCGCGACCGCAAATATTCCGTCAACGCCTTGATTTCATCGTCCTTGAGTGTCGCCAGATAGGCCGGCTGCGGCTCCGCCGCCTCATAGCCATAATGATGCGCCAAGTCGATCAGCTCGCGCTGCTCGGCTTTCACCCCAATGGATCCAGGGGTCAGGTGGATGGTGTACTTACGTTTCCCGCGGCTCTGCATGGAGGTCTCCCTAAAGGAAATTGTAAACTCGCAATCCCAGGGAACAAACCGGGGGGCTGATCCGTCCGTCTATATAACAAACGAGAACGCCTCCTCGCGAATACCCTTTCCCCAACACACCAACCTCGCGAGGAGGCGCCTTACCTTACCAATCCTGCCTGCATTGTCACACCACGTTGCGGCGTGCGCAAGCCCACCCGCGTTTACTCCACCACGGCCATCGTTACGGTATTGCTGTCGCGGCCACCGGCTCGCACCACTACCGGCACCGCCGCACCCACCGGAGCATTCGCCGGCACCTGCACATTGATCTGATACAGACCCAAACTTCCCGGCGTCAGCCCCGAGAAACTCACCGCTGCCTCGACACCGCCGATCCGCACCACCGGCGTCTCCACCGTACGGATCAGCGGACTCGCCGGGGCCGCCTCTCCCAACCTCGGCACGAAATCCACTCGACCCATCCCCGTACCGTAAATCACAATCGACTCGCCCCGCCTCGCCGCTCGCACTTCGCCCGTCGCGGCAATCGTAATCGCGCCCCTACCGTTGGCGTCCAACTGGAACACCGCCGGCGATGCAGACACTGCATCCGGCCCGCTCGCCACGGCGCTCGTCTGCCCCGCATGCGACACTGTGATCGACAACGGCCCGGGCACCAGGCTGAACGGCAGTTGAAAGTTGATCTGGTTCGGGCCGACATACAACAGCGGTACCAGCGTCCCGTTCACACGCACCTCGGTAGTATTCAGCCGCGTGCCGATGGGAAATCGCGCTGCCTGCATCTCGCCCTGCGACAGATTCGACCCGTACAGCGTCACGATCGCGCCGCCCGATACCTCCGGCCGGAAACTCGCGGCATTCACCACGCTCCCCGCCGCGATCGCCGGCGCCTCCAGCAACGGGAGCAGGAACGCATCGTGAGCATTGGAGAAATCCGCGCCCGCCCGTGGCCCTCCGCCCGGGGTGAAGATCCGTCCCTGATACGTCGCGCCATA
>JAEUQF010000448.1 GCA_016789745.1 Bryobacterales bacterium
CTCACCCATCGCCATTCGCATTATATTGCCGGGAACGGTGAGATTGAACACCAGGATCGGCATTTTGTTTTCACGGCACATGGCCACCGCGGAGGCATCCATCACCCGGAGGTTCTGCGAGAGCACTTCCTGGTGCGAGATCTCCTTATACATGACGGCGTCGGAGTGGGCCATGGGGTCCTTATCGAAGACCCCGTCGACGCGGGTAGCCTTGGCGATGAGTTGGGCACTGATTTCGAGGGCGCGCAGCGTGGCAGCCGTATCAGTGGAGAAGTAGGGGTTGGAGGTGCCGGCGGCGAAGATCACGACGCGCCCCTTTTCCAAATGCCGGATGGCGCGCCGGCGGATGTACGGCTCCGCCACCTGATTCATCTGAATGGCGGTCATGACGCGCGTCTGGACACCCTGCTTTTCGAGCGCGTCCTGGAGCGCCAGACCGTTGATGACGGTGGAGAGCATGCCCATGTGGTCGGCGGTAACGCGGTCCATGTTCTGCGCCGCCGCCGAGACGCCGCGAAAGAAGTTACCGCCACCGACGACCAAGCCGAGTTGGATCCCGGTGCGCGCCAGTTCGCCGAGCTCCGCGGCCATCAACCGGATGCGCTCCGGATCAATGCCGAATTTCTGGGGTCCGGCGAGCACCTCGCCGGACAATTTCAGCAGAATGCGCTGGTAGGCTGGCACAGGGTGAGTCCTCGAACCGCGGGGACTTATTCGGCTGCCGCCTCGGCGGCCTGCGTATCACCGACCTTGAAGCGCACGAAACGGGCGATGGTGACGCTGCCGACGGCGCCTGCCTTGCTCTTGATCAATTCCTCCACCTTCATGGAGTTTTCCTTGATAAAGGGCTGTTCCAGCAGGCAAACCTCTTCGTAAAACTTGCCCATGCGGCCTTCGATGATCTTGTCGAGGATCTTCTCGGGCTTGCCTTCCTGGCGGGCACGGTCCTTCTGGATTTCCTTTTCCTTCTCGACCAGATGAGCCGGAACATCGGAGCGGCCGATGGACTGCGGATCAGTTGCCGCAATCTGCATGGCGACATCTTTGCCGAGATCGACGAACTCGGATGCCCCGTTGGCGTCAGCCTTGGAGCTGGACAGTTCCACCAGCACACCAAGTTGGGCACCGGAATGGATGTAGCTCTCGACGCGGCCGCCTGCGCTGGCAAACCGGGCAAAGCGCGCAATACTGATGTTCTCGCCGAGCTTAGCGATGCGCGCCTTGATCACGTCTTCGATGGTGACGGCCGGATCCTTCACGAACTTCTGGCTCATCAGTTCCGCACCGGCGCCATCGGCGGCGCGAACCACTTCGGGGTTGGCTTCGGCGATGTGCGCGGCCAAGTCGCGGCAGAGTTCGGTGAAGTCATCGGTGCGGGCCACGAAGTCCGACTCGCAGTTCACTTCAACGAGCACACCGAGGGAGGCATCCTGCGACACAAAGGCTTCGATCTTGCCCTGCTTGGTGGTGCGGGCGGACTTCTTGGAAGCCGAGGCGATGCCCTTCTTGCGGAGAACGACTTCGGCTTCCGAAAGGTCGCCGTTGGCTTCCTTGAGAGCGCTCTTGCACTCCATCATGCCCGCGCCAGTGCGATCGCGGAGCTCTTTTACCAGTTGCGCGGTGATTTCGGCCATGACAGTTGGATTCCCTTTTGAAAAAGATCAGTACGGAGGTGAGGGGGGGCGGGCCCGCGCGGTTAGCGCGCGAACCCGAGATCGTCTTCCGCTTCGTTGCGGCGGCGCCCCTTAATGGGCAGGGCGGCGAGATCGTCATCCGGCAGGCTCTCGGCCATCAACTGCTGCGAGTACTGCGGATCAAGGTACTGGCTGATATCGGTGGGCTCACCGCCGGTCTCTTCGGTGGATTCACCCGACGGGATGGAGCCGAAGTCGGCTTCGCTGACGCGCTGGCGGCCTTCGATCACAGCCTCGGCCACTTTGTTCGTGAACAGGCGGATGGCGCGCAGGGCATCATCATTGCCGGGGATAACGTAGTCGACCATATCCGGGTCGCAGTTGGTGTCGACGACCGCCACCACCGGGATGCCCAACTTCTTGGCTTCGGCGACGGCAATGGATTCCTTGCTGGAATCGACGACGAACAGCATGTCGGGGAGGCCAGGCATATCCTTGATGCCGGCGAGGTTCGACATGAGGTGCTTGCGCTCGCGCTCCAGGCGGATGACTTCCTTTTTGGCGCGGCCGACCCAGCCGTTGTTGGCGAGGTCATCGAGGTCCTTCAGGCGGTTAATGGAGCGCTTAACGGTAACGAAGTTGGTCAGCAATCCACCCAGCCAGCGCTGGTTCACGTAGAACTGCTGGCAGCGCCCGGCCTCCTCGGAGATCGCTTCCTGGGCTTGGCGTTTGGTGCCGACGAACAGGATGTTTTTGCCCGAGCTGGCCATCTCTTCGACAAAGCGCATGGCGTCTTTGAAGAGCTTGAGCGTCTTTTGGAGATCAATGATGTAGATACCGTTACGTTCGCCAAAGATGTACTCCTTCATCTTTGGATTCCAGCGCTTGGTCTGGTGCCCGAAGTGAACGCCAGCTTCGAGCAATTCCTTCATCGTAATCGAGGGCAGAAAAGCCTCCTGTACAAGGTGGTTATGGCAGACAGGCGTGCCGGTGCACGGTCCAAGGCGAGATTTGCGCAGGCGAGAATCGCCGGACTGCCTGAGTGAATGACGACCAGTTCCGCGCGGCGCGAATTAGCGCTTGGAGAACTGGAAACGACGGCGAGCGCCTTTCTGGCCGTACTTTTTGCGCTCGTGCGCGCGGGGATCACGCGTCAGATAGCCGGCTTGCTTCAGCTTGCCACGCAGCTCCGCGTTGAATTCCACCAGCGCGCGGGCAATGCCCAGACGCACGGCACCCGCCTGGCCTTCCAGACCGCCACCGTTCGTAAGGATAAGAATGTCGAACTTGTCGGCCGTCTCGGTGGCCAGCAGCGCGGCGCGGACCAGAGCCCGGGAAGAAGGCGTATTGAAGTACGCCTCCATGTCGCGGCCGTTGACCGTAATACCGCCCTTACCGGGGCGGAGAAAAACGCGGGCAACAGCGGTCTTGCGGCGACCGGTGCCCAGGTGCTGAATGAACGTAGCAGGCAAAACCGAATCCTCTCTCTTCCGACCTGGCCTTAGACGCCCAGGGGCTCGGGCGACTGCGCCTGATGGGGGTGCTTGTCGCCGGCATAGACTTTCAACTTGCGGAACAACTGCTTGCCGAGCTTAGTCTTCGGCAGCATGCCGCGGATTGCTTCCTCCACCATCTTGGTGGGCCGCTCGACACGCACCTTGCGCGCCTGGGACTCCTTCAAGCCACCCGGGTACAGGGTGTGATGGCGGTACATTTTCTGCTCTTCCTTGGCGCCGGTGAGCTTGACGTTCTTTGCGTTGATCACAATAACGTGGTCGCCCGCGTCGAGAAACGGCGTATAGGTGGGCTTGTGCTTCCCGATGAGAATCATGGCAGCCTTGGTTGCAAGCCGACCCAGAACGGCCTCATTGGCATCGATAACATACCAGGACCGCTTAAAATTGGTCGCGGATGGGAACTGCGTATTCATACAGACAGACGATCTCCGTGTGGTCCCTACAAAAGTTACAGTTTACCGAAGTGCCGGTACGGCTGTCAAAGGGAGGGTGGGCAGGTGGGGCACACTTGCGCCGTCTGCCAATATAGCACGGATGGCCGGAGCGGAGTGAAGATCTGGCGGACGGACGGCCATCGACCACAACGGAGCATGACAGGGAGAGAGATCCCGTCACCGTCTCCCACAACCGTAAGCACGGACAGAGAGGCGCATTCCGTCCAGCCCATTGACCCGCACTTGCCCCCGCCGAATCGTTTCAATACAATCGGCCCACTTACCGGCACCTTCCCGTTCTCGCCGGTGGAGGAATGATCGCTAAAGGAGACCTGGGAATCGTGCATAAGACCAAGTTTGTCTGGGCCCTGCTGCTGGCCGCTCTCGGCCTGGGCACCCTGCAGGCACAAACCTTCGGAGAGATCAGCGGATCGGTTCGAGACGCCACCGGCGCGGTAGTGGCGGGCGCGAGCGTCACGCTGACCAACGCCGCCACCAGTCAGGCCCGCAAGGCTGAAACTAACGAAACCGGCAACTTCACCATCCCGTTCGTGCCGCCGGGCGGCTACGAACTGCGCGTTCAGAAAGAGGGTTTCAAGTCGGCAACGCGCGGCGACGTGCGCATTCAAGTGGCCGACGCCGTACGTGTGGACTTCGTCATCGAAGTGGGCTCGGTGTCGGAGTCGGTGGAAGTGAGCGGCGGCACGCCGCTGCTGTCTACCGAAAACGCTTCGGTGGGTACCGTCATCGACAACCGGCGCATCGTGGAGTTGCCGCTCAACGGCCGCAATTATCTGCAAATGGTGGCGTTGAGCCCCAACGTGTCGGCCGAACAGGGGGCGGGCGGCGAAGCAGCGGCTCGCAAGGGTGGCACACGCACCGAGAAGTCGATTTCAGTGGCAGGTTCGCGCAACCAGTTCAACCACTACACGCTGGACGGCCTGGAAAACACCGACATGAGCTACAACCTGTACGCGCTGCAGCCTTCCATCGACGCGCTGCAGGAGTTCAAGATCGAGACCGGCGTATATTCGGCCGAGTTCGGCCGGGGCGCCGTGCAGATCAACGTAGCAACGAAAGCGGGTACCAACGAACTGCACGGCACGCTCTTCGAGTTCCTCCGCAACGACAACTTTGATGCCAAGGAGTACCGCCAGGTAGGCGAGAAAAATCCGTTCCTGCGCAATCAGTTCGGCTTTGCGCTGAGCGGGCGCATCATCCGCGACAAGCTCTTCTTCATGTCGAACTTCGAATCGCTGCGCGAGACCAAGACGCTGCAGGGGCTGAACAACGTGGCACCGGATCGGATGCGTGCCGGCGACTTCACCGCATCGGGGCGCACCATCTTTGACCCCGCCACCCGTACCTTCACCACCGACGCCGCCGGCAATCCACGCGCCGTGTCGGCCCTTCCCTTCCCCAACAACGCGATTCCATCCACGCGCTTCAATCCGGTCTCGGTGAAACTGCTGGAGTTCTACCCGCGGGCGACGCGCTCCGGAGATGACATTCTAGGCAATCACATCCGCCAGCGGGACCGGCCGATCACGTGGGAACAGTTCAACCAGCGTCTGGATTATGTACAGAGCCCGGGATCCACCTGGTATGGGCGCTTCAGTTGGAGCGATGAAGACTATAAGGAGATCGCATCCTTCCAGGACCAGGAAGCCAACATTCTGACGAAGACCAACCAGGTGCTGGCCAGCAACATCCGTACCCTGAGCCCGTCGATCGTGAACGAGTTCCGCTTTGGCTGGACCCAGTTCAATAATGACCAGAGGCGTTTCTATGCCTTCAAGCGCGACGTCACCAAGGAACTTGGGATTGTTGGCCTGAACTCCCCGGTGGAGCTTTCCTACGGCACGCCGTCGGTTGGGCTGGGGCTTGGCCTGACCGGCTTCGGCGAACAAGGCAACGGGCCCTTCGTGGGCCGAACCTCCATCTTCCAATGGATCGACAACATGAGCATCATCCGCGGATCGCACTCGCTGCGCTTTGGCGGCGAACTGCGGCGCGACCGTTACAACGAGACAGGCAATGCGTTCACGCGCGGCAGTTTCGGCTTTGCCACCAACGCCACGCAGAGCCCGGCGCAACGCGGTGTCACAGGCCATCCCTTCGCCGATTACCTGCTGGGGGAAGTCTCGACCCCGACGCGGGCGCGGGCGTTTTCCAACGGCCTGTTTCGCGCCACCGTGTTTTCGTTGTACCTGCAAGACACCTGGAAGATCACGCGCAATCTGACAGCGGAACTCGGCCTGCGCTACGAGAACACGCCGCCCTATCACGACAAGTATCGCGGCATCATGAACGTCTATATCTTCGATTCCGGAGTTTACGACGGGCAACTGGTGCCGGGCGCGCGGGTGCCGCTGATGTTCCGCCCCGGGTCAGGTGACTTTAACGAAGGCCTGCCGTTCCGCTTCCACGACGGCATTCCCACGGCTTCCGGTGACGATATCGCGGGACGGGAAACGGTGCGGCGGGACAACAACGACTTCGCACCGCGCCTCAGCCTGGCCTACCGGCCCACCGAAAAATGGACCGTGCGTGCCGGCTTCGGTATGTTCTATGTGCAGGACATCGTGGAAGCGCGTTTCGATCTGAGCCGCAACGTCGGCGGACGGTCGCAGTTCACCGCCGATTCCGAACGGCCGAACTCAAACTTTAGCGATCCGTGGCGGAACGAAGGCGGCCAGTGCCGCAACTGGAGCGGCCCCTGCCAGGGGCCAACGTTCACGCTTGCGAACAATACGAATCGCCGCACGCCGTACCTGTTGCAGTGGGTGTTCAACGTGCAGCGGCAGATCTCCACCGACACGGTGCTGGAAGCAGGCTATATCGGCAACGGCGGCCACAAGTTGGAGTTGCTGCGCGTTTGGAATCAGCCGGTGCTGCGGACCGGGCCCAATGATTCCCGTTCGCTGTTGCAGCGTTCGCCGTTCCCCGCCTATGGCCTGATCCAGACCTTGGATAACCACGGCAACTCCAACTATCACGGGTTGGGGTTGAAGGCGACGCGGCGCTTTTCCAAAGGGCTGACGTATCTGGCCGGCTTCACCTGGTCGAAGGCCATGGACCAGGGCAGTTCGGTCCGGAACAACACGGGCGAAAACCAGTTTGCCACCGATAACTACAACCTGCAGCGCGAGCATTCCTTGTCACAGTTCCACAACGCGCACCGGTTCGTCAGTTCGGTGCTGTATGAGCTGCCGTTCGGCAAAGGGAAGCGCTGGATGAACCATAGCAATACGTTGGACAAGGTGCTGGGCGGCTGGCAGGCGGGCACGATCCTCACGTTGTCCGACGGCACGCCGATCAATGTGGGACAGATCGGCGATCCGTTACAAATCGGCACGCCCAACGTTCCGGATGCCACCGGCATCAGCCCGATCCCGGTGGACCGGTCGCCAGACAAATTCTGGGAGATCCGCGCCTTCGACCCCAACAACCCGCAACTGCTGTACCGCTACGGCAACACCGGGCGCAATCTGCTGACCACGCCCGGTGTGAAGCAATGGGATTTCTCGTTGACCAAGACGACGCGGATCACCGAGCGCCAGTCCGTGGAGTTCCGCTTCGAGTCGTTTAACTTCGCCAATCACCCGAACTTCAATCCGCCGTCGGTGGATGTCCGTCAGCCGGCCACGTTCGGCCGCATCACGACGGCGCGCACCATGCGCGAAATGCAGTTCGGCGTGAAGTATCAATTCTGAGCGGCGTTCAATCGCGGTCCCGTGAAACGCTATCCTTGATCGCGCGGAGGTATTGCTTGGGTACCTCCGCCGGCACACCCAAATCCTGCGCGGCTTGCATGGGGAAGTAGGGGTTGCGCAGGAACTCACGGGCAAGCAGGATCAGGTCGGCATCGCCATTTCGGAGGATGGCTTCGGCCTGCTGCGGGTCGGTGATCATGCCGACGGCGCCTGTCAGCATGTGCGCCTCGTGGCGGATGCGGCGGGCGAATTCCACCTGATAGCCCGGCCCCACCGGAATGCGCGCGTGGCCGACATTGCCGCCAGAGGAACAATCGATGAGATCGACGCCGAGCGGCTTCAGCCAGCGGGCGACCTGGACGGACTGCTCGATATCCCAGCCGCCTGCCACCCAGTCGGTGGCCGAGATGCGGACGAACAGCGGCAGTTGCGGGCGCATCTGTTCGCGCACGGCTTGCACCACCTGCAACAGCAGGCGGGCGCGATTCGCCAGGCTGCCGCCGTACGCATCGGTGCGTTGGTTGGAGAGCGGCGAGAGGAACTCGTGCAGCAGGTAGCCGTGCGCGGCATGCACTTCGATCACTTCGAATCCGGCCGCCAGGGCGCGGCGTGTGGCGGCGCTGAAGCAGTCCACCAGGTGTACCAGGTCGGCCTGTGTGAGTTCGCGCGGGGTCTGGCTTTGGCGATTGAAGGGAATCGGGCTGGGACCGACGGTCTGCCAGCCGCAGGGGTGATCGGCTGCCAGCGGCGTGCCGCCTTTCCAGGGCACTTCG
The DNA here is from genome assembly GCA_016789745.1 of Bryobacterales bacterium. Classification (GTDB taxonomy): domain Bacteria; phylum Acidobacteriota; class Terriglobia; order Bryobacterales; family Bryobacteraceae; genus CADEFT01. Next base: position 8,075 of record JAEUQF010000448.1, read on the forward strand.
CAACTGGCTTTGCGCCCCGCATGGGCGATCTGGATGCCGGGAATCGAGCCCTGGCTTTTCACGAATGTGGTGATGCGCTGGAGGAACGGGATGTGTTCGTCCTTCCAGATGCCGAGGTCCCCGTAGGTGATACGTCCTTCGGGCGATACGGCGGTGGCTTCGGCGATGACGAGTCCGGCGCCGCCCACCGCGCGGGAGCCGAGATGCACCAGGTGCCAGTCGTTGGCAAAGCCGTCGTCACTGGAATACTCACACATCGGAGAAACCACGATGCGGTTCGGAATGGTGACGCTGCGAATGGGCAAGGGCTCAAACAAAGCGGGTGCTGCCGCGGTGCCAGGCTTGTTGGCAATGGGTTTTGTATCCATCGCTTTTGACGGTAGCAAGTTGGGGGCCAGCAGCGTCAGCGGTGAATATAAACTTGGGGGTATTTGCTCAGGAAGTCCAGCATCTTCGATGGCTCCGGCGGCGTTACCGTCCGATAGCCGGCGGGAACGGCGAACAGCTCCGGTGAGGGCTCGCCCAGTTTGACCGAAATGGCCTCGATGATGTGACTGCTGCCCGGCTCGTCGCCCAGCAGACTCGGAAGGTGGCGGCGCACCGTGCGCAACGCAAGGCAATCCAGGCTGGGGGCCATTGCGACTTCATGCATCCAACGCCAGGACATTCCGGCCTTCTGGTACACCAATACCGGAATACCGGCCACCCGGTCCGTGCCAATGAAGGTATGCGCCGGCGGCGCGCTTCCATAGTGGCTGATGCCACCCGCACAGACATGGTCAGTCGGTTCGGAACGGCGCACATTGCGGTCATAGTAAGGGTGCGCTTTCCAGTACGTTACCTGTCGTTTCCGGGCATCCACGCTGAGTCTGCGATTCGTGGGGCGAAGCAGAACCGAGCGGTCGGCAACCTTCCGTTGCGCATCGAGCGGGGCGTCCACGGTGGACCCGTCGCTCCGCAGCGCCAGGAGGGAGTAGGAGACGTTCCGCGAGATGTCGGTGATCCCCTCCTTGAACAGCATCCAGTCCGTCTGCCGCATCTCGATCGTGTAACACGGCACGCCCAGCGGCGTCCGGCAGTCGGTATTCTGCGCCTGCAGCGCTATCCCGAACAGTAGGGTGGACACCATGCCCGCCAGCATGGTTTCGAGACTACCAGATTGCGATAGACTACGGGGCATATGCTGCGCACCGCCGCGGTCACGCTATTCTTGTGCCTTCCCATTCCTTCGCTCGTTGCTGAAACCGGCGCGGAGTTTTTCGAGAAGAGTATCCGGCCCCTGTTGATTGCCCGATGCCAGGGCTGCCACGCCACGGGTAATAACCCTGGCGGCGGTCTGGTGATGGACTCGCGGGAGGCGATCCTGAAAGGCGGCGGTCGAGGGCCCGGCGCAGTGGCCGGCAAACCTGCTGAGAGCCTGATTCTGAATGCCGTCCGGCACACGGGCGTGCTGAAGATGCCGCCTGGACCAAAGCTGCCCGATGCCGACATCGCCGTGCTGACACGCTGGGTGGAGATGGGACTTCCGTGGGGCGCCGCCGGGAATGCTCCGGCGAAGAAAGAGAAGTATTGGTCGTTCGTACCGCCTAACGATCCTGCGCCGCCCGCCGTTAAGAACAGCGCCTGGGTGAAGTCGCCGATTGATCGCTTCATTCTGGCGGGCTTGGAGGCGAAAGGTCTGACCCCGGCCAAGGCCGCGGACAAGCGCACGCTCATCCGCCGCGCCACGTATGACCTGACCGGGCTGCCGCCCACACCCGCGGAAGTTCGCGATTTCCTGGCTGACAACTCCCCAGAGGCGTTTCGCAAGGTGGTGGACCGCCTGCTGGCCAGCCCGCGCTATGGCGAACGCTGGGGCCGGCACTGGCTGGACGTGGCGCGCTACGCCGATTCGAACGGCCTGGACGAAAACCTGGTTTACAAAAACGCCTTCCGCTATCGCGACTACGTAATCGCTGCATTCAATAAAGACAAACCTTACGACCTGTTCGTACAGGAGCAGATTGCCGGCGACCTGCTGCCGGTAACGAATGATCTGAACACCACCTTCGAACGCTGGACCGCGACCGGTTTCCTCTCCTTGGGCGCCAAGATGCTGGCCGAAGATGATCCGGTGAAGATGGAGATGGACATCATCGACGAGCAGGTGGACACCATTGGCAAGACGTTCCTGGGCCTGACCGTCGGCTGTGCGCGCTGCCATGACCACAAGTTCGACCCCATCCCCACGGCCGACTACTACGCCATGGCGGGCATATTCAAGAGCACCCACACCATGGACCATTTCAACGTGGTGGCCAAGTGGCATGAGCACGTGCTGGCACCGAAGGAAGATCGCGAAAAGCTGGCCGCGCATGAGGCTCGTATCGAGGAGAAGCGCAAAGAGGCCGGGCGCATTTCCGGCAAGGAAAACCGCCGCTTGGCAGAGGAGGCGTACAGCAAGATCGGGGCCTATCTGCTGGCGGCTTTCGACGTACAGCAGGCGAGCAAAATTCAGTTGAAGGCACTGTCATCCCCCGCGGGCGCGATCGAGCAGGACGCATCGGCGTTCATCAAGGGCAACGTTTCGCAGCCGGTGAAGCCCAAGGAACGCAATGTGCCGAAAGACGGCAAAGGGCCCTTCTCCGCCGAGTACCGCATCACGGTGGCGAAGGCCGGGGATTATCAATTCGACGTGCTCGACCAGGAGTACGGCGGCGGCACGGCCGACATCTACGTGAACAACACGCTCGTCCGCAAGGGCGCCGGCGCGGTGGAGAATCGCGAAGCGTCACCTGATGCCGGCGGTTGGGATGCGATGGGCGTGTTCGCATTGCAAGCCGGCGAGAACGTGGTGCGCCTGGAGCATCGCAACCGCTATCCGTATTTCGCGAAGTTCCGCGTGGCCGCCAGTCCCTTCCCCACGGGCAAGGCGCCGCAGAATGAGACACAAATTGCCGCAAAACACGGCGTGAATCCCAGTTTCCTGGAGCAACTGGTGGAGCATCTGGAGCGTTCGAAAGCCGCCCCGGCGTCACAGTTATATGCCTTCGAAATCTGGGGCACCAACGCGAAGCTTGCCGACTGGACGTCTCCCGCGGCGAAGCTGTTCGAAGGCTTCGCACCGAAGACACTGCCGGAGCTGACCGCGCGCTACCAGCAATTGTTCAGCGAAGCGTGGAAGCAGTGGCAGGCGTTGCCGGAAGCCGAGCGCAAGAAGGATTCGACGAAGCTGAGCGATCCGGCAATGGACGCGCTGCGCAACCTTCTGACCGAAAAGTTCGGCCCGTTCCGTGCGCCTGGTGACGCGCGGCAATACTACACAGCCGAGGCGCGGACGAGCATTGAGCGGATCGAACAGGAAGCGAAGGACCTGGAAGCCGCGACGCCCGAATATCCGCGCGCGATGGGCGTGCGCGAAGGCAACAAGATCGGTGATCTCGCCATCCATAAGCGCGGCAGTCACTGGACCCTGGGCGAGTTGGTGCCGCGGCACTTTCTCACAGCAGTCGATGGAGAGCAGCCGAAGCTGACGCCGCAGACGAGCGGACGGCTGGAGTTGGCGCAGTGGATGACGCGCAAGGATCATCCGCTCACGGCCCGCGTGATGGCGAACCGGCTATGGCGCTGGCACTTCGGACGCGGCATTGTCCCATCCACCGACAACTTCGGGCGGCTGGGCGAAAAGCCCACCAATCAGCCGCTGCTCGATTACCTGGCACACCGGTTTGTGGAGAGCGGCTGGAGCGTGAAGGCGATGCATCGCCTGCTGATGCTGTCCTCCACTTACCAACAGGCCAGCGACTATAACGAAGACAACTACGAGAAAGACCCGGAGAACGCACTGCTGTGGCGGGCCAACAGGCAACGACTGGAAGCCGAAGCCATTCGCGACGGCATCATGGCGGTATCCGGCGATCTGGACCTGAAGGCAGGCGGCAGCATCCTGCCCTACAAGGACCGCCAATACGTGGCGAACACCTCGCGGCGCGAAGGCGTGGATTATGACCGCAATATCCGCGCCGTGTACGTGCCGGTGGTGCGCAGTTCGCTCTATGAGGTATTCACGGCCTTCGACCTGCCGGATCCGGCAGTGACGCAGGGCGATCGCAACTCCACGGTCATCGCACCACAGGCACTGTTCATGATGAACGGCGTAGTGTCACTGCGCCATTCGCGGAAGATGGCGGAGTTACTCATGGCCGCGGCCTCCGAAGACAAAGCACGCGTGGAAGAGGCCTATGAACGGGCACTCGCACGGCCACCGTCGGGGCGTGAAGTGGATCAGGCTCTGACGTTCCTGGCACAGGTGGAGAAGGCGGTGCCGGAGAAGGTGACCGACCCGAAAGAGCGTCGCACACTGGCTTGGCAGAGCTTCTGCAAGGCGCTGCTGGCATCGAACGAAGTTATCTATTTGAATTAGGAGCACGCGCACATGAACCGGCACTGGAATTCGTATCTCAACAAGAAGCTGTCACGGCGTGAGTTGCTGCGCGTCTCGAGCGCGGGCTTCGGTTCGCTGGCGTTGGCGGGGCTGCTCGGCTTGGAGCAGGCGCAGGCGGCGGCTACGGTCGGCGGGGGCTCCTCGAGTCCGCTGTCGGTGAAGTCGCCGCACTTCCCGGCCAAGGCGAAGCGGGTGATCTTTCTGTTTATGCACGGGGGGCCGTCGCAGATCGACACGTTCGACTACAAGCCTCTGTTGAAGCGCGATCATGGCAAGCCTCTGCCCTTCGCCAAGCGCAAGGTGGTGTCGGCCGAGACGTTCAACTTGCTGCAATCGCCCTGGGAGTTCAAGCAGTACGGGCAAAGCGGGGCCTGGGTGAGCGACCTATTCCCGGAAGTGGCCAAGCACGTCGACGATCTGTGTTTCATCAAGTCGATGTGGGGCTCGAACTCGCGGCACGGCGGCGCGCTGCTGGAGTTGCACACCGGCAGCGATACGTTCGTGCGGCCGAGCATGGGCTCGTGGATCACGTACGGACTGGGCAGCGAGAACCAGAGTATGCCGGGCTATGTGACCATCTGCCCGACGCAGAGCCACGGCGGCGCGAATAACTACGGATCGGCCTTTCTGCCGGCACCCTATGCGGGCACGCCGATCGGCTCGGTGGGCATTGCGGCGAAGGATGCGAAGATTCCGTTCATTTCGAATCAGGAGACGCCGCGCCACATCCAGCGGATGGAGATCGACTACACGCAGAAGTTGAACCGGCAGCAGTTGGAAACCACAGGGCCTGATCGGGCACTGGAAGGACGCATCGACTCGTTCGAACTGGCGTTCCGCATGCAGGCCGAAGCGCCGGAGTTGCAGGAGATCGACCAGGAGAGCGAAGCGACACGGAAGCTGTACGGCATCGGCAACCCCATCACGGATGATTTCGGGCGGCAGTGCCTGATGGCGCGGCGGCTATCTGAGAAGGGCGTGCGCTTCGTGCAGGTAAGCCATACCTACAAGTGGGATCAGCATGCCAACCTGCGCCGCGATCACGAACAGAACGCGCGCGAGGTGGATCTGCCGATCTCGGGCCTGCTCACGGACCTGAAGAGCCGCGGATTATTGAAGGATACTCTGGTTCTGTGGGCGGGTGAGTTCGGCAGAACCCCGACGGCACAGGGGTCCGACGGACGCGACCATAACCCCGAAGCATTCACGGTATGGCTGGCGGGCGGCGGCGTGAAAGCGGGACTGTCCTTCGGGCAGACCGACGATTACGGCTATTACAGCGTGGAGAACAAAGTGCATTTCCACGACCTGCACGCCACCATGCTGCACCTGCTGGGCTTCGATCACTTGAAGCTGACGTACCGCTATGCGGGACGGGATTTCCGGTTAACGGACATCCATGGGAACGTCGTCCAGGGCATTATGGCGTAGACCTTTACCACGCGTGCCGATACGTAATGGGCGCGGTGCGGTTGAACGGATCCTTGAAAGTGCCCTGCGCCACTTTATACAGCGGCGGAATCGGCATCGGCCAGATTTCCGATTCGCCATTGCTCCACTTGATGGCCACGTTCGGTCCCTCGGTGCTCCACTTGCCAGTTACCTTACGGCCCTTGTCCAAATAAGAAACGTCGCTGCCGGCGGACGGGAACGTGTAGGCGCGCTTCTGGCCGTTCACTTCCACCGTCCAAGTTCCCTTCAGGGACTTGCGAAGCTTCTCCTTTTCGAGTTCCGCCGGGTCCAGCCAGATATCGATGTTGACCCAGCCCATGATCTCGCCCACGCCCCACGGTTTGCGGCTGCGGCGGAGAATATCGTAACCCGTACTCTTGCCGCCCTGTCCTGCTTCGATCACCAGCGCCTCGTTGCCATAGCACTCCAGCACCACGCCCACATGCAGCTTCTTGCAGCGGAACACATCGCCGAACTGCGGCTGGGCAACCCCGTCGCAGGGCACCCAGGCGCCGCCGGCGACGCTCGCCAAGTCGAAGACACCCAATCCCCCGCGCCCGATCTTCGTGCTGTAGGTGCCGGTCCAGCCATTGCAGGCCGTCATGATGCCGTTCTTCTCAGTCCAGTTCGCCTTCATCACCGAATGCAGCGTGCCGGTCATCTCCTCAAACAGCTTCTGGTCAGGCCCAAGGGAGTTGATGTCGCGGTTGGGAATGCGCTCGATCAGTTGCTTTGCTTTTTCTCTGGCGGGTGTCATCTCACCCATTCAGGCGAAACCGGGCGCAGCTTTCTGTCATGCACTCAAAGGTAAAATCAAGCGTGCTTCACACCCGCGCGTATCGGCGCGATTCTGGAGCGTCAAGGATCCGCTGTGCGCCTCGGCGATCTGCCGGCACAGCACCAGCCCGATGCCGCTGCCGCCTGGCTTAGTCGTGAAGAAGGGGACGAACAGATTCGTGGTATTGGCAAGTCCGGGGCCATCGTCCAGAACGCGAATCGTCACCCCGACCCCACTCCGATCCCAAAGCACGCGCACCCCACCGCCAGTCTCCAGTGAGGCTTCGGTAGCATTGCGAATGAGGTTGATGAGAGCCTGTTCCAACTGATCGCTGTCGGCTTGGATGGAGCACGGCGGCCCGTCGAGCACCTGCACGGCCAGCCGTGTTTCCAGGCTGGCGACGCGTCGAATCAGCAACAGCACATCCACCGGCTGCAGCCGCGGCCGTGGCAGTTTGGCAAGCCGGGCATAGGCCCCCATGAACCGGCTGAGCGATTCCGAGCGCGAGCCAATGATGGCCAGCCCGCGCTTCATGTCATCCTGCCAGTCATCCTGCAGTTCGCCGCGGCTGAGCATACTTTCCAGACTGCCGGCAATGGACTTGATGGGTGTCAGTGAATTATTCAACTCATGCCCCAGTACACGCACGATGCGCTGCCAGGCTTGCAGTTCTTCCTCTCGCAACGCGCGGGTGAGATCGGTGATCACCAGCAGTTGGTGCGGCAGGCCGCCTTCACGAAAGCTGGCGCGCGTGATGCCCCAGCGTCCGACCCCGGCGGGAAA
>JAEUQF010000468.1 GCA_016789745.1 Bryobacterales bacterium
GTTTGAGGCCGTCGACGTCGGAGATGTGGACGTGGGTGGCGATCAGGCCGGGGATGATGGTCTTGCCTTTGAGGTCGACGGTGGGGAGGCCGGCGGGGGTTTTGACAGCTGAGGCAGGTCCGGCGGCGACGACCTTACCATCCTTCACAACGAGGACGGCGTTCTCAATGGCGGGCTTGCCGGTGCCGTCGAAGAGGCGGGCGCCGGTGTAGACCTGGGCGTTGACGAGGACGCCGGACAGCAGCGCGGCTAAGGCGATGGAAACAAGCATGAGTGACAGTTTATCGCTACTTGCGGAGGGAGTAGGCGATGATCTCCTCGTCGTTGCGAGCATAGATATTGCGGTTGGCGTAGGCGGGGTGGGACCAGTTGACGGCACCGAGCTCGCGGCGATTGCCGGAGTTGGAGGTGGGCTTGATGAGGGGGGTGCGGCTGATCTCTTTGTAGCCTTCGGGAGAGAGCCTGGCGATGATGAGGTCGCCACGGTCGTTGTTGATGAAGTAGCGGTCTTTGTGACGGACGATGAAGCCGGAGGCCCAGCGGGCTTTCTCTTTGGTGACGTCGAGGGTTTCCCAGACACGCTCACCGGTGGAGAGGCGGAGGCAGCGGAACTGGCCGTAGCTGCAGATGCCGTAGATGTAGTCGCCATCGATGACAGGGGTGTTGACGACGGCGTGGAGGCCATCGGTGTTGATCTCATTGTCGCTGTTGCCTTTCCAGAGTTGGGCGGCCTTGTCGCCGTCGTTCTGGACGAGCAGGGAGCCGTTGTAGAAGGCCGAGACGAGGATGCGGTTGCCGGTGGTTACGGGGGTGGCGAGGGTCATGCCGTAGGTGACTTTGAAGGGCTGCTGCCAGAGGACGCGGCCGGTTTCGGGCTGGAGGGCGGCGAGGGCGGTGGCGTGCCAGATGAGGACCTGACGGATGCCGTTGGCGGTGGTGAGGATGGGCTGGCCATAGCCGGGCTCGGCTTCGTGATCGAGGGCGCGCCAGAGTTCCTTGCCGGTGCGTTTGTCGAAGGCCATCATCTTCGCGTTGGGGCGGCCGCCAACTAGGGCGATGAGGCGGTCGCCATCGATGAGGGGGGCGCTGGCCATGCCCCAGCCCGGGAGTTGGAGGCCGTAGTCCTGGCGGTAGTCCTTCTGCCAAAGGATCTCGCCATTGGAGGTGCGGAGGCAGAACAGGAGGCCGGTGGCGCCGACGGCATAGACACGGTCGCCATCGACGGTGGGAGTGGCGCGGGGACCGAGGGGGTAGCTGAGGCCTTTGTAGTCGGCCGGCCACTCGCGGGTCCAGAGGACTTTGCCGGTGCGCTGGTCGAGGCAGAGGATGCGTTCGATGCCGGTGCGGCCGGCGGTGGGTTGGAAGTCGGTGAGGTAGAGGCGGCCGTTGGCGACGGAGGGTCCGGTGTAGCCGGCGCGGACGGGGGTGCGCCAGAGGGGTTTGAGGCCGGTGGAGGGGAACCGGTCGAGGATGCCGTCTTCGGTCCAGATACCGTGGCGGCCCTTGCCGCGCCACTCGGGCCAGTCTTCGGCAAGCGCAGATGGGGCGAAGACGGCGATGGTGAGGAGTAGCAGGAGGCGCGGTTTCATGCGGGATTAGACCTTCTCGGATGATTTCACACTGGAGGGCGCAATGGGGTGTTTCGTGCGGCGGCTGGTGACCTTAGGATGGTCTGAAGAGGTTGTAGAGGTAGCAGTATGTTGTGCCGGTGGAATGAACTGGTTGGGTGCGGACTGGACGAGGCGGGACGGTATCGCTTGCGGGCACTGGAGCAGGTGGGGCCGGGGAGGGGTCGGTTTGCGACGTGTCTGGAGGATGGGAGCCGGGGGTTGGTGGAGTTCTACGAAGTGAGTCAGGGAGAAGCCGCGGCGCGGTTACGGATATGGGAGGAACTGCGCGCGGCGCGGTGTCCGTATCTGCTGCCAGTGGTGGATTATGGGCAGGTGGTGTGGGAGGGCGCGGAGTACGTCTACCTGGTGACGGTGCGACCGGAGGCGTGTTTGGGCGAGGTGCTGGATGCGGGTCGATTGGAGGTGGGGGAGATGCGGGAGATTGCGGCGGCGGTGCTGGGGGGATTGGCATGGCTGCATGAGCGGGGTTGGGCGCACGGGACGGTGGGACCGGAGACGGTTGTGGCGGTAGGCGATCGGACGGTGTTGGGAGTGGAGTCGATTGGCGTGGGGGGCCAAGCGGCGGAGTTGGCGGATGTCCGGGCGGTTGGACGATTGCTGGTGGCGGTGGGTGCGGATGCGGAGGGGGTGATGGGGCGGGTGGCGGCGGGATGTTTAGGAGGGGTGGGGGTTGGGGAGGCCTTGCGGACGATTCACGCCGAAGAGGATACGAAGCCCAAAGGGGAGTTGAGGAAGTTGGTTTGGGCGGCAACGGCTATGGGGGCTACGGTGGCGGCGGTGGTGGTTATGAACGGGTGGTAGAGGCGGGCTTGGCGGGACCTGGGGGTCCCGCGCGGGTCTCGGGACCCGCCCTCCAACGCTTCTTAGCGGCCGAAGTAGCCGCTGATTTCGAGTGCCACGTGGGTGCGGCGGTAGGCGAAGACGTCGATGGCGCCGTTGGTGCCTGCCGGGACGATGAAGCCGCTGGAGACGGTTTGGCCCTCGAAGGCGTTGATGACGGATGCACCGGGGCGGGGTTGGCCGGTGGGCCAGACGGTGAGGAACGGCATGGGGTTGCCGTTGGGGATGACAGTGGCGTTGAGGACATACGCGCGGGCAGTGGCGGGAATGGGTGCGCCTCCGCAGCGGGCGGGGGAAGGGGTGAAGGTGCGAATGGACTCGTTTTCGAAGATGGGCGCACCGTTGGGGGCGGCGAAGGCGGCATCGTTGGTGTTGGCGAAGCGGCACTGGGTGACGGGGAAGTAATAGAGGCCGGTGGTGCCGTTATCGGGAGCGAAGTAGCCGTTGATATCGACAATCATATCAGTGCGGTCAAAGGCGTAGAGGTTGATGCTACCGTCTGGGCTGGCCGGTACGATGACGCTATTGGCGAGGATGCGCCCGTTGAAGGAATTGATGCTGGAGACGGCGGGTTGGCCGATGTGGGAAGGCCAGGCGGTGACGAAGGGGAGCGGGGCGGGTGGGACCACCGTGAGGGTAACGGAGTAGGCGGCGGCACCCGGAGGGATGTTGCAATCGGGGCTTTGGGGGAAGCGGAAGGTACGGGTGCCCTGGGCGGAGAGGGCAGGGGGGCCGAACTGACCGGGAGTGGGCCGATAGGCCAGGCGTGTTTCGATCACACGGCAGGGGGTCATGGAGTAATAGACCAGATTGGATTCGATAGGACTATCGGTGAAGTAGCCGGCGATGTCGATGATTAGGTCGGTGGCTTCGGAGGTGAAGACGCTGATGGCTCCGCCGGCGCCGGCTTTGACGATGGCGGAGTTGGCGAGGATGAGGCGTTCCGGGGAGCGGACGGTCCAGTAATCGGGGCGCGGTTCGCCGGCGGGGAAGACCGTGACGGCATCAATGGGATCGCCGCTTCGTGGGACAACGGTGACGTTGAGGACGTAGGCTTTGGCGGAGCTGGGGACTTGGCAGACGGTGGAAAGCTGGGGATTGAAGGTACGAACTTCGTTGCGGTTGAAGAACGGCGGGCCGAAGGGAGGCATGCGGTTCTGGAAGTTGTATTCGGGGCGGGTTTCGATGAGGCGGCAGGGGGTGAGGCTGACAAAGCGCATGCCACTGGGGGCGGAGGAGAGTTGGGTGCTGCCTTCGAGGGAGTAGCTTTCAACAGTGGAGTAATTGTTGTTGGTGAAGGTGGTGCGCGCGGTGGTGGTAGTGGTGAGCATGTCGGCGTGCAGGACGGACATGGGGGGAAGATCGGCCACCTCTAAGATCTGGGCGCCGTCGGGGCCGGTGGCGAGAGAGGCAGGGCTGGAGATAGTGATGCCGGTGGTCTCGGAGAGAACTTCGTTGGTGGTTTGCTGGGTGGTGCCGGTGGAGGTGCGGGTGCCGGCGGTGCGGGTGGGTCCGAAGAAAAAAAGGGGGGCGCCGGCAGCGGCGGTGGTGATGGCGGCACGGGCCTGGGTGATGCCTGCCTGAACGGCAGGGTCGCTGATGGGGAGGGCGAAGGTTTGGTCGTAGAGGGCGGGGCCGTTGTTGAGGCGGCCGGTGATGCGGGTGGAGTAGGTTTCGACGTCGCGGGTGACGGCGGTGGTATCGGTGAGGGTTTTGGTTGTGTTGGTGAAGGTGCAGCAGGGGCCCAGGGCAGCGCCGCTGCCGAAGGTGGAGCCTTTGTCTCCCTGGGGGTCCTGGTTGTGGAAGGTGAAGACGGCGCCGGCGTTGATGGTCAGGGTACCGGCGCTGGTAGCGAAGGTGAGCGCGGGGTTGGCGTTGGCGCCGTTGATGCTGTAGAGGCTGGTGACGCGAATGTCGGTGGAGGCGAGTGCGGGATTGACGACGGTGAGGGTGCTGCCTCCGGTTTGGGTGAAGGTGATGGCGCCATTGCTGACGGCGACTTGGGCAGTGCCGGTGAGCAGACGATAGGTGCGAAGGCCGTTGTTGAGGAAGGCGACGCGGATATGACCGCTGCGGTGGGTGGATTGGGCACCTTCGGCGCCGGTGATACGGGAGTCGTCGATGGTGAGGATGATCTTGAGGGGGGTTCCGCTGAGGGCGGTGGAGCCGAGCGTACCGGTGACATTGGCCTGGAAGTTGAGGTTGACCTGAGCCGCGGGGAGGAGGGCGGAGGTGAGGGTGAGGAGGAAGGAGAATCGCACGGGGCCACGGCGGGTCGCGCGAAGTCGCGAGGAACTCCGAATGAGAGACACGTTGACTGTAAGGGTAGCGTAGTTGTGGAGGTACTAGGTACCCGCAAAGTGGGGGAGCAGGCGAGCGGCGAGGTCGATGCCGAGGTGGATCTGGTGAGCGAGGGCAGGGGCGCTGGCCCACCAGCCGGCGGAGCGCAGGTGCAGGCCGGTAGTATCGATGCGGACGAAGCCAAGGGTGGGGGGGCGGAGGTGGCCGCTGGCGGTGAAGGCATCGGGCCAGTGTTGGAGGCGGGTGATCAGGGAAGGATCGAGGATGTTGGCGGGGTCTTCGATGCGGAGGCCGGCTGGTGTGTCTTTGCCAGAGAAGAGATTGCGGAGGAGTGCGAGGAGGGTGCCGATTTCGGTTTGGGGGGTGTTGGGGCGGATGGTGAGGAGGGGGAAGGGGGGCGCGGGACTCTTGAGGGCTTGTTGGATACGGGCTTCGGTGATGGCGAGGGCTGGGCAGAGCCAGGTGAAGGAAGAAGTGGGGCCGGGGTCGGCGGTGAGGTCCTGTTCGGCGGTGCAGGTCCAGGAGAGGCCGGCGGGGGTGGTGCCCTGGAGGAGGAAGGTGCGGGGGGCGGTTTGCTGGTAGTGCCAGCGGTGGGCGGCGGCGGTTTCGGCGAGGAAGGCGTGGTTTTGCCAGGGGTCGGCCATGTTGTGATGTCACTGTAGCGCAGTGGCTGGTTGTACAATCGGGCTTCATGAGACGAGGAACGTTCTTACGGTTGCTGGTGCTTGGGTGGGTGGCGGTTGGGCCGGGGTGGGGAGCGGAGGCGGGGCCATGGAAATGGAAGGATCTGGCGGCGGTGCCGGAGGTGTATGAAGCTCCGCACAATGATGAGCCTGGGGTGAAGGCGCTGTGGTTCGCGGGGATGCCGTATAAGGGGAAGCCGACGCGGGTGTTCGCCTATTATGGGTTGCCGGCGGGGGCTTCCGCTTCGGCTTCGGGAAAGGTGCCGGCGATGGTGTTGATCCATGGCGGCGGTGGGACGGCGTTCGCCGAGTGGGTGCGGATGTGGAATGCGCGCGGGTATGCGGCGATCGCGATGGACACGGTGGGGACGGTGCCGGAGAAGGCTACCGATGAGAAGACGACTTGGAATCCGAAGCGTAAGCGGACGGAGTATTCGGGGCCGGCGGGCTGGGGGGATTTCACGAATGTGGATCTGGCGCCGGAGGAGCAGTGGAGTTATCACGCGGTGGCGGCGGCGATTCGGGCGCATTCGCTGTTGCGGAGTTTCCAGGAAGTGGATGCGAAGCGGGTGGGGGTGACGGGGATTTCGTGGGGCGGGTATTTGACGTCGATTGTGGCGGGGTTGGATGGGCGGTTCCGGTTTGCGGCTCCGGTGTATGGGTGCGGGTATTTGGGGGAGGATTCAGCATGGTTGAAGAACTTCGCGGAGCTGGGGGAGACGAGGGCGCGGCGGTGGTTGGGGTTGTGGGATCCGTCGGTGTATGTGGGGCGGGCGAAGATGCCGATGTTGTGGGTGAATGGGACGAATGATTTCGCGTATCCGCCGGTGTCGTGGCGCAAGACGCACCGGTTGGCGAAGGGGGAAAAGACGCTGGCGTATCGGGTAAGGATGCCGCATGGGCATCCGCAGGGGGCGAAGGTGGACGAGATTTTCTACTTTGCGGATTACGTGGTGAAGAAGGGGCCGGCGCCGGTGCGGGTGAAGAAGGAGGGAGTTGGGGATGGGAAGATTTGGGTGGAGTTCAAAGGGGAGGTGAAGAAGGCGGAGTTAGCGTATACGAAGGATAAGGGGCGGTGGCAGGATCGGAAATGGGAGGTGGTGGAGGCAGAGTTGAGGGACGGGAAGGCGAGTGCGGCGGTGCCGGAGGGGGTGACGGGATTTTACTTGAACTTGTTCGATGGGGAGGGGCGGGTGGTTAGTGGGGAGATGGTGGATCGGTGAGGCTCAGCTTGACAGACAGACTATAGTCTGTCATGTTTTAGACATGCAAGCTATCACGTCAGACCAGATTCGCGAACATGTGCGTAGCCGCTATGTTGAGCCGGCACGGCAGCGGCGCGAAGTGCGCTTCTCGGTCCGCTGCGGAACAGTGGAGAAGGAGTTGGGCATGTCGAATCGGATCGCGCACGTGTGCACGGCTTTGAAGTCTTCGAAGTTCACTGAGCCGAATGGTCTGAAGCTTGTGGAGACGAGCGGCCCTCCGTCCGGGACTAGTACGACGGTTGTCTATACCTACGAGTTGATCGACACGGCCCCACGCGCCCTGTCGGCAGCAGCGACAGCGGGCCCTTCGGTTTTCCAGAAGCTGCGTCAGATGGAAGGACTATTGAAGGACGTCTATCGGGAACTTGGGGGATCGGAGAAAGCGATTCGGGAGGAACGCGAAGGATATTCCCGATGAGTCTGGTTTATTGGGATACGATGCTGTTCGCGTATTTGCTGGAAGGGCATCGGGAATATGGGCCTCAAGTGTCACAGATTTCGCGACGGATGGAGGAGCGAGGCGATATCCTCTGCACCAGCGTGTTCACGGTAGGCGAGACGCTGGCAGGTCCGAGCAAAACTCAGCGATGGGATGAGGTATCGAAGATCCGGGAGTTCTTCCGGTCACCCGAGTTGCGGTTACTGGAGTTCAAGCTATCAACGGCGGAGATCTTCGGGGAGCTTCGAGCTCGTGGTGGGATCAGCGCCGGAGACGCGATCCATCTTGCCTCCGCCTCCGAGGCCCGGGTCGACCTGTTTCTGACTCACGACAAGCGGCTGGCGCGGAAGGTGGTCCCTGGGATTCAGTTCATCGCGACTTTGGAGATGGGGTTTTTGTGAGGTGTGCGGGTGTAGGGTGAGGGCGAGGTCGGCCCTTTGGTTGTCGTCGGCGGAGGGTTCTCCGTACTGCCGGATCGTGTCGCGCAGGAGTGTCTCGAGAGATTCGCGCTTTTTGTGGCCTTGAGGCTTGCGCCGGAGGTTGTTGCTCGTTGGCCCGGTCATACAAGCCAGTCTAGCGAACGCGCGCGACGTGAACGTCCCGCCGCGGACCGGGAGGTCTGCCCCACTAGCCTTCAAACCACAACCGCCCGCGGACGTTGACGGTTTGGCCAGGGTTGCAATCGGGTAATAAGGGGTCGGAGTGGAGGCAGGGGCAATTGGGGTTGCCCCAGGTGCGTTGGGTGTTTTCCCATTCGACGGCGATGGCTCGGGAGCGGTCGGGGTTGTAGACGCGGGCGATGCTGGGGCCGAGGGTCTTGTTGTCGTTGGTCTGCTGGTGGAAGCCGGCGGCGCGTTTGAGCATGATGCAGACCTGGCTGCGCATGTTGGTCCAGCGCTCGGTGGTGCGGTTGGTGACTTCCAGGTAGAGGTCGATGGCGTTGCCTTTGGCGGGGGTGAGGGAGGCGGCGAAGTCAAGGGTGTCGGGCAGAGTCCAGTGCGTGTTCAGACCGTCGGGGGTGACGGTCCAATCGCGGTCTTCAAGAACGACATTGCGCTCGTCCCAGATGGACGGGATGTGAGTGTGGGCAAGGAACAAGAGGCGGCGGCCGGCGAAAATGGCTTCGGGGACATCAATGACGACGTAGGAGTCGGGGTCCCAGGGGAGGAACGCCATGGCCTTGGTGCCGCGGTAGGGAGCGATAGCGCCGTCGAGGAAGCCGATGCGTGGGTGTTCGTGGCCGGGATAGGGGGCGAGGCGGGTTTGGCGTCCGGTAGGGACAGGGATTGGGCGGGCTTGGGTTAGGGGCTTGGGGAGGACGCCGTCTTTCGGTATGGGGTAGCGGACGGTGCGGGTGGGGTCCTGTGGGAGGGTGCGGGCGACGGAGGCGAGATCGCGCATGGCGATGCCCGTGAAGCCTTTGGCTTTGAGCACGCGCATGTACTTTTCGAACATTTCGGGCGGGGTATGGACCCAGGGGTGTTTGACGTCAGGGACGCCATGGAATTGGAGGACGACGATGCGGCCGGGGGCGGATTGGGCGATGACCTTTTCGAAGTGCTGGACGGTCCATTGGGGGTAGGCGTCGCCGGTGGTGGGGATGAGGAGGCGGTCGTGTTTCGAGGGGTCGTAGGCTGGGCCGACCTGGATCTGGCCGTAGGGGAGTTCAGGCTGCATGCCGCGGCGGGCGAACTGGTAGCCGAGGCGCTGGAGTTCGGCTAGGGCTTCGGGGCCGAACGCGTTACCGCACCAGGCGAAGCAGGCGGGTTTGGGGACGCCGACCTTGGCGAGTTCACCGTTGACGAGAGCGAGTTCGGCTTCGAGGCGGGCGGCGGCCTTGGGAGTGCTGAAGTTGGTGTGGGTCCAGGAATGATTGCCGATTTCGAAGCCCATGGCGTGGATTTGGGCGACTTCGGGCCAGGTGAGGAAATGCTGGGGATCGTCCATCCAGCGGTGGGTGATGAAGAAGGTGGCGTTGAAGTTGAGGGATTTGAGGAGGGGGGCGACGTTGGTCAGGTGGCTTTTGACGGCGTCGTCGAAGGTGAGGACGATTTGCTTTTCGTTGGCGGCGGCGGTTAGGGCGGGGGTGGGGAGGAGAGCGGCGAAGGTGCGGCGGGTGAGCATGATGTGGTTGTCATTATAGTGCGGGGAGCATGCGGGTGAGGAGTATGATCTGGCCGGCGTGGTAGGTGTTGTGCTGGGTGACGCCGCGAATGGTTTCGGCGAGAGTGAAGCCGGTGGCCTCGGCAGCGTTGTAGGTGTTGCCGATGCGGCGGTCGAGGTCCTGAGGGGTGAGTTGGGCGGTGCGGTCGATGAGGGCTTGGGCGACGGATTGGAGGCGGGCGACGGCGGCGGGGAAGTCGGTGCAGGGGGCCCAGTCGCCGGCTTCGGGTTCGGCGTGACGCTGGCCGTTGGCGCGGCTGAGGACCTCTTCCATCCAGGCGGCGGCGTGGAGGATGATTTCGCCGATGGTGTGGGCGGAGGGGATGGGGCGGAGGGTGGACTGATGGGGGGTGATGTCGCGGATGGCTTCGAGAAGGCTGGGACCGTGCCAGGCTTCGCCGAAGACGCTGCGTTGGAGGTCGGTGTGGAGCATTTCTTGGATTATGGCGCAGGATTTAGGGGTGTCGCCCTGTCCGCTGTATTCTTTTGTATATTTTCCTGATGGTAAGCCCTCCAACTTGTCTGCGTTGCGGTAAGCCTGGGACACCGCCGTACCAATACTGTGGATTTTGCGGATATGCGATGTTTCGGCCGGCAGTAGAGGTGCCGGAGCCGTCGGGTTTGGGGAGAACCGACGATGGAGGCTGGGGACGAGTCCCGGCCGTGGCTGCGGAGTTCGGCAAGGCCGTGGGCTGGGGAATCGGCAGTGTTGCCGGCATGCTGACGCTGCTGACATTGGGGGGATGGCTATCGGACAACACGAGCCTTCTGTGTTCAGCCGGGTTGGTATGGATGGCTTTCTTCTATATCGGGGTGATGCTCCTGAAGACCGTGGAGGATGGGCTGAAGAGCATCGCGAAAGGGGTGGCGCACCTGCAGCCTCTGATTGGCGGAACTGGAGTAGATCTGCTTCAGACGGTGGTGTACCTGGTTGGGCGGCCCGGGGCGGCGTTGATGGGTCTTCTGGCCACGCTGATGGAGATGGTGCCGGACGTGCATGTGATGCTGGGGCTTTGGAGTCAGCCGGGTTCGGGGTTCGGGCTTTCGGACTTCCTCATCATGGCGCTGCCGCTCGCCACTGGGATATGGGCGGAGTTTGTCGATCGAGCGACCGAGGATAATCAGACATGGGCGTGGGTCGCCACCCAGATGATGGCGACGTTCTCGCTGTGCCGAGGCGTAGTTCTGCTGTTGTGCGGATACTCGGGCAAGGAGGCGATGTATCAAGCGGATGGTCTGCTAAGCAGCTGGATGACAGTCTTTCCGCTGTTCGAATTGATCGCTTGGCCGTTCGGGCCGTGGCGGGCGGTGGACCTTTACCGGGCGGTGGGGCCGGATAGCTTCTGGGTGCTGTTCTGCGTGGCCCCGCTGCTGGCGGTGGTCTCGTTCGAAGTAATGACCAAACTGCGGCCGAACGATGCGGTTTGGGATGGGACAACCATGCGCTCGATTTGGGCATTCGGCTTTTTCACGCTGCCAATTGGGGTCTTTGTCCTCTTCAAAGAAGTGGGCATCTTCTGGGGAGTGGTGATTGGGGCAACGGGGTTCTTCTTCTGGCAGACGGTCCGCGTTCTGGTGACGACGTTGAAGGTAATTGCGACGCTAATCGCCATCGCGGTAGCGCTGTTTGTGGCGTTCCAGGCGTATGACCGGTGGCGTCCTGCGACGACGCCCCAACCGGAGGCTCCCAAGCAGGAGGTGCCGGTCCAGAAGAAGGCACCACGGCGGGTGAAGAAGAACAAGATCGTGCCGAAGCAGGAGGCGCCGCGGGAAACAGCGCCGCCGGTGGTCCAGCCGTAGGTTCAGGCGGCTCGCTGCGTGCGTGCCGGTCCGGTTACGACGGACATGAGGTTGCCGCCTAGCACCGCCGAGGCGGTAACAACACCTCCGAAGAGGGCTCCGGTGACGCCGAGGCTGACGACGTCCTGGCCGGTGAGGTAGAGGCCGGGGATGGGGGTCTGGGGACGGAGGCCGCGGAGTTGGAAGCGATCGGGGGTGGCGCTGAGGCCGTAGGCTTCGCCGCGTTCGTAGTTCATGAAGTGGCGCGTGGACAGCGGCGTAGAAAGCTCGGCGTAATCGATCTTGCCGGCGACGGCGGGGACGTGGCGTTCGAGTTCGGCTTGGAGCCGCGCGGCGAGTTGCTGTTTGAAGGCGTTGTAGTCCTCCGGACGGCGGCGCCAGCGGCTGTCTTCCCAGCGGGCAAACCAGTCATAGGGTGCGGCGGTGACGATTTCGAGAGTGGCGCGGCCGGGGTGGCGGCGTTCGAAGTCGGGGTCCTTCGCCGAAGGGAAGGAGACAAACAGGACGGGGAACGGGGCGTTGGGGTCGGCGGAGAAGCGCCGGAGGTTGGCGTCGTGGTCAGGAGTGGGGTGGATCCACAGATTGGTGCCGGTGAGGCCGAGTTCGGCGGCGGTGTGCTTGAGGCCGACGTAGAGGCTGAGGTGCGCCATGGACGGCGGGATGGTGTGGAGTTCGGAGCGGAGTTTAGCGAGCGCGGGCGGAGGCGAGGGGAGCAGGCGATCGAAGGTGTTACGGGCGCCGGCGTCGCTGATGACGATGGGGGCGCGGAACTCGCGGCCGCCGGCCATGCGGACGCCCACTGCCCTTCCCTTCTCCAGGAGAATTTCGCTGACTTCGGCGCTGACCAGGATCTGGCCGCCCGCGGCTTCGATGACGGGCGCGATGGTGTCACAGATGCGGCTGGAGCCGCCGATGGGGTAACTGGCGCCATCGAAATAATGCTCGGCGATCATCGCGTGGATACCGAAACTGCTTTGGGCGGGCGGGAGGCCGTAGTCGCCCCATTGCGCCGTGAGGACGCCGATGAGCTCTTCGTTGCTGGTGAATTCGCGGAGGACGTCGAGGGTGGCACGGCCGGCCCAGCGCAGGAACGGCCGGCGCAGCAGCGGACCGGCAACGGCGGCGATGGGCCGCGGGAGGGCCTTTTCGGCGAAGTAGAGGCCACTGGCATGGTTGGAGGCCTGGACGGTCTTCAGGTAGCGGTCAATGGCTGCGGTGTCCTTGGGGAAATAGCGTTGGAGTTGGGCCCGGAAGTTGTCGCGGCCGGTGGGGAAGTCGTAGGTGCGGCCGTTGAGGATGACGCGGTCATAGACGTCGGGCATGGGGGCCCATTGGAGTTGGCCGTTGGTGAGGTAGTCGAAGGCGCGGCGAACGGATTGGGAGGCGCTTTGGACCTGGCCGATGTAGTGCACGCCGACGTCCCATTCGTAGCCGGGGCGGTGGAAGGCGTGGGTGTAGCCGCCGGCGGTGTAGTGGCGTTCGAGGACGAGAACGCGCTTGCTGGCGTGTTTGGCGAGCGTGGCTGCAGTGGCGAGGGCGCCGATGCCGGAGCCGATGAGGATGGCGTCCCAGAAGGGGTTGAGGTTGGGGGCTTGTTTGAGAGAGTCCATGTTGACACCGTCAACATCATAATGTCGCAAGATGTTGCGCTTGTCAACATTCGTGTCGGAGAATTGGGCTGTGAAGCCCGATCGGCCTTATCATCACGGGAATTTGAAGGATGCCTTACTGGAGGCGGCGGTGGCGCTGATTGCGGAGGTGGGTCCGCAAGCGTTCACGCTGCGGGAGGTGGCGCGGCGGGCCGGAGTGTCACACAACGCGCCGTATCGTCATTTTCAGGATAGGGACGAGCTATTGGCTGCCGTGGCGGCGCAGGGATTTGGGCGGTTGACGGCGTCGATGCGGCGGGCTTCGAGCGCGGGAGAGACGGCCCTAGAGAGGTGGAGGCTATGCGGACGGGGGTATATTGCGTTTGCGCTGGAATGGCCGGAGCATTTCACCGTGATGTTTGAGGCGGCATTCGATGTTTCGCAATACCCGGAGTGCGGCGCGGCGGGGCGGGCGGCGTTTGAGACGCTGGTGGAACGCATCCGGGAGGCACAGGCGGAAGGGGGGATGCCGGAGGGGGATCCGATGCCCCGGGCATTGGTGTCATGGGCGGGGGTCCACGGCTTGGCGAAGCTGGCGATCAGCCGGCGGTTGCCGATGGAGCCGGAGCAGGTGCTCGGCTTTTTCGATGGATTTGGAGCCGAGGCGATGCTGCGGGGGATGGCGGCGCGCTAGGCTAGCAGGTTGCGGGAGATCATCTCTGGGCCGCCCATGAACGTGGATGAACGCAGATAAGCTCTTTGTTTCGAATCGGCGTTTATCGGCGCTAATCGGCGGCTACGTCCGATATGGGGCTTATTCAGTACCCCGCTAGTCTAGGGCTGGCGGATGACGCGGATGGCGGCTTCGATGAGTTCGTCGCGGCCGGCGCGGATGCCGGCGATGGTGGGTAGCACCTCGATATCCGGAAGGATGCCGATGCGCTGGGTGGGGCGGCCGTCGGGATAAAAGACGCCAATTCCGCTGATGCCGGTCGTCTGGCCGCCGGGCAGGTTGATGCTGGAGACGTCGCCGTCGGCGCCGGCCGTGGTGCTTCCGATAACGATGGCTCCGGGGGCATTGCGAAAGGCCATGGTGGTGTACTCGGCCTGGCTTTGGCTGACCTCATCGATGAGGATGACGATTTTGCCGGTGTAACGCGGCGTCTGCGGCTGGAGGAACGGGGTTCCGCAGCAATAGAAGGAGCCGGGGTTGGCGAAGTCGGCGAAGGTGAAGTTGGCGATGGGGGTGCGTTCCGGGACCAGGAGCTGGCCGAGGGCGAAGACAACGAACTCGAGCGGGTAGTTGCGGATGTCGAGAATGAGGCCGCGGGTACCTTCGGCCTGGCGCACATAAGAAGCGGCATCGGCGATGCGGGCGCCGCTGAGCTTGAGATAGGCGATATCGTCGGCGAGTTTCTGGAAGGCAGGGCCCGGGAGGTCGTGGACGGAGGAGCGGGAGAAGTCGATGGCGGCGACGGGGAGGCGGTTAAGGGTGAGCTGGCGGATGTCGCTGCCGCGCTGGACGGTGACGGGGACAGGGCCGCAATCGCCACGGGTGGCAGTGCGGGCGATCTCACGGAGACGGGTGGGCTCATTGGAGGCGGGATAGTAGGGGCTCCACTCGGCAACCAAGTCAGCCAGAGGGGCGCCGCCGAGGTGAGTGAGGACATCGCCAAGTTGGAGGAGATTGTTTGCTGGATCACGGGCAGTGAGGCGGTAGACGACGAACTGGCCGTCGAGGAAGCGGCCATCGATGGGCAGGGCGCAGGCGCCCATTGGCGGGAGGGCAGCGTTGCCGGTATAGAGGTTGGCGTGTGTATCGTTGACGGCGGCGATCAGACGGAGGAGGGCGCGCTGGTAGGCGAGGCGATCGGGGGCGAGAGCGAAGCGGCGGATGGAATCGACCAGAACGCCGGGCCAGTAGGTGGCGGCGCGGGAAGGATCGTCGCCCATGATGTCGCGATTGGGATTGAAGTACTGCATCATGTTCCAGAAGCGGAAGAGGGCAAGGAGTTGGTAGCCGGAGTCGGGGTGGCGGAGGTTGGCGTAACTGAGTTCGTTATCGAAGGAAGGGTTGCCGACACCGGTTCTGGCATTGACATAGAACTGCGGGGGGATGGGGCGGCGGACGTGGATGGTTTGGAGGGTTTCGCTGAGTTCGGGACCGAGGAAGGAGGAGTCGCGGACCCAGTCGAGGTCGGGTGAGAGAGAGACGCCTGTGGGGCGGGGACCGACGCAGGGGTCGCAGGGCGGCGGGGTACCAAGACGGAGCACCCAGGCATGGATGGCCTGGTTGGCGGCTTCGGCGTCGGAGGCGGCGAGGACGGAAGGCAGCACGCGGAACAGTTCGTAATCCCAGTGGCGCAAGCCGCGGGTGACGGTGGGATGGTGATATTTGAGGAAGCCCCAGACCATGCCGAGGCGAGCGAGGTTGGTGACCTGGGTGTCGTTCAAGGCAGTGACGTTCGTGCCGGAGCCATTGTCGAACTGGCGGTCGGTGACGAGGATGGAGAGTGGGGCTTCGGGGGCTTCGGCCACAGGTTTGCCGTCGGCAAGCAGTTGCATGGAGTCGACCCAGCCGCGGCCGGAGCCGTTGACAAAGAAGCCGAAGACGATCTGGCTGCCGGAGGGTTGGGCGGGAATCTGAATGCTGTATTCGCGCCAGTCGGCGGTGCCGCGGACGTTTTGGGTTTGGAGGGTAGCGAAGGCAAGGTTGCCGCCGCCGGGTCCATCCTGGCGGAGCCAGATGGCGACGTTGCCGGAGACGTCTTCGAGTTTGAGGAAGGCGCGGAGCTGGATGGTTTGGGCGCGGAAGGTGTAGGGGATGGCGGCGCTGATGGTGGTGAAGTTGTCGGGGGCGGTGCGGGAGATGCGAGCGGAGTAGTTGCCGGAGTGGACGACTTCGGAATCGGCGGTGATTTCGGGGTTGGAGCCGCTGTTCCAGAAGGGGGAGAGGCGCCCGTTGACGCTGTCCTCAAAGCCGAGGATATTGGCAACGTTGGCGCGGGTGAGGGGTTGGCCGAACGCCGGGACGGTGAGCAGCAGCGCGATCAGGAGTCTCATACGGGGAGCCTGCTGGATTATGGGGCGAAGAAGCCGTTGATGTCCAGGATGAGGTGCGAAGCCTCACTCATAAAGGCGTTGATGGACCCGTTGGTGCCGGCCGGCGCGATGAGGGCGTTCGACGTGATGGCGGCATCGAAGGCGTTGAGGGTGGAGACGGTGGGTTGCGCGACGCCGGTGGGCCAGAGGGTGAGGTATTGCAGCATGGCGTTGGGGACGACGGTGGCGTTCAGGGAGTAGGCGGCGGCT
>JAEUQF010000043.1 GCA_016789745.1 Bryobacterales bacterium
GGCGCCGAGGCGGGTCAACAGGCCGCCTACGACGGAGGAGCGGAAGGTTCGCAGTTGCATGAGCGTGAGATCGAGCAGTGGGAAAGCGGTGCGCGAGGCGTGCAGCCCATAGCCAGCGAGCAGGGTGATGGCCACTGCCAGAAGGCCCGTCATGGCTCGCCCGCTCATGGTGTGTTCGCCGAAGACCTCCAGGACATAGGAGAGCAACGCAATGCCGGCACCGAAGAGGACCAGGCCGAGGCGGTCGAGCGGTTCGCTGCGGTCACCGCGGAAATCGGGCAGGCAGCGGTAGACCAGGACCAGACCGATGAGGCCGATGGGGATGTTGATGAAGAAGATGGCGCGCCAATGGGAGTAGTGCACCAGCAGACCGCCGACCAGAGGGCCGAGGAGTGGTCCGATGAGGCCTGGGATGGCGACGAAGGCCATGGTGCGTACGATTTCGGACTTGGGGAAGGAGCGGACGATGGTGAGCCTGCCGACCGGCATCATCATGGCTCCGCCGAAGCCCTGGAGGATGCGGAAGGCGACCAGCATGGGGAGGTTGCTGGCCAGGCCGCAGAGCAGCGAGCCCAGCGTAAAGATACCGATGGCGGAGCCAAAGACGCGGCGGGTGCCGAAGCGGTCGGCCATCCAACCGCTGATGGGTATGAACACGGCGAGGCTGAGCGTATAGCTGGCGAGCACCGACTTGAGGCTGAGCGGCGCGACGCCGAGTGCGACGGCAATCGCGGGCACGGCGGTGTTGAGGATGGTGGTGTCGAGGGCCTCCATGAAGAAGGCGATGGCGACTAGCCACGGCAGTAGCCGCAGGTTCGCACAAGCGGGCACTTCCGGAGTGGCGGACGCGAGGGACTGCACCTGCCTAACAGATGCGCGAGCGGCCTATTTTGCTACTGCGGCTTGCGTGCGGTGGCCATCCAGGCGTCCGTTTCTTTCTTCAATTGGGCGAAGAGTTGCGGATATTCCTGGCCTAAGGTGCGGCGCTCGCCGGGGTCGGTCTTGACGTTGTAGAGGAAGTGATTGTCGCCCATGCGCAGGTACTTGAAATCACCTCGCATGGCGGCCAGCATGTTCCAGCCTTCAATCTGCAGTTCCCAGAAGATGGTACGTTCGGGGCCGCGGGACTTGCCTGTCCAGACGTCGAGCATGTTGGTGCCATCGACCTGCCAGGCGGCGTCGGGCTGTACGCCGGCGGCGGCGAGGAAGGTGGGCAGGACGTCGGTCATGTGGATGGGCACGTCGTTGCGTTTGCCAGCGGGGACGTTGCCGGGCCAGCGGACGATGCCGGGCATGCGGATGCCGCCTTCTTCGAGGCTGCGTTTCTGGCCGCGGAAGGGGCGGTTGCTGTCGTGGTAGGCGGCGGTGCCTTTGTTGCCGGTTTCAAAGGTGGCGCCGTTGTCGGAGGTGAAGACAACGATGGTGTTGTTGGCGAGTCCCAGGTCGTCCAGGCCCTTCAGCACGCGGCCGATGGCGGCGTCGAGGCGTTGGATCATGGCCGGGTAGGTGGCGTTGACGGGCTGTGCCGGGTCTTTCTCGTTGAACTTGCCTTTGAACTTCGCGACGTTCTCTTCGGGCGCCTCGATGAGGAAGTGCGGTTCGATGAAGGGCAGGTAGAGGAAGAACGGATTGGAGCGATTTTGTTTCAGGAAGCGAAGGGCTTCGTTGACGATGATGTCGCAGCTGTAGCCCTCCACGTTCTGCTCTTCCCTGCCCCGCCAGAATTTCTTTGGGAAATGTTCCCAGGCGTGGCGGGCGTCCAGGTAGCCGAAGGTTTCGTCGAAGCCCTGGTCGAGCGGGTGGGTGAAGCTGCCATCGGGCAGGCGGCCCTTGTGCCACTTGCCGAACAAGGCGGTCTTGTAGCCCTGGGCCTTGAGCGCTTCAGCGAGCGTGGTTTCCTGTTTGGGAATGTCGACGGCGTTGCTGCGCACGCCGTGATGGATGGTGTAACGGCCGGTGAGCAGGCAGGCGCGGGACGGCGCGCAGACCGGGAAGGCGGTGTACCAGCGTTCGAAGATGGTGCCTTGCGCGCCCAGCCGGTCCAGGTTCGGGGTCGACCATTCCTTGCGGCCGTTGAAGCCGACGTCGCCCCAGCCGAGGTCGTCGGCGAAGAGGAACAGGAAGTTGGGCTTAGTCTTCTGAGCCTGCAGGGAGGGTGCGACGGCGGCGGCGCCGAGAGCGCCGAGAACGTGGCGGCGGGAGAGCGACATCTGGTGATTGTACTGCGGCTTGGCCTGGAGGGGCATTTGAGGATGGTACGATCGGAATTCGCGTGTAGGGCGCATCCGGTCCGCGGAAAGGGCAGAAGCCCACCTCCCTTGGTCTATTTTCGGCAACCTCTTTTCAGCCCGATTGTGCGGACACCGGGCAATTTCGTGAAAGGAGGTCGCTATGTCGACTGATCTACACGGGTCGCCACTCCCACTTCCGGACCGGCCAAATCTCCGCCATTTGAAGGAACAAGCCAAGGACCTGCTGCGAGCAGGCAAGGCGGAATCGCTGGCCAAGGCGCAGTTCCAGATTGCCCGGCTCTACGGGTTCTCCAGTTGGCCGCAGTTGAAGGCTCACGTGGAGTCCTTCGATGACGTTGGGCGATTGAAGCAGGCAATTGACGGCAATGATCTGGGAGGCGTGAAGCGCCTGATGACGCGCAACCCGGCCCTTCACCAGGCCCCGCTTGGATATGGGAAGGACGGGCCACTGACTTGGGTTGCGGAGTGCCGTGTGCCCTGGGAGCCACCGTCGGCGGCGCGGCTGGCGATCGCGGAGTGGATGATCACGCATGGATCGGACGTGCACCAGGGAGGCGACGGACCGTTGATGCGTGCGGCGCTGAACGCGTATCGCATTCCGATGATGGAGTTGCTGGTGTCGCACGGCGCGGACGTGAACGCGTGGTGGCACGGGAACTACCCGATTATCTTCGCGCCCTGCGAGTCAATGGATGCGGCGGCACTTGGATGGCTGCTGGAGCATGGCGCGAATCCGAATTGCCGCGACCACGGCTACCAGATCAGCGGTCATGCCTATCCCGGCACGGCGCTGGACTATCTGATCCGCGGCTATGGACGCTCGGTGGAACGGTTGCGGGCGTGCATGGAGGTGCTTCTTGCGGCAGGGGGAGAGACGAAGTTCGACACTCCGGAGGTAATGTGGCTGTTGCGCGGGCGCCTGGCGGAACTGGCGGAACGTATCGACGCGGATCGCGGCCTGTTGCAGCGGCGATTCCCCGAACTGGATTGTGGGCAAACGGGCGGCCGATCCTTGTTGCTGGAAGGAGGGACGCTGCTGCATGTGGCGGCGGAATATGGCGATGCTGCCGCGGTGTCTCTGCTGCTTGCCCATGGGGCTGACGTCAACGCGAGAGCGAGTGTGGATCCGGCTGGGGTCGGCGGGCAAACGGCGATCTTCCATGCGGCAACGCAGTTCGACGATGCGGGCTGGCGGATCACACAGACGCTGATCGAAGCCGGGGCAGACCTCTCGTTGCGCGCGAAGCTCCCCGGTGATTACGAGAAGCCGGACGAGATCGTGGAGTGCACGGCCCTGGGATACGCGCTGCTATTTGGGGGAGATGAGCAACGGAGGACGGTTGCGCTGCTGCGGGAAAAAGGATCGGCGGGGTAGGGCTACGTCATCCGGCCGGAGCCCTGCTTTGTGCCAACGATCAGCAGCGACACACCGAAGGGCAGATTGATCCAACGGCAGAGGAGCCGTTCGAGGTCAAGAAGCATGCTGATGGCGGAATTGATCAGCCGCGGCAGAATCACGTGCGATGTTTTCGGGAAGGCATTCTTCTTGAAGATGCCCTGCAGCACCCGAATGACGGCGATGGGGAAGAACAGGAAGGTGATGAAATAGGTGCAGCGGACAACCTCAAAGCCGGCGGCGGCGAGTTTATTGCGCAGTTCGTAGCTGGTATAACGCCGGCGGTGATGCAGCGCTTCGTCGTGCTCGCTCCAGAGAAAGCCAAACGCGGGCACGGTGGCGACGAAGTGTCCACCCGGTTTCAGGACGCGTTGGATCTCCTGAAGGCCTTCCATGTCCCGGTCGAGATGTTCGAGGACATCGAGGGCGGTAATGAGGTCAATCGAATTGTCCTTGAGCGCGATGTGGGATCCGGAACTCGCCAGCAGGCGCTGTGCGCCGCGCTGGCTGCAGTAGAGCATAGCGGCCGGGGAGGCATCCATGAGAATGGTTTTGCCGAACTCGGCGAGCATGGCTTCGTTGCCGCCGGCGCCGCACCCGACGTCGAGCACGAAACGGGGGGCGCTTGTATCGGGGGCTTGGCGCCGCACGGTCTCGGCAATGAGTTTGCGGCGCGCCACATACCACCAGTAGGAGTCTTCCAGTTGATAGAGAATCTCGTATTCCGCCAGTTCCACGACCCGAACCTCTCGTCAATTCCTGTATGCAGGGGCAGTGGCGCGGTGATCGCGGGGAGCAGAAGCGGGGAGTTTCCGCAATAAATCCACCTAGCGATTGTACTTCGGAGTGGGACCGCGCAGGGTTTGCCAGACCGAATCACAGGCGTCCAGTGCGTTTGCCGACAGCGGGCCATCCTGCAGGGTGGCCAGGTTGGACGTCAACTGCTCGGGGGAACTGGCGCCGAGGATCATGCACTGTGCCGGGGTGTGATGCAGCAGCCAGTTCAGCGACAGGCTGATCAAGGTGCGCCCGTCGTCTTTGGCGGCCTGCTCCAGGGCTTCCACGGCATCGAACATAGCCGAGTGCCAGTAGCGGTCCTGGTACATCTTGTTATTGTCGAAGCGGGTGCCGGGGGTGTAGGTATCGCGGCGATGCTTGCCGGTGAGCAGGCCGCCGGCGAGCGGGTTGTAGACAACCAGGGAGACAGCGCAGGCCTTGGCCATGGCCAGGTATTCCTGTTCGATGCCGCGAGCCAGCACGTTGTACATGGGCTGGGTGATGACGGCGGGCTTGTAGCCCTTCTCTTTGGCCAGGCACTGCATCTGCATCACCTGCCAGCCTGCGTAGTTTGAGGAAGCCGGGTAGCGGACCTTACCCTGCTTAACCAGCGTCTCCATGGCTTCCAGCGATTCCTCGATGGGCACATTCCAATCGGGGGCATGGAGGTAGTAGAGGTCCAGGTAGTCGGTGCGGAGGCGGAGCAGGGATTGCTCGATGGCGTGGACGATGGCTTTGCACGACAGGCCGGACTCATGTGGCAGGTCGCCCATGCGGTTGAATACCTTGGATGCCAGGATGATGTCGTGCCGTTTCCCGGCGAGCAGGCGGCCGAGGAACTCCTCGCTGACGCCTTTGTTATAGGCGTTGGCGGTGTCGACGAAGTTGATGCCGGCGCCGAAAGCCGTGGCGAGGATCCGGGCACTGGTGGCTTCATCGGCCTGGCCGCCGAAGGTCATGGTACCCAGGCAGATGCGGGACACGGTAAGGTCGGTTTGGGGCAGCGAAACGGTCTGCAAAAGAAGTCGGCTCCTATCCTATCGGTTCATGATTCTATCGAGGATCGGCGGAATTTCAAAGACGGCCTGATTGTTAAGCTTCGAAAGGTTGGCGCGGTAGCGATCCAGGCGGCCGTCGGCGAGCAGGGATTGGAGTGCCGGGGCGATCTCACGGAAACTGCTTATGACGACGCCGAAGTCGTTCTCGCGCACCCATTCGGTGTTGTAGCGCTCCTGGGGGAGGGTCCAGGCATTGCATTCGAGCAGCATGGGTAGATGCAGCGCGGCGGCCTCGCTGATGCTGCCGGGGCCGGGCTTGCCGATGAAGAAGTCGGCCAGGCGCATGTAATAGGGCACTTCGGAGGTGAAGCCTTCGACAAAGACGGGCATGCGCCAGCGGCGCGCCTGCAGTTTGTGGCGTAGGGCTTCATTCTTGCCGCAGATGACGATGAACTGAGCGGTCAGGCCGGCGGCTTCGACACGTTCGAGGATGCGAATGCTCTCCGGCGAGCCCTGTCCGCCGAACAGGATGATGCCAGTGGGCA
Organism: Bryobacterales bacterium; assembly: GCA_016789745.1. Lineage (GTDB taxonomy): Bacteria > Acidobacteriota > Terriglobia > Bryobacterales > Bryobacteraceae > CADEFT01. The sequence goes on from JAEUQF010000043.1 coordinate 5,969, forward strand.
GGTCCGGGCGCAGGCCGAGGCGCTGGCGTTCGGCGACGCGATCCAGGGGCGGGCGGTCATAGAACCGGGGGTGCAGTACCATGCCGGAGACGGGAAACACGCTTTCGGGGCCATAGCCCATTGCGCGCGCCTGTTCTACGGCTTTCCCGCTGCCGCAAATCCAATACTGCTTCTGGCCGGGCACCATCCAGAAGTTGGGCGGGTAATCGGCGATGTCGGTGAGAACGGTGACGAGCGGCGTTTGCAGGCTGGCTTGCTGCAGACCCTGGTAGAGGGCGCGGGCGAAGTTGGGGATCAGCGAGACGACCAGATCGGGTTTGGCGGCGCTCCAGAAACGCTGCAAGGCGCGCACCTGCACGGGATGATACTGGCGGATGAGCCAGTGCATGGCGGGTACAATCTGGGCGGTTCCAAGGGTCCAGCCCTTTTTGAGGAGCAGGTTGTAGATGTCCTGGCCGCGGATGCCGGTGACTTTGCGGAGCACATCGAATTCATCGAGCAGTTCCTGGAGGTTGACCAGGCGCACCTGCCAGTGAGGGTACTGTCGGTCGATGACCGCCTTTAGGGCGTTGGCAGCGGCACGGTGGCCGCCGCCAGCGTCGAAGAAGATGAAGTCCAGAGATCGGGAGGGCCCCGCCATGTCAACAGTCAGCCTAGCAGACTGGCCGGTGGCGGCATACGAAAACAGAACGGTTCACGAATGTTTGATAGATCCGTCACGGTGTTGTTATGTCCCTGCGGCTTACTAAAATCGCGGGGCTTGCCCGCCGCCTCCAACGGGAGTACGGTAGCCTGAAAGCTGGGGAGGCCGTTCGCAGGAAGGGCGACATTCGATGGCGTTGCTACGTTTAATTGCTTCCCGGGACCACGCGCTGATGCGGCGCGTGCATCGCTGGCCTGCCCCGAAGTGGATCCGGCTGTGGATGATCTGCGCCACGCGTGGGGGCGATGGGTGGCTTTGGTACTTGATGGCGGTGTCGATCTTCCTGTTTGGAGGCGAGCCGCGGTACCGGGCGTTGGCATCGTCGGGATTGGCGGCGGGGATTTCGATTGCTATCTACTTATGGCTGAAAGTGACCACCAGCCGGCGACGCCCGTGCCACCTGGAGCCGCACTGCTGGTCGACGCTGCTGCCGCCGGACCAGTTTTCGTTTCCTTCCGGGCACACCATGAGTGCGTTCACGATGGCGACGGTATGGTCGCAATTTTACCCTGGGTTGGCGCCGGGGCTTTTCTTCTGCGCGCTGAGCATCGCGATTTCGCGCATTCTGCTGGGCATGCACTTTTTGAGCGATGTCGTGGTGGGCGGACTACTGGGAACCGGGCTGGCGTACGCGGTAGTGGGCTTCTTCCTGTAAAAACACGAAAGGCCACCCCATTGCGAGGCGGCCTCATCCGAAAACCAGAAGTTTTCCGAGTGTCGGGCTTAAGGACGCTGCACGTTCTCGGCCTGCAGACCCTTGGGGCCTGTTTTGACCTCGAACTCAACCTCTAAGCCTTGATCCAGGGTGCGATACCCGCTCATTTGGATGGCGGAGAAATGGACGAAGACATCTTCCCCGGTCGACCTCTGGATGAAGCCGTACCCCTTCGCCGCATTGAACCACTTGACTACACCTTTTTCTTTCACTAGCGAAATCTCCTACTCACACCTCTGGGCGCAGCGCTAAGCGGAGAGCCCAAGGGACATCTGAAACTGACCATGTATTTTTAACCTT
>JAEUQF010000082.1 GCA_016789745.1 Bryobacterales bacterium
CGGCCCGCATCAGTTCGGCACCGAAGACCAGGGCTGGGTGGCGCACTTCCTGCTGCGGGCTCTGAACGATGAGCCGATCACGATCTTTGGGGATGGCAAGCAGGTACGCGACATCCTCCACGTGGATGACCTGGTGGACGCTCTGCTGCTAGCGCGGCGACATATCGGCGAATGTGCCGGCAAGGCCTTCAACATCGGCGGTGGTCCCAACCATTCGATCAGCCTGCTGGAGTTGATTCACCTGATCCGGCACTGCACCCAGAGCTCGCCGCGGGTGACGCATGCGGGCTGGCGCACCGGGGACCAGAAATACTACGTCTCCAATAACGGCGCCTTTGAAGCGCTCACCGGCTGGAAACCCGGCATGAACGTCCAGCAGGGCGTGCATACCCTGCATCACTGGCTGAAGTCCGTTCAGACGGAGCCCGCCCTTTCTGGAGCCACGCTGTGAAATTCGCCCTCGTCAATCCACCGTGGAGCTTCGTCGGCAGTGCCTATTTCGGCTGCCGCCAGCCGCACCTGCCGCTGGAGTTCGGCTATGCCAAGGCGCTGCTGGAAGCCGAAGGCCACGAAGTGCGTCTTATCGACGGCCAGCTGTTCGATCTCACGCTCAACGACATCGAATGGCAGATTGCCGACTTTCGTCCCAACTTCACCGTGATCACCACCGCGCCCAGCTATTTGTTCTGGCGCTGCGCTCCGCCGGAGCTGCGTGTTCCGCAGGAAACCGCGGAAGCCGTGCGGCTGCGCGGCGGACGGCTTGTGGTGGTGGGTCCGCATGCCTCCACCACACCGGCCACCACGCAACGCAAGCTTGGCGCCGATATCGTGATTCGGGGGGAATGCGAACAGGTGCTGCCGCGGCTGGCCTCCGGCACCTGGACGCCGGGGGATTCGCCCGCCGCCAGCGACATGGCGCAACTGCCGGCCCTCCGCTGGCCTGATGAGTTCATCCGCGCCCACCATCATCATCACCACCGCTTTGATACCATTCCCGCCACCCCCGGCGCCGAAATGGAAGTCTCGCGGGGTTGCCCTTATCATTGCTCCTTCTGCGCCAAGGATAACTTCCGGACTAACTACCGGCGCCGGCCGCTGCCGGTCATCCTGGAGGAACTCGACGGTCTGATTGCGCAGGGCGTCACGTACGTGTACTTTATCGACGAAATCTTTCTGCCCTGGCGCGAACTGCTTATCGCGCTGGCAGGGCGCCACGTGCAGTTCGGCATCCAGACTCGCATTGATCTGTGGAGCCCGGAGATGCTGCAAGTGCTGGGTTCGGCGGGCTGCGTCTCTATTGAGGCCGGGGTGGAAAGCATTACCGAAACCGGCCGCAACCTGCTGGACAAGCAGTGCCGCCTGTCCACCGACGAGCTGGCCGCGCGGCTGATCGACGCCAAACGCCACGTGCCGTTTGTGCAGGCCAATCTCATTGAGATGCGCAGCGATGCGCCCGCCGCCGTCCAAAGCTTCCGCCAGACCCTGATTGACAAGGGCGTCTGGGCGAATCAGCCGGTGCCGCTGTTCCCTTATCCCGGCTCGCCTGACTACGCCAAGCTCTGGGGCGCCCCGGATGACCGGGCCTGGGAACGCGCCATGGAGTATTACCTGCGCCAGTACGATCGTTTTTCGGACATCCAGGAGGAGAGGCCGCTCCCGTTGGCCGATCTGGAATGGGCCGCGCCTCACTCACACTAATGCGCATTCTGCTTACCACCGACGCCGTGGGCGGCGTCCTCACCTACACCCGCGAGTTACTCGGCGCGCTGCTTCCGGCGGGCTCCGAGTTTTGTGTTGCCGTGCTTGGCCCGGTGCCCGCCGGCGCGCCGCTGCCCGCCAGGTATGAACATCATCCCGGGAAGCTGGAATGGATGGAGAACCCGTGGGACGATGTGGGAGACGCCGAACGGTGGCTGGAAGAGCGGATCGCGCGCTACCGGCCCGACGTGGTTCATCTGAACTCGTACCTGGCGCCGCGCACCGATGCGCCCATCCTGCTGGCAGCTCATTCCTGTGTTCTGTCGTGGTGGCAGGCCGTGAAGCAGGAGGCCGCGCCGGAGAGCTGGCACCGCTATCGCACCCAGGTGGAGAAGGCTCTGGACAACGCAGGCCGTATCGTCACGCCGACGCATGCGATGCGCGAGGCGCTGGTGCAACATTACGGCGCGGCTCACGACATTGAAGTCATCGCCAACACGCGCAGCCCGCGGGCGTTTACGCCGAACCCCAAGCGGCCTGTCATCTTCACGGCGGGCCGCCTGTGGGATGATGCCAAGAACCTGGGTGCCCTGGCGGCCGTCGCGCCTGACCTTGCCTGGCCTGTCTTTGCCGCCGGCGACAGCGCTGCGATCCACACGGAAAACCTCCGGCTGCTTGGCCGGCTGGAAGAACGGCAACTGGCGGCCTGGCTGGGCAGCAGCGCCATTTACGCGCTTCCGGCGCTCTACGAACCTTTCGGCCTTTCGGTGCTGGAAGCTGGTTTGGCCGGCTGTGCGCTAGTGCTGGGCGATATCCCATCGCTTCGTGAA
>JAEUQF010000088.1 GCA_016789745.1 Bryobacterales bacterium
CGAGCCGGACGGCAGCCTGCCGTTGCTGACGCCGATGAGCGAGGTGGCCGGGCGCATGTCCGTGCAGGTGGGCGCGCAGTATCTGGAAGCGCCCAACGGTGGCCGCGGCATTCTGCTGGGCGGCATTCCGGGCGTCGCACCTGCGAACGTCGTCATCATCGGTGGCGGTGTGGTGGGCCATAATGCCGCCAAGATCGCCACGGGCCTGGGCGCCGATGTGACCATCATCGACCGCAGCCTGAAGCGTCTGCGCGAGATTGACGACATCTTCAACGGTCACGTCATGACGCTGGCGTCGAATTCGTACACCATTGCCGATGCGGTGCGCAATGCGGATCTGGTGGTGGGTGCCGTGCTGGTGCCTGGTGCCGCCGCGCCTCGCCTGGTGACACGCGACATGATCCGCTCCATGCGCAAAGGCTCGGTGATTGTGGATGTCGCCATCGACCAGGGCGGCTGCTTTGAAACGGCTAAGCCCACCACGCACTCTGACCCCACGTACGTAGTCGATGACGTGGTGCACTACTGCGTGTCGAACATGCCGGCCGCCGTGCCGCACACCTCTACCTTCGGCCTGACCAACGCGACATTCCCCTACCTCATGCAGATCGCCAACAAAGGTCTGGAAGAGGCGTGTTCGCTGGATAAAGGCATCTGTGAAGGGGTCAACACCTACCGCGGAGAACTGGTGTACGCCGCCATCGCCGAATCGCAGGGACGCAAGGCACGCGAATTAGCTACGGTCCTGTAAGCTCGTCTTACGGCAGAGCGAAAACGAATAGGGCGCTTCCGGCGGGCATCGCCACCATTTGTTTGCCTTTCACGGAATAGGTGACGGCGGAGGCAGACATCTCGCCGCCTAGATTCATGCGCCATAGCTCTCTTCCGGACTCGGCGTCCAGCGCATGGAAGAACGCCTCCATATCCGGCCGGTCGCGCGTGATCCAACCACCGCTGGCGGCGAATACCAGGCCGCCGGCGGTGGAGAGCACGCCGCTCCACGGTTTCGTATGCGTCTTGAACTCCCAAACCTTGTCGCCCGTTTTAGGGTTCAGCGCGCGAATGGCGCCATAGCCCGGCTCATCTTCCAGGTCGATCTTCGGCACACTGCCGATGTAGCGGTTGCCCGGAATATACTCCGCCGCGCCTTTGCGGTACAGCCCCTTGTTCTCCCACACGGTCAAGTAGAACAGTCCGGTGCCGGGGTGATAGGAAGGCGAATACCAGTTGGTTGCGCCTTGCACGCCGGGGTATATGGTTACGCCTTCTTCACTCGGGTCGATACCGGGCTTGCGGATCGGGCGGCCCTTGTCGTCCAAACCATCGGCCCAAGTCTGTGTCGCGAAGGGCTTGCCATGCAGGAACTGGCCGGTGGTCCGATCCAACACGTAATAGAAGCCGCCGCGATGTGCCCAATAAATCAGCTTGCGCGGCTTGCCCTGCCATTCCGCATCTACCAACACGGGAATCTGCGTCGCATCCCAATCATGCACATCATGCGGAATGAACTGGAAATGCCACTTCAACTTGCCGGTGTCGGCATCCAGCGCGATGGCGCAATCGCTGTAGAGGTTGTCCCCCTTGCGCGCATCGCCGTTCCAGTCAGGCGATGGATTGCCCGTTCCCCAGATGATCAGGTTCTGTTCGGCGTCATAGCTGCCGGTCACCCACGTGGGCGCGCCGCCTTGCTTCCACGAATCGCCGGACCAGGTTTCGTTCCCCTTCTCGCCCGGTCCAGGCACGGTCCAGAAGCGCCAGCGACGCGCGCCGGTCTTCACGTCATAGGCATCCAGAAAGCCGCGCACGCCATACTCGCCGCCGGCGATACCGACAATCACCATGTCCTTGACGATCAGCGGTGCCACCGTGACGCTGTGTCCCGTCTTCGAATCGGCCACCGCAACATCCCACAGCACCGCGCCTGTCTTGGCGTTCAGCGCCACCAGGTGCGCATCCACGGTGCCGACGAAGACGCGGTCTCCCAATACCGCCACGCCTCGATTCACCTGCCCGCAACAGACGTTGATGCGCGACGGCAAGCTCCGCCGATAGCGCCAGTACGGGCGTCCCGTCACCGCATCCAGCGCCACCACGTTCGATGGCGGCTCGCTGATGTACATGACACCGTCCACCACAATCGGCGTGGTTTGGACGCGGTGCGTCATCGCCATCTGGTAAACCCAGCTCACCTTCAGATCCTTGACGTTGCTCTTGTTGATCTGATCCAGCTTGCTGTGGCGCCAGCCGCGATAGGTGCCGGAATAGGTAAGCCAGTTCTGCGGCTCCGTGTCGGCCTTCAACAACCTGTCAAACGTCACCTGCGCCGGCGCATGGAGCGCAACGAACAATAAGGCAAGGCAAAGCGGCGTCACTTGGAGGCTCCTTCCGTGGATCGGCGCAGACTGGCCAGATAAGCGACCAGGTGGTTCAGGTCGTCGCCGGCGATCTTGCCGCGATACGACGGCATCACCGACTTGTACTCGATGGTCTGCTTCCGCAGGTCTCGCTTCGGCAGTGTGGTCAGGCCCTTGCCTGCTTCCAGCAACTGCAGGTAGTGCGTGTCTTCATTCATCACGAAGCCGCGGTGCTCTGCGTTGTTCTCATGCACCGCATGGGCGATGCGAAACTCGCGCGCCACCTTCGCATTCGGATCGAGAATGGCTTCCCGCAGATGCTCCAGCGAACGTTGCGACCCGATCAGCGTCAGGTCCGGACCACCGGTTCCGCCTTCGCCACGCACCAGGTGGCAGCCGCCGCAGCGCAGATTGGCGTAGATGCGTGCTCCTTTCGTTGCGTCGCCGGTGGTGGTCTGGTTCCGCCGCTCACTCAATGTCCGAACATACGCCACGATCTGCCAAACCTGGTCCTCGGAAAAGAAGACGGAAGGCATGGTGGTTCCGGGAATGCCGTCCGTGATGTTGCGCAGCAGATCCGCGTCTGATGACCCGTGATAGAAGACGCCAGTGGTGAGGTTCGGGCCGCGGCCGCCTTCTCCCGTCAGCCCGTGGCACTCCGCGCAGTGTCCACGAAAGATCTTCGCCCCGGCCGCGACATCAGCGGGACTCGTGTGCGGGTTCCTGACCTCCCGCGTGGATTGCGCGCGCGTCGTGAAAACAAGGACGAACAGCAGCAAGCAGGTTCGCAAAGCAGTGCCTCCTCGATCGTGGAGAAAACTCGATGCAGTATATCGGAACCTGCTGCCGTGTGCTCACCCCGGCTCAATGCGTGCCGATGCGTTCGCCCCCGCGATACACCGCGTGGATCCCTTTCGGCGCCTGTTCCGGATCATCGTAGGTGGCGCGGCTGGCTATCGTCGCCGGATCGAACAGCACCAGGTCTGCAAGGTACCCCGGCGCGATCCTCCCGCGGCCCGACAGGCGGAAGCGCTCCGCAGGCTTGCCCGTGATGCGATACACCGCTTCGGCCATCGTCAGCCAGCCGCGATCGCGCGCCATGTCACCCAACAGGGAAGGGAACGTGCCGTACAGGCGCGGATGCGGCCGGCCCTTCACATAGAAACCATCGCTGATCACCGTGCATAGCGGATGGGTTAACAGCGCGCGCAAGTTCTCCTCGCTTTGGTTGAAAGAAACGATGCTCACCTGGCCTTCTTCTTCCACCAGCAGATCCAGGGCGAACTCACCGGGATCCTTGCCCGCGGCCGCGGCGAGCGTTTCCACATCCTTCCCGACCAGCGGCTCGTTCTTTGCCGATCCCGTACCGGCGACGAAGATATCGCTCCAGCGTTGCGGCATGGCCGTGCGCATCTCCCGCTGAATCTGCTGACGCTGCGCGACATCGGTCAACCTTGCCACCATTGCCGCCGCACCTCCGTCCAACGTCCATTGCGGCAACAATTGGGTCATCACTGTGCTACCCGCCAGGTAGGGATAGGAATCGAACTCCACGTCGATGCCCTGCACTCGCGCCTGCTCTAACAACTCCAACGCCCGCGCCTGCTTGTCCCAATTCCTGCGGCCCACCGTCTGCAGATGCGAAATCTGCAAGCGGCAACCCGACTCCTTCGCCAGATCCAACTGCTCCTGAATGGACGCCAGCAGATCATCCGAGTAGCTGCGCATATGCGTCGTGCAGATTTTGTCCATCCGCGCGGACAAGCGGCAGATCTCCAGAAGTTCTTCCCGCGGTGCGCTCGACCCCGGCGCGTACATGAGGCCCGTGCTCACACCGGTCGCGCCCTGTTCGAAGCTCTCCCGCAGCAGTCCCAGGGACTGATCCAACTCCGACGCCGTCAACGCGCCCTGCCGCGCGCCGGCCACCGCCGTACGCAGCGTTCCATGGCCGACCAGCGATTGCACATGGCAATTCGCCGACCGGCTTTCGGCATCGCGCAGATACGCCTTCGCGTTCTGCCATTCCCAGGCTTCCTCACCACCGCTCAGAATGGCATTGCTGTAAGCGCGAACCTCCGGCGCCCGCGCACCGCAGGGAAAGGCCGAGAATCCGCAGTTGCCCACCACCTCAGCTGTCACGCCCTGATCCGTCTTTGCCGGATGCCGGTGCAGCAGCCGGATATCGGAGTGGCTATGCACATCAATGAAGCCCGGGGCTAGCGCCAGCCCTTGGCTCTCCACCACGCTGCAGCCGGCTGGAGCGGCGGCATCGGCCGGCAGCAAGGCCTCAATCCGGCCATCCTTCACCATCACCGACCCGTGCACGCCCGCTTTACCGGATCCATCGAAGATCAATGCGTTTCGAAACAGAAGCACGCCGCGATTATCGCAGGATAGCACCCGTTTCTGGAATACTGGTCCCTTGCCCGCATGGAACTTCGCAAGCTAGGCAGTACCCCGTTTGAGGTTAGCCGCATCGCCCTGGGATGCGTCACCTTCGGCCGTGAAATCAGCCAGGACGATTCCTTTCGCCTCATGGACTACGCCGTGGAGCACGGCATCAATCTGTTTGACACGGCCGAAGCCTACGGCGAAGGCGCGTCGGAGCGAATCGTCGGGGCCTGGCTGCGCGCCACCGGCTCTCGGGATCGCATCGTCCTCCAGACGAAAGTGACGACGAACTTCTCACCGGCACACGTGCAGGAGGCATTGCAGCGCAGTCTGGAACGATTGCAGTGCGACGCCGTTGACTTCTACCTCATGCACTCGTTCGATGCGGAACGTCCGCTCGAAGAATCGCTGGCGTCCATGCAGTGGGCCATTGCATCGGGCCTGGCCAAAGCGATTGGCTGTAGCAATTTCAACGCGGCGCAACTGCAAAGCGCGGTAGACGTCGCCCGCGACTGCGGACTGGCGCCCATCGAAGTTCTGCAACCCATCTACAACCTGGCCGCGCGCGATGCCGAGAAGGATCTGTTTCCGCTATGCGCAGCTAACCGCATCGGCGTTACCAGCTATAGCCCGCTCGGCGCCGGGTTTCTGACCGGCAAGTACACACCCGATCGGGGCGCCCTGCCGGAGGGATCACGATTCGCCATCAAGCCTGCCCACGCCGACATCTACTTCAACGACGCCAACTTCGAAATTGTGGAGAGACTCCGTGCCGCGTCCGCCAAGTCCGGCCACTCCACGGCGGCGTTAGCCATGGGATGGGTGCTGCAATGCCATGCAATCGACAGCGTGCTGGTGGGGGCTCGCCATACCGGACACATCGACAATGCCATCGCCGCGCTGAAAGCCAGTTCCGAACTAGCCGCGATTGCCAGCGAGGCGCTTCATGCCGCTTGACCTGGAACAGAGCCGCCGTTGGTCCGCTCGCGCTGGTAAGGTTGTGCCGGGCCGCGCCCAGACTTTTAGCAAAGGGCCACTCAGTTTTGTTGAAGGCGCAACACCGGCGTTCGTTCGTCGCGCGCGCGGCGCACAAGTCTGGGATGTCGATGGCAACGAATACATCGACTACATTCTCGGTCTGGGCCCTGTCATCCTCGGCCACGCGCACCCCGCGGTGAACCGCGCGGTCATGGAACAACTGGAAGACGGGGTGGCGTTCAGCCTGCCGCATCCGCTCGAAGTCGAACTCTCCGAACTGCTCTGCGAACTCATTCCTTCCGCTGAGATGGTCCGCTTCGGCAAGAACGGCTCCGATGCAACGTCCGGCGCCATTCGCCTGGCTCGTGCCATCACCGGCCGCGATAAAGTTGCCCGTTGCGGCTATCACGGCTGGCAGGATTGGTACATCGGCTCCACCAGCCGCAACGCCGGAGTGCCGCAGTGCGTTCGTGACCTGACCATTCCGTTCCCTTATGCCGATGTGGACGCGCTCCACCGCATTCTCCGGGCCGGCGACGTCGCCTGCGTGGTGATGGAGCCGGTCACCTTCGATGCACCACCCGCCGACTACCTGCCGTCGGTGCGCGAACTCTGCACGGCCCACGGCGCCCTGCTGATCTTCGATGAAGTGATCACCGGCTTTCGCCTGCGTTTGGGTGGCGCACAGTCCTTGTTTCAGGTAACGCCGGATCTGTCCTGTTTCGGAAAGGCTATGGCCAACGGCGTCCCACTTTCGGCCATCGTTGGCAAGGCGGAGTATATGCGCCGCTTCGAGGAGGTGTTCTTCTCGTTCACCTTTGGGGGCGAGGCTGCCAGCCTGGCCGCGTCGCTTGCTACCATCCGCACTTTGCGATCGGAGAACGGTATCGAAGCTCTCTGGCGTGCCGGTGAGACGCTGCGGCAGGGTACGCTATCGGCCATTCGCGCCGCAGGATTGGCCGGCACGCTCGATTGCGCTGGCCTTGCGCCCTGGACCACGTTGCGCTTCCTGGGTGACGCTGCGAACCACTCCCTCCTGCTGCGCTCGCTGTTTCAGCAAGAGTGCGCGAAACGCGGCGTGCTCACCCATGGCAACCATATGCTCTCCACTGCGCATGAGGATGCCCTCCTCGTACACACCATCACGGCCTACCACCAGATCTTCCCCATCCTTGCCGACGCCCTCCAATCCGGCGATCCGGCGAGCCGCTTGGAAGGTCCGCCCATGCAGGCCGTCATTCGACAAACCTAATCTATGAATACCCGTCCCCTTGGCAATACTGGACTGCACGTCTCTGACATCACGCTCGGCACGGTCGAACTCGGGCTCGACTATGGCTTCCGCGGCAGCACTCATTACCAGAAGCCCGATCGCTCCGCGGCCATCGCGGTGGTCCGGCATGCCGTTGCCAACGGCATCACGCTGCTGGACACCGCGCCGGGCTATGGCGATGCCGAAGAAGTGGTCGGCGCATCCAACGTCACGGTTCCCATCGCCACCAAGTTCACGCTGCCCGCCGACGCCGCGCAGATTGCCGCCTCCGTCGACCAAAGCCTACGCCGCCTGCGCCGCGACCATGTGGAGCTGCTGCAGATCCACAACCCCACCGCCGCTGCCGTGCGCGATCCTGCCTTGGTCGATGCCCTCCAGCGCATCGTCGACACAGGCAAGGTGCGCTTTGTCGGCGCCAGCGCCTACGACGAAGAGACTGCCCTGGCCATCCTCGACACGCCCATCTACCGTGCCTTACAGGTACCTTTCAATATGCTCGATCGCAAGATGGAACAGCGCGTATTCCCTCTCGCGCAGGAACGCGGCGTCGCGGTCCTGGTGCGCTCCGTCTTTCTTCGCGGCGTGCTGACCAGCCGCATTGTCGATATCCCGGCGCCGCTCGCCCCCCTGCGCAACCGCGTCCTGGCCGCGCTTGGCGACGATCCTGTCGACTCGCTGGCCGCCACAGCTCTGCGCTTCTGCCTTTGCTTCCCGGCCATCTCGACGCTCATCCTCGGCATCCGCGATATCGACGAACTGAACGTCAACCTTGCCGCGGTCAATCAGGGCATGCTTTCCCCTGACGAACTGGCCCGCTGGAGCGCGGTTGCCATCGATGACGATCCGCTGGTCAGCCCGCTCAACTGGCAAGGCCTCATCTAGCGTAAAGTAGAGCCGTGATCCGGTTCGTCAGCCTCATTCTACTTGTAGCGTCCGCATCCGCGGCTCCCGCTGCCACCGATGCCGTGTATCGCAGCGAAGTGCGCCCGCTCCTCAACCGCTACTGCATCGCCTGCCACTCCACGGCCAAACACACCGGCGACATCGATCTGGAGAAGTTCAGCAGTCTGAGCGACGTATTGCGGGAACCGCGTGTCTGGCAGAAGGTGGTCGAACAACTCACGCTCGAGCAGATGCCACCGAAACCGCTGCCTTCGCCCTCTACCGCTGACCGCGCGAAGATGTTGGCTTGGGTGAACGCCGCGCTCGCCACCGCCGCTCGGGCCCACGCCGGCGACCCCGGCCCTGTGGTGCTCCGCCGCCTGAATAACGCCGAATACAACTACACCATCCGCGACCTCACCGGCGTTTCCGCACTCGACCCTGCCAAGGAGTTTCCCGCCGATGGTGCCGCCGGTGAGGGCTTCATGAATACCGGTAATGCGCTGGCTATGTCTCCGTCCCTGGTAACGAAGTACCTGGATGCCGGCAAGGCTGTCGCGGCGCACGCCATGCTGCTGCCCGACGGAATCCGCTTCTCCGCATCCACCTCGCGCCAGGATTGGACCGATCAACTGCTGGCAGAGATCCGCGCTTTCTACGCCACCTTCACCGAGGACGGCGGCATGGAAACCGTGAAGCAGCAGGGCATCGCGCTCGACAAGAACCGCGGCGGGCGACTGCCCTTGAAGCGATACATCACCGCATCGCTTGCTCTTCGTGCGCCGGGCGCCAGCGTGGCGGCCGTGGCGAAGAAGCACAACCTCAGCCCCAAGTACCTTGCAGCGCTTCAGAATTTGCTGCAAGGCGGACGGCCTTCCCCGCTCACTGACCCATTACGCACGCAGTGGAGCAAAGCTTCTACGGCCGCGGATGTGGATGCCATGGTGGCCGCCATTGGCCGTTGGCAGGAGACATTATGGAAGTTCAGCAGCGTCGGCCACATTGGAAAAGAGGATGGACCGAAGGCCTGGATGGAGCCAGTGGACCCGGTTGTCGAGCGCCAGGAATTGCGCTTGAAGCTAGCGCGGCCTGCTTCGGGCAATGACGTGACCGTCTATCTTGCAGCGCACAACGCCGGCGATGGTGCCACCGGCGACGTGGTCCTATGGAATCCACGCATCGAGATTCCAGGCAGCCCACCCGTGCCGTTACGCGACCTGCCCGCGCTAGCCGCCGACCTCGCTGCCCGCCGTGCCCGCGTCTTTGCCACCACCGCGGCGTCGCTACGTGATCCCGCGAACGCCGACCCCGCCTGGGCCGACTTCCTCGGCCTTCGTTCCGCTGCACCCTTCGCGTTGCAGCTACTGGAAGGGCGCATCGAAAAGTCCGGCGCTTATGACTTTGTGCAAGGCTGGGGATCTGCGAAGCTGCCGATGCTGCTGGCCAACTCCTCCGGGACGCATGTGCGCGTGCCCGGCAACATGAAGCCGCACGCCGTCGCCGTGCATCCGTCCAAGACGCTGAAGGCCGCCGTGGGCTGGCGCAGTCCTGTGTCGGCAGCGCTGCGTGTGGAAGGCGCCATCACCCGCGCGCATGCCGAGTGTGGCAACGGCGTCACCTGGGCTTTGGAACTGCGCCGCGGCCGTACGCGACAAACCCTTGCTGCCGGCGAGGCACGCGGAGCCAAGCCGGTTACCCTCGGGCCTTTCGAACGCGTTCGTGTGCAGCCCGGTGACATGCTCTCGATCTTTATCGGACCCAGGGAAGGGAACTTCTCCTGCGCTCTTACCGACCTTGATTTCAAACTGTCCGGCTCCGGTGCCGATCAATGGTCTCTGTCCGAGGATGTCAACACGAATGTATTGGCAGGCAATCCGCATGCAGACCGCAGCGGACGAGCCGGCGTGTGGCACTTCTATACGGAGCCCGTCGCCGGGCACCATGGCGACACCATGATTCCTGCCGGATCGTTACTTGCCCGCTGGCAGGCAGCCGAGTCAAATGAAGAGCGCGGCCGCCTGGCGGTGGAACTGCAACGCCTGCTGACGTCGTCTGGGCCCGCTCCGGGCGACACCAGTCCGGATGCCCTGCTTTACCGCCAACTGAACTCGCTGGCCGGTCCGCTGTTCGCCGGTGCCTCCGCCACCGTCGCTGCAAAGCCGTCGGCGCAGTGGGGCCTGGCTCCGAACGCGTTCGGAAGATGTCCCGACGCAACGCCAGTGGACGCAGCCAGCATCTGTGTCCAGGCGCCCTCTGTACTTACCGTGCACTTACCTGCTGACTTGGTGGCGGATGCCGAGTTCGTCGCCGTTGGGGGCCTTGCCGCGAAGGCGGGTGCCGAGGGCAGTGTGCAATTGGAACTGCGCACCACCTTGCCACAAGTGAATTCCTCGGGGTTGCTGGAGGCCGGAACCACCGTCGGCGCTACCAACGGTGTCTGGACCTCCAATAACCAGACCGTCGATTACTCCACCCCGGTTGTTGTCAATCCGAATAGTGCCGCCAGCCAGCGGGTTCGCGCCAACTTCGAAGAGTTTCGCCAGATGTTTCCCGCAGCGCTCTGCTACACGAAGATCGTTCCGGTGGACGAAGTGGTCACGCTCACGCTCTTCCATCGCGAAGACGACGCCCTGTCACGTCTGATCCTCAATGACAAGCAGAAGGCGCGTCTGGACAAGCTTTGGAACGATCTCCATTACATCAGCCGCGACGCCCTCACGCTGGTGGACGCCTTCGAGCAACTCTGGCAGTACGCTACCCAGGATGCCGACCCTTCCAAGTTCGAGCCGTTGCGCAAGCCCATCCAGGACCGTGCGGCCGCTTTCCGCCAGCATCTGCTGGACACTGAACCCCGTCATGTCGATGCCGTTGTCGAGTTCGCCGGCCGCGCCTACCGCCGGCCGCTGAAGGAGAGCGAAGCTACCGAACTGCGCTCCCTCTACCGGCAATTGCGCAATCAGGAGATGCCGCACGAAGAGGCGGTGCGCCTGCTGCTGGCGCGCGTCCTGGTCTCGCCTCCGTTCCTCTATCGCACCGAAGCCGCACCCGCCGGCAAGCAGGCCGGCCGTGTAGGCGACTACGAACTTGCCACCCGGCTGAGCTACTTCCTGTGGTCATCTCTGCCTGATGCCGAACTGCGTGCGGCGGCCGCCGGGCAGAAACTGCGCACCGTCGCCGGGTTGCACTCGCAGACCCATCGTATGCTCCGCGACGCGCGTGTCCGCCGCCTGGCAACCGAGTTCGGGGCGGCCTGGCTCCACATCCACGACTTCGAAAACCTGGATGAGAAGAGCGAGCGTCACTTTCCCACCTTCCGCGACCTGCGCGCTCCCATGTACGAAGAGACCATCCGTTTCTTCACCGACTTCTTCGCAAACAACCGTTCCGTTCTCGATCTGCTCAGCGCCAAACACACGTTCCTCAACGAAGCGCTGGCGAAGCACTACGGCATCCCAGGTGTTACCGGAGACGAGTGGCGCCGTCTCGACAACATCGCCCAGTATGGCCGCGGCGGTATTCTCGGCCATGCATCCGTACTGGCGAAGCAGGCGGGCGCCTCCCGCACCAGTCCCATCCTGCGCGGCAATTGGATTATGGAAGTGCTTCTGGGCGAACGCTCGCCACGGCCACCGAAGGATGTTCCCCAACTGCCCGCCGACGAGTCCACCGAGAACCTCACCGTGCGCCAGATGGTGGAGAAGCATACCTCTGACCCGCGCTGCGCCGGTTGCCATGCCCGCTTCGACCCCTACGGCTACACGCTCGAACGCTACGACGCCATTGGTGCCCGTCGCGACAAGGATCTGGGCAATCGTCCCATCAATGACCGGGCGAAACTGCGCGGCGGTGTAGAGGTGCAGGGCATGGAAGGCTTACGCGACTATATCCTCACGCAAGGCCGGGACGCCTTCGTCCGCCAGTTTTGCCGCAAGTTGTTGGGCTATTCGCTCGGCCGTGCCGTGCAACTGTCCGATGAGCCGCTGCTCGATGACATGCAGGCGCGTCTGGCCGCTACTGGTCATCACGTCGGCTCCGCGATTGATATCATCGTGGCAAGCCGCCAGTTCCGGGAAATTCGAGGACGCGATCATGAACCAGAACAGCATTAAACATCACTTCAGCCGCCGGCGCATGTTGCGCGGGTTGGGCGTCAGCATGGCTCTTCCGTGGTTGGAATCCATGCCCGTCTGGGGTGATGAGCCCCGCCGCGACAGCGCCAGCGAAGCCCCGGTGCGCCTGGCCGTGCTGTTCTCCGGCAATGGGTTCCACAGCAAGGAATGGTGGGCCAAGGGCGAAGGCCGTCAGATGGAACTGGGCAAGGTTCTGGCTCCGCTCGAAGACTTCAAGACCCGCATGCTCTTCATCGAAGGCCTCTATAACGAAGAGGCGCAGAAGGGCAACATTCATAGTTCCCAGACAGGCAATCTGCTTTCCGGCGCGCCCCTGGCCTCCGGCGGCGAGATCCGCTCCGGCACCAGCATTGACCAGATCGTCGCGCAACGCTTCGCTAACTCTACAAAGGTGCCCAGCCTGGTCATCGGCTGCGAAAAGTCGAATCCGTCGGTGCACAAGAACTACTCCATGCTGTATAGCTCGCACATCTCCTGGAGTTCGCCCACCACGCCCGCGCCGCTCGAAATCTATCCGGCACTCGCCTTCGACCGCCTCTTCAAAGACGGCGCCAGCAAGGGCGACAAGAGTGTGCTGGACGCGGTACTGGCCGACGCCGGCTCACTCCGTCGCGGCATCAGCACCAGTGACCAGCACAAACTCGATGAATACCTGGAGTCTGTGCGCGATGTGGAACAGCGCATCGCGAACGCAGGGAAACGTGGCGAACTCCAGGGTTGGCGTCCCACGCTCGAGAAGCCCAACATGAACCGCCCGCCCGATGGCGTGCCGCAGGACATCGCCGAACACATGCGGCTGATGGCCGATATCCTGGTTTTGGGATTCCAGACCGACTCGACACGCGTCACTACACTGAAACTCAACAACGACCACAGCTCCCTGCGCTTCCCAAACCTCGGTGTGGACTACATGATCCACCACCTGCTGTCACACTCCGATACCGCCGACTGGCTCAAGGTGAACCAGTTCTTCCTGGAACAGGTGGCCTACATCGCACGCAAGTTGGACGCCATCCAGGAAGGCCCGCGCACGTTGCTGGAAAACACAATGCTGCTGTATTGTTCCAGCATGCTCACCGGCAATCACGAAGCACGGCGGTTGCCCGTGGTCCTGCTGGGCGCTGGCGGTGGACGCATCAAAGGCGGCCGGGTACTCGACTATAACGGCAAGCCCGATCGCCAGATGTGCCGCCTGTACCTGTCCCTGATGGACAAGGTGAACCTGCGCATGGCGAAGTTCGGCGATGCAACGCAACCGCTTGACGAAGTATAGTCACTGCCACTTCGCCAGCATATCCTCCACCGTGCCCAGCACGCGCTGCCGGGCCTCCTGCCGGTCGACGCCGTTCAGCAGCAATTCGTCATAGTCCGTGTGCCGGTGACGCACGGCAGCCCGGACTGCCAAAACCAGCGCTGCATCCTGTAACGTGCGTCCGGCGGCGCTACGGCCAACGCGTCCGCTTCCGCGGCGCGCTGTATGCTCCGCGATGGCCGCTGCTTCGGCGGGCGGGCAGCCGGGATATAACAACCTGATCCGTTCGGTCATGCTCGCGGTCAGCCGCTTGTCTTCTTCCTTACGGCGTTCCGCATCGCGCGCGCGATTGGCCGCGCGTTGTTCGGCATCCTCATAGCAACTGGCCTCAGCCTGCGCAATCGCTGCGGGCTCCACCAGAATGCCCCGCCGTTCATAGCGGTTTCGTGAACGGCTGAAGCGAACTACCGTGGCCACCTTGCTGCTGAACTTCGTTGCCCTTCGCGTCAGCGCCGCATCCCCTGCCGCCAGGAACTCCAGTTCGTCCATCCTGGCGCAGGCCATACATAGCGCCTGCTCCCCTTCCTTGATCAGAAGCGAGTCCTGTTCTATCTCCGTGCCGCACTCGGAACACACCGTATCGCGCAGCACCTGGAACACAACCATCGTTGGCTCTTCGTTCAGCTTCTGCTGCAGTTTCTCTCGCTTGCGTTCCGATAACTGCGGTGAGACGTAGTGCGTCCTGTACAGCCGTTCGATGTTCGGGTCGCCGCTCCGGCTGAATTGCAAGTCCAATGTCCCACCGCGTGTGCGGCGGACGTAGCGGGTCTCACTGGGCTTGAGGTTTGCCGAGTGCGCCCAGTCCCGGAAGATCTTCATCACGTCGGAGATCTTCGACAGGTTGCCTTGAATCACCCGCTCCAGATGATCCACGCAGCCCTGCCGCCAATCGCTCAGCTGAGTGGGAGACAGCAGGCCCATACCCAGAAATACATCGATCGCCGACACGTAAGAACGAGCCTCTACCGCGGCTCCAGCGGCCCGAATCACTCGTTGCCGCAACTTCTCCTTTGAGTTGCTGCCGGACATCACTTAGATAGTATTCCCCCGGGTAACCAACAAGAAAGGCCGCCCTCCCGTGAAGGAGAAGCGGCCCTGGTGACGTTAGGTCCCCTTCGATCAGAACACCAGTCGCAACGCCATCTGAATGCGCCGAGGCTGGTTCGCCTGGTTCGTAATCAGCCCGAAGTTGGTGTTCGTTGGCGACAGGTTCGGCGCCGAAAAGATGGGTGTGTTGGTCAGATTGAAGAACTCGCAGCGGTAGGTCAGGCTTAGCCGCTCCCGGATGGGGAATGCCTTGATGATGGATAGATCCACCTGGTTCACACCATCGGCGCGGGCATCGTTAAACCGCGTCGGAAAGGTGCGCCGATTCCACTCCAACTGCTGCGCATTCACCCGGTTGAACACCGACGTATCGAAGGTGCGGTCCGGGTTGTGTCCGTCGTTGTTCAGCGGACCGCCCAGGTAGATCACATTGCCCCATGTGTACGGCGAGCCGGGCTGGAACGTCAGAATCGTGTTCACGTTCCAGCCGCCCACCACCTGCCTGGCCACTCCTGTTACATTGCTGGCGAACTGCTTGCCTGGTCCAAACGGCAGATCGTAAGTGCTGCTCACCACCAGACGATGCGTGCGATCCTCGGCCGCCAGCCGCTTCTCCAGAAATGGGTCCTGATCATTCAGGCGGCTGCGACGCTCCAGCAGCTTGCTCCACTGGTAGTTGCCCATCAACTGCAGTCCTCCGGTGAACCGCCGCTCCAATCGCACCTGCATCGCATGATAGTGCGAGGAGCCATCATTCAGGCGTTGCAGCGTAACATCGCTGAACTGCGGATAGGCCCGCAGCAATTGATTCCGTGCCACCACCGTTCCATTCAGCGGCGTGCCCGGAATCAGGCCCGCCATTGGGTTCGGAACGTTGCTGGTCAGCCGGTTGATAGTCGCCTGATCACGTACCTGCAATGTGCTCAGGTACTCCACGGGCACACCATTTGCCGCGTAGTCCACCGGCAGCCGGACCGCCTTGTTCCCCATATAGCCCACTTCCAGCACGGTGTTGCGGCTGAGTTCCCGCTGCACCGACAACTCCCACCGCCCCGAATACTGTGACTTTGCCTGCGGATTGAACACCGTCACGCCGCGCCCCAGGAACGTCGCCAGTCCCAGAGAACTCCCTGTCGGCTGTTCGATCCCGCTCGGGAATGGGTTGGCCAGTGTGGCGCGAGGCGTTCGATAACCATCGAGGGTGGGAACCAGCGCTGTGGTCTGGCTGAAGCCTGGCGCATTGTTTCCAATGACACCGTACGTGAAGTAGTAGATACCTACCCCGCCGCGCAGCACCGTCTTCGGCGTTACCGTCCATGCCAGTCCAAAGCGAGGAGAGAACTGCAGAGACGGCGTGCTGTAAATCAGGCGCGACCCCTGGCCCGCGAAGCTTACGCCGCCGTTCAGCTTGAAGGCCGACAACTCCGGGATCGGGTTGGCCGCATAGGCACGCTCGGCAGCCGCTGAAATCGGACTCGTGGCGCTCTGATTGAATCCATTCACCGTGCGATCAAACCTCTCCGTTGTACCCGACTCCCGTTCGGCTCGCAGACCAAGATTCAGCGTCAGATTGGTTCGCACCCGGAAGTCATCCTGCAGGAAGAACGCGTAGTAGTTGCTCAGGTTCGACCGTGCCGCCGCCAGATCGTACTGACCGCTGGTGGGCAGACCAAGCAGAAACGCCGCAAGATCCTGTCCCAGCGGTGCCGCCGGCGAATTGTCCAGCGGACCCTGTGTCCAGTTGTTGCCAAACGTGAATGTTCCGTTCGAGAAGCCGTAATTAAAGTCGCTCTCGCGAAGCTGCCGGATGTCGGCCCCGAACTTCAACGTATGGCGGCTCAGGATCTTAGTGAAGGACTCGAACAACTGGAACGAGTCGAAGGGGAATGCACGCGGTCCCGAATCTCCCACGCCCGTGAACCGCGAGAACGTGATGCGCGGCAGCACTTTCGATGGCGCCGTTGCACCCAGGTACGCGGGGAACCCCAGCGAAGCCGAATCAAAACCTTCCGAGTAATTCACGCGCGGCTCTTCAAACCGTGTCCAGTTCAGGCGCGTGTTCACCAGGAAAGTGGGGGTGAGTGTGTAGACATCGTCCAGCATGATGCCCCAGTTGATCCGTCGCAGTGCATTGGTTGCCGTCGGGTTATCCGTGAGTGCCTTGCCGAAGGAGTTGCCTCCCTGGCCGATCCGCTTGTTTGTCCGGAAGTTCACGAACAGCTTGTTCCTGTCCGACAGGTTCAGGTCTACGCGTGCCAGGTAGTTATAGAACGTATTCCTCTCCCCGTTCGTCAGCGATACGAAGTTGTCCTGACCGTCGGCCCGTCCCGGCTGGTTCGGGTCGGCGTAGTACTTCAGATAGTTCTGCGCAATCGGTGACAGCCGGCTGTTCGGGATGACGTTGTTCGGAAAGGGCTGCCGCCGCACGCGGGCGCCTTCCGCCACGCCCGTCGCCGGGTCGAATATCTGGTATGCCGTGCCTACGTTCAGCAGCGCCGAGAAGTCCCCGCCCTTCTGCGCTGTTGTGGGCATCGTCGCCGTAGCCGGCGCTGGCAGCGCATCCTGGATGCCTTCGTAAGCGAAGAAAAAGAACACCCGGTTTCGGCCGTCCACCAGTTTCGGGATCAGCACCGGGCCGGAGAACGTTCCACCATATTGGTTGAACCGGCTGGAAGGCTTTGTGCCGCCTACCTTGTTGGTGAAGAACGGCGTCGCTGCCGTGTTTGAGATCTGATTGAACTCGTAGAGCGTTCCGTGAAACTGATTCGTGCCGCTCTTCAGCACCACGTTCACCGTACCGCCTCCGGTGTGCCCGTACGCCGCATCGGCCTGGAAGGACTCGGCCTTCACTTCGGCTACCGCGTCTACCGGAGGGTTGTACGCCACCCGCGAATCCCCCGTCGTATCCGGCGCGCCGTCAATCAGTAACTCGTTCGACCGCGATGGCGACCCACCCATCGAAAACCCCGATGGCCCAGCGTTGTCAAACGGCCGCGTGAAGCGCGGATCGTCGGTCGGCGTCACACCAAACGCCAACTGTGCCAGTGCCAGTGGGGTACGTCCACTGAGCGGCATGTTCTCGATCTGCCGCGTCGTGATCACCTGGCCACTCGATGCGGTGGCGGTCGTCAGAATCGGCGCTTCGGCTGTCACGGAGACTGTCTCCGTCATCTGTCCAATCGCCAGTTCCATGTCCAGCGCGACAATTTCGTTCGCGCCTAACTGGATTCCGGTGCGTTCATGCTTCTTGAATCCCGACGCTTCCGCCACCACCTGGTAACTGGAAGGCGGCAGAAATGGGATAGTGTATAAACCGTCGTCACCAGAAACCGTTTCGAACTTCGATCCGGTTTCGGTCTGGATCGCGACTACCTTCACCTTGGCAATCGCTGCTCCCTGCGGATCGGTGATCCGCCCGTTCAACGTGGCGCGGTACTGCTGTGCCGCTGCTGTCACGGCCAGCGCACAAAGCAGACTTAGTAAGCGCATACGGCTGCTCCCCCTTATTTCGACTTAGGTTGACAGGAAGAGGCGTGCAGATCCCCTCTCACCCTTGATACCCAGATTGCGACAGTGTAAGAGCAACCCTCTCCGGCTACAACAGTCGAGTTCTCCATTTCTGCTTATTCCGCATTGTGGAACGCGGCGGAGTACAATCTACCAATGTCTCGCCTGCCGGGTTCTGAGGTCCAAGCCGTGCTTCGAGCCTGTTCTCTCCTACGAGCTTTCCGGTATGAGGGTGAGGTTCTCGCTCTCCCCGAACTGGTGGAGCGCACTGCCCTGAGCAAGACCACCGTCTTCCGGCTCATGGCCAGTATCATTGCCGGTGGACTCGCCGAACGCGCCGGAAAAGGCCGCTATCGCTGCCTCGCCCAACTCGCACCAACCCGCTCGGTCCGTCTTGGATTCGCCGCCCAGACGGACTCCGAGTTCTCCCGCAACGTCACCGCCAGCCTGCAGGCCGCGGCCGCCCGGCGGCAAGTGCAACTGTTGACCGTCAACAACCGCTATAGCGCCCAGCAGGCCGTGCAGAACGCCGATTACCTCATCGCCGAGCGGGTGGACCTGGTGCTGGAGTTCCAGACATATGAACGGGTGGCGCCTGTCATTGCGGCCAAGTTCCTGGACGCCAAGATTCCCGTCATCGCCGTGGAGATTCCTCATCCCGGCGCCACTTACTTTGGGGCAAATAACTATCAGGCGGGCCTTCTTGCCGGCCGTGCCCTTGGCCGCTGGGCTAAAGACAATTGGAACAGTAACTTCGATGAGATCGTGTTACTCGACCTGCCGATTGCCGGCTCGCTCCTGGAACTCCGCGGCTCCGGCGTGGTCGCCGGACTCGATGAGCAAGTTCGCGGCGCCGACTCCGTACCGGTCACGCGCCTGGATGCGAAAGGCAGCTTCGACCGTGTCCTGAACGCCATGCGCAAGTTCCTGCGTCAGGGCAAGCTTCGCCGAAGGTTGGTGGGCGCTGTGAATGATGTGGCCGCGCTCGCCGCACTGACTGCGTTTGAAGAGGCGGGTGCTCACGACTATTGCGCCGTGGTTGGACAGAACGGTATCCGTCAGGCCCGCGCCGAGTTGCGGCGCCGTGGTACCCGCTTGATTGGTACAGTGGCGTACTTCCCGGAACGCTATGGCGACGACTTAGTTCCCCTGGCCCTCACGATTCTCCAAGGGAAGCCGATTCCACCCGCGGTCTTCGCGCGCCACCAACTCCTGACCGCAAAGAACGTAAATCTTGTCTATGCGCACGACATCAAGGGTCCCTCGGCGGAATTCCACCATGCGGAATGGGAGGAGGATGGCAAGCTATGGCTTGCCCGCGGCGGATCCTGAGACGCCAACCGCGGGACGCACGGCAATGCGTACTCGTCGCGACAACACCGTCTTGCGCGGCTCTCCCGCCGCATCCGGCTTCTGAAACCACGAATAAGTGATCAGGAACGAATCGCCGCCCAAAGTTGCCAGACTCGTGTACCCGCACGAGTCATGATTCAGCTTGTCCGATGTCGCCGGTACAATGTCCACGGGCTCTGACCAGTCGTCGCCCAGCCCGCTACGGCTGAAGCGCATCTGCACGCCAGGCCGTCCCGACACCAGCACCAGCACGCCGTTGTCCAGCCGCAACAGGCGCGGCAGTACGCCGTTGGCCGCAATGACCACCGGCTTGCTCCACGTGCGGCCGCCATCTCGTGATCGGGTCTGGTACATCGGTCCAACGCCGTTGCCGTCCGTGGTTCGTAGCACGGCCAGGAGTGACCCGTCGCGAAGCCGAGTGAACGCCGGTTCCGTAAACCCATCGCGCTGCGCGGCCTTCGGGTCCGCCTGCTCATCCGGCGCGTAGGGAATACGCGCCAGCATGCGCCACGTTCGCCCTCCATCCGCCGAGCGCCACGAACTCGATGCGAAATGAAACGGCGGGCCCTTCGCGTCAATACTGGGATACGTTACTGCCAGCAGAGCACCGTCCGGCATCACCTCCATATCGCCCCACCAGATCCTTGGGAACTTGCCGCCGATGACATAGCGCATGCCGCCGGCATCCTCCACCACCGTGCTCTCCGCCTTCCATGCGCCCTTCGCGAACCGCTGAAAGAAGATACGCCGCAGGTCGGGAACTAAGTCGCTCCACTTGTAGAGCGCGAAGGAACTGCCATAGCTGGTGAACGTACCTGCCTGGACCGGAAGTTGCACCTCACCCACCGGGAGTGCCGCCGTCGTGTCGATTCGCAGCCATTCCCCGCTGGCCAACCGCAGACCGAACGGCGACCTCTCCGCCTCCCGATCTTCCCGCCACGATAACCCGTCATCTGAGCTGACAAACGTGCGCCGGGCCATCCCGTACGAGTCGGCCGAATCCGCCTCCACGTGCACGAACGTGATGATCCGCCCATCCGCCATGCGATACGCCGTTGGGAACTGGTAGCGTCCCCAGCGTTTTTCTCCCAGCGGGCCTTCCACCACCACTGCCGCGGGCGTCATGTCTATGCGATACGGCCGTTCCTGCTGTTTGCGAATCTGTTCGAATCGCCGCATCGACGCGCTGCTCAACTCCGTCAGCCCCAGCCGCCGATACAACAGCGCCAGTTGGTAGTGTGCCGCTCCGCGCGTTGGGTCCGCAGCCGCCGCTGCTTCCAGATGCCGCCGCTCTCCGGTGATCCTTCCCAGTTCCAAATGCGCCTCCGCCTGTAGCGGATCCAAAACCACAGCCTGTGAAAAATGTTCTTTTGCTTCGGCCTGCTTATCCAGCCGCAAGGCGTTGCGCCCCGCCTTCACGCGGTACTCCGCAACGCGCGGCTCCAGCCGGATCGCCTCCCGATACGCCGCATCCGCCTCGGCAAAGCGGTCCGTAGCGAAGTACACATCGCCTAGTGACACCCGCAGGTCCGCGGCCTCCGGCTCCCGTGCCGCCGCCGCGGCGAACAGCTTCTCCGCCTCTGCATTGCGGCCGCGAGCAAACGCCGCCAAGCCCAAACCCAAGACGGACTGCACGTCGTTCGGATAACGCCGGAACACGCGCTCAGCCTCGTCGTACTTCTCGCGATCCAGCAGCACCATGCCGAAATCGGCCGCGATCGATGCATCCGGTGCCATCCCAAACGCCGCTCGCAGATTGCGCTCCGCCGCGGCCAGATCCCCCAGCGTTCTGTGATTGATGCCCGCCAGGGTCAGTTCCTCGCTGCTGACAGGCTTCCCCAGCACCGTCAGGCTCTCGCGATTCCGTCCCAGCCGGTTCAACGCCAGCGCCAAGTCATAACGTACCTCTCGCGACCCCGGCGCCAGCTTCAGCATCTGTTCATACAGCAGGACGGCATCCGCGAAGTGCCCTTCCTGCGCCGCGCCCAACGCCTTTCCGCCCAGTTCTTCCAATGTCTGCGTCTGCCCGAAACCGGCAAGCAACAAAACGCCGGCCAGCAGTCTTACGGTTTCCACGTCGAATGCCCCAGGAAATAGCGGCCGAACATATTGAAGTAATAAACCGTCAGGATGCGCCCATCGCCGAGTTGCATGGACTCCGGATAGCCGATATCCCAGTTCAGAAAGTCCTGCCGGATCGCCACCTCATTCTCCACCTGCCACGTCTCGCCATTATCCAAACTGAAGGTCGCGCGTATACCGCCAGGATCTGCATGCCGCGCCGACCGCTGCCCATACGTACACAGCAGCCGCCCATCGGCCAGTTGCAGCAGGTCCGCCGGATGCCCGATCATTCCCGACTTCCGCACCGGAACCCATGTCTTGCCGCCATCGTCCGACCACGTGGTCCAGATGGCGTTGTCTTCCCCCTGGTTCCGAATCGCGGCGACAATCCGCCCCGTCTTCGTACGTACGATGCCCGGCTCCTGGAAATGGCCCAGTTTGCCCCCAGGATCGTCAGCCATTGTCGACAGATACGTCCAAGTCTCGCCCTTATCCACCGACTTCAACATCACCGCCGCCTCGTTCGCTGAGTCACCGCGAACGTTGTACCCCATCACGGGCAGGAGAATCGACCCGTCCGGCATTTCGATGGGCGCATCGGCGGGCCCTTCGATGTCGGTGAACGGCATGCCCTTCGTACTGATGTGATTCGGCTTCGACCACGTGCGCCCGTTATCCGTGGAACGAATGATGAACGTGCCCAGGTGCTGCTTGTCCACCCCGAACTTCGCCCGGCGTTTGGCTTCCTCCCATTCGTAGTCGTTGTTGTCACGATACAGCCCGTTGTAGTAGACCGCGACCAGAATCGTGCCGTCCTTCAACTGAATGCCACAGCCTTCGCGCTCATCCAGATCCGGCACTGCCGAGATCACTTGTTTATCTCCCCACGTCTTGCCCTGATCCCGGGAACGCAACAGAATGACATCTCCATCCCGCGAGATATGTTCGATGCCCTCCCGCGCTGTCACCAACAACTCGCCATTCTGCAGGGCAATGATGTCGGCCGGATGCAGGTGCCGCCAGCCGTTCGTGTAGAGAATGCCGTGCTGTGTCCCGCGCGTGTCCAGCATGGCGTTGTATTGCTGCACCGCCAGCGCCTGATTCATCTCGCCTAGGCGAATAACGTCCCGCTGCAGTTGCCGCACCTGCTGCTCTAACGACGCAACCGATTCCGTCAAGGTATCGGTGCGTGCCTTCACCATGAACCAGCCATTCGGCCATGCCGGGAACGGTTGCAACTCCACACCGATCATCGCCGCCTCTCCGGCCGTTACCTTCGAGGCCGGCACACGCAGCCGGTATATTCCGCTATCCCCATTCGGATTGAACTGGCGATGCCCCGCCGACCACGGCCACTCCGCACGCCTCGATTCATACCGTAACTGGAACTCTCCGTTCGTCCATACGCGATCCCGCGGTTGTCCGATATCGAACTCCAATACCGCCGCACCGTTGTAGTAGAGCCAGGCCTTCGGGCCGCGCGTCAACTCCGCCGGAACCACAGAACTCGCTGCTGTAAACGCAAACACCGTATCGTGTTTCGAAGGCACCGGCGCCGTCTTCCACTCCAACCGCTGCGCCCCCTCCGTGGTCCACCACGGTTTGGTCATGTGGCCCGCGGCAGGCCCTCGGAAATCCAGCGGCATCACTCCGGGACGGCTATTCGCCGCCGGGGCTCGCACCACCGACGCGAAGCCTTCCACCTGCTGCGCTGTCTGCGCCCAAACGCCGGCAGCCAGGATAACCAACCAAGTACCGTGGATCATTCGCCCTCTCATTTACGCCGTACCGTCACCGTCCGTCCGAAGGTTTCATACTTGGCCTTCCCCGGCTCATCCGGATGCGTTTCCGACGCGGTGTACACCACATACAACTCGCCCGGTGCCACCTCCCTGACACCTGTGTAGGCCGACGTGATCTTGTGCGAAAGTGGCGTCACCTGCGCCCAGGTCCGTCCATGATCCAGGCTGAACGCCAGATAGTTGCCGTGCTCGCGATAGTCCGGCTTATGCCCAAATGACAGCACCAGCGTGCCGTCCTGCATTTCAATCAGATCCGGATCCGTGCCGACAATCGGCCGCGTCCGCCCAAACCGGCTATACATCCAATGCAGCGGATACGCGCCCGTCCACGTCTTGCCTTCATCGTCGGACTCGCACTGGTAGATCGGGCTCTCGCGCCCCGTTCGCATCTGGCAGAGCAGACGCCCCGCGTTCGGACCCTTGCTCAACTGCAACAGCACCGGTTCGCCGAACCCTTCCTGCTCCACCGGCCCCGCGGCGATTGTCGAAACATAATTCCAGTTCGCGCCGGCGTCTTTCGATCGCAACAGGAACGACCGGAATTTGTTCATCTTCGGTCCGTATTCGGTGGGAGTCTTGTCGTCTTCGAAGTGGCCGTACGCACAGGCCAGCAGATCGCCGCCCTTCAACTCCACCACTGACCGCCGCAGATACATCCGCGAGATCGGCTCGCCACGGTCATCGAAGGTGCCCACGGCCGCTTGGGGCAGGGTGAAGCCGAACTTCATCGGCCCGCGAATCGTCTTAAACCCATCGCGGGACTCCCAGTAGTTCGTCTCGAACCGCTTGTTTCCAACATGCTCCACGTGCACATCGAACAGCAGGCAGCGCCCATCGCGCAACTGCACGGCCGTACCTTCTGTAATGGGACCCCGCCCATGCTCCGGTCCGTGCTTCCACTCCTGCCACGTTTTCCGCCCATCGAACGAACGGCTGGTGTAGTGAATGGGGTACTTGCCACCGGCCGGCCACCGCACATGTCCGAACAGCGCCGTCACACCCTCGCGGCTGTGGAACAGATAAGGCCACGCCACTTCCTTCGCAACCAGCCTCTCCGGCCCCAGCGTTACATGCAGCGGAACACCCGGCAGATCCACGGCCAGCGCAGGCATGCCCAGCAACGATGCCGCAAACGCGCGGCGTGTTGGTCCTGTCATAGGAACACAGTGTACTTCAGGCGAACCGTACACCCAATTCCACGCTCACCACCTTCACCGGGAACGCCTTCCCCCGAGTGCCGTTGGTAACCGTCACCGTGTTGAAGCCTTTGCGAATCTCCGACGTATCCAACGTGAACTCCCACGCTTCATGGGCGTCGGTGAACTCCGTGTAGGGGCCCACCGGGAATACCATCGCCCGTGTCCGCTTCGACTCGAATACCGGCCACGCACCATTGAAGCTCATCCCCAGTCGCGGCGGCTCCGGCGTCTTCTCCACCACCACCTGGATCGTCAACTTCCCTCCGCGCGGCTCATCGCACATGCTGAACCGAAACTCGCGACGATTCGTCGGGTCGATCACTGCCGGCAACTGCTCCGGCGTCTCCCACAACTTCGACAACCACGTCGTCGGCGTCTGCAGGCAGTAGTGCTTCGATTGCCCGCGCAGTCCCTGCAGATCATGAATCCCGCGCAAGGCGGCGTAGTCGGCAACCAATCCTGGAACCTTCGGCTGATCCGTGCAGAAGAAGTTGAACTGCTCAATCCCATGCACGCCCATCGCCAGCTTGCCGGCCGCATTCGCCCGCAGCATCTGCGCGCTGCCCGACAAGTACCGCGTGCCCGATGTCGGAAACGGCGCCCGTCCCGCCGCCGGCGTCTGCAAGGCGAGCCCCGGTGCATTTCCAGGAATCCAGTTCGGCGCATCTTCCACCACGCCGTAGATCACCACGTTCGGACCCACCTCCTGCCGCAACGCCGCATAATCCACATCCCACGTCGTTTGCCAGAAGTTCGAAAAGCCCAGAAAATCCACCAGACCCTCGCGCGCTATGGCACGCACGTCCAACCCGCGGCTGCGCAGATACCCAAGGTTCACCGGAATCCGCATGCCAAGGGGAATCTGTTTGCCGGTCGCCCTGCTGCGCGCATCCACATAGGCGCGCACCTCGCGGATCCAAGCTGTAATCATCGCGCAGTCCGCTTCGCTCGCCCCCGGCTCCAGAATGTGCGGATCGCGCAGCCAATCCAACTCCAATCCTTCGAAGCCGTAGTCTTCCAGGTACTCGTGAATCTGCGCCATCATGAACTCGCGCACCGGTTGCCGCGCATAATTGAGCGCCACCCAATGCGCATTCACGCCGTTGTTCGGATCCGGCGCGCGGCCCGACAGCCGGTTTGCCGGGTCCCGAAACAGCTTGCAATTGAAGTGGCTTGAAGGATCTTCCACGCCGTGCGTATCGTTCATGCGCACGCTTACCCAAGGCGCAACTTTCCGCCGCCGGCAAGCCTTCATCGTCTCCGCCAGCCAATCAACGCCAGCCTCCACCAGGTCCAGATACTGGTTGTGGAACTTCACCATGTCATCCAGGTACTGGTCCATCTGCTCGGCCGGCACACGCGCCGCACGGGCGTGCGCCCGCGCAAACTCTCGATCCCCGCGCTTGTAGCCGTCGAGGATGGTTTCGAACCGCTTGCTGGGATACCACACTACGCTCGCATTCGGATTCGAAAGAAAAGTATCAACACCGGAATCCGCCAGCAAGTCTACATACCGGTGAACCACCTTCGCCGTGTACGGCAACCCCTCCGGATGAAATCGCTCCGGGTTATAGAAATACACGCAGCTGTCGCCCGTGAACAGGTTCCGATGCCTGTCCAGCAACTTTGCCGGTGCCACCCGCTTTGTCGCGCCGGAAGCCGCCAGCGCTGCGCTTCCCGCCACCCCTCGAAACAGATCCCGCCGCTGCATCACTTCCCCGGTACGCTCCACACCACGGCCCGCGACGACGAACTTGCCGGCGCGTTCTGCAGGTCGTCCACCTGGTAATACATCGTCACCACCTTGCCCCGCTCCACCTCCACCGAACTCGGATACCCGCAATCGCCGTTCGGTGCGTCATCGGCAAGTACAATCGGCTTCGTGTTATCCCAAGTCCGTCCGTCCGCGCTAATCAGCGCATGCACGCCACGCGGTGCGTTGCGTTCGCCAAACACCATCAACACTCGCCCATCCCGCAGTTGAATCAGATCCGCCGGATGTTCGCGGTCCGCCGTCACCTGCACGGGCTTCGACCACGTCCGCCCCTGGTCCTTCGATTCCGAAATCGACAGGTTGCCGCCCTTCTCCGATCGCAGCGCCGCCAGCACGCGCCCATCGCGCAACACCGCAATGCCCGTTTCGTTCATATGCTCTCCCAGCAGCACCGGCTCACCCCAAGTCTTACCGCCATCCTTCGACCGGAACACATAGCTCTGGTTTTTCCTGTCATCGAAGAACTCAAAGTACACTGCCATCAGCACCGTGCCGTCCTTCAACTGCACGATCTTGCCATAGGGCGACACCAGCCCCTTGTTTGCATAGAAGCTATGAATCGCGGCATCCCGCACCGGCTTCGACCAGGTCTTCCCGTTGTCCCTCGAGAACACCAGGTACACGCCGTCAAAGATGCGCTTCTCGCGGCTCGGGAACTTCATCCCGCTGGCGTCATACCCAGACGCAATCGCGTAGGCCAACACGATCGTCCCATCGGCCAACTGCCCCATCGCCGGATTGCGATCGTCGAACTCTCCGTCCACCGCCGTCCACGGCGCCGACCAGGTCTTGCCCTTATCGCTCGACCGCACCAGGTCCAGCCGTCCCTTCACGCCAATGTGCGAAGCGCCGCCACGGATCACCGCGAGAACATCGCCATTCTTCAGCGGTATCGCCACCGGGAAGTAACCCACGCCCTTCGTCACCGTCTGATGGGCAAGATCGGCGGCACACAAAACGCACGCCGCGGCCAGAATACCGAACGCCAATCCGCGAAAAGTCATCGTCCGAGTATAGGAGACAAAACGCCAGATGTGCTAGACTCTGCCCCATATCCAAGCGCGTCTCATGTATCAGTAGCAGGGTTAGCGCCGGGCTTGGTAAGGAGCTGACAATGATCACAGGGGCTGTCCGACGTCTCGTTTCTCTTCTCGCGGTGATCGCCGCGCTTGGCATCATGGCCTTCGCACAGGTGCCCACCGCCGTTCTCACCGGCGTCGTAAAGGATGGAGCCGGCGCGCTGGTTCCCGGCGTCGCCGTGCGAGCCATCAACGAAGGCACGAACCTGCCTCGCCAGGCCACCACCGACGAGTCCGGCAACTTCCGCATCGCCGCGCTCAACCCAGGACCCTATCGCGTGGAAGCCGAAGCCGCCGGCTTCAAGAAAGCCACCGTTAGCGGCATTGTGCTGGAAGTCGGCCAACAGGCGCGCGTCGACATCGAACTGCAGATCGGAGACGTCACCCAAACCCTGGAGGTCACCGCCCGGCCCTCCGTCATCGACACGGAAAGCAACCTCATTGGTGGCGTTATCAACCAGTCGCGTGTCGTCAGCCTCCCGCTGAACGGCCGCAACTTCATGGAACTCACCACGCTCACCGCCGGCATTGGCGAAGGCACCGGTGCGGCTGCCATCGTCAACAAGCGCGGTCCGACGGCGGCCGGTATGCCTCACCAGGACAACAACTACCAACTTGACGGTGCCGACAACAAAGAAGCGTTCTTCAATAGCTGGAACCTTGGCCCGTCCGTCGACGCCATCCAGGAATTCAGCATCCAGGTGGGCCAGTACTCGGCGGAGTTCGGCTCCGGCGGCGGCGCAGTGATCAATGTTGTCACCAAGTCCGGCACCAACCAGTTCCACGGGACATTGTGGGAGTTCCTCCGCAACAACAAGTTCGACGCCCGCAACTTCTTCCTTACTCCCACCCAGACCATCGCTCCGCTCCGCCGCAATCAATTCGGCGTTGCCGCCGGCGGCCCCATCTTCAAGAACAAGATGTTCATCTTCGGCAACTACGATGGCTCCCGCATCCGCAACGGCGCCTTCCGCACCGGCATGGTCCCCACCGCCGCTCAGATCGGCGGCGACTTCTCGGGCTACAGCAAAGTCATCCGCGATGTTCGCGCCGGCAACACGCCCTTCCCCAACAACATCATTCCCACCAACCGTCTGGACCCCATCTCCCAGGCCCTCGCGAAGTACTACGCCGCACCCAATAACCCGAATCCGAACCAGAACTACACGGCTAACGTCTCAGCCCAGGATGACTATGACTCGGCCCTGTTCCGTTATGACTGGCGCATGACCGATAAGCACGACCTCATGGTCCGCTACGGCATGCAGGACATCTACCGTTACACCCCCGGCACCTTCCCCACCGTCGGCGGCCTCATCGTTCCGCAGAAGCCGCAGAACATTGCCGCCAACGTTACTTCCGTCCTCACCAGCCGCCTGCTGAATGAGTTCCGCGCCAGCTACGGTCGCCAGATCCATCGCCAGCGCGGCCAGAACTCCGGCAATCCCATCGCCGCCAACGCGGGCGTTCCCTTTGCTCCCAAGGAAGGCCCCAGCGCCGGCTTTGTCGAAGGGATCGGGATGACCAACACCATCTTCAGCGCCCTTTCCGAGCAGCAGCCGTGGTTCCTTACCGTGAACACCTTCCAGTGGTACGACGGCATTACCTGGTCGCGCGGCAAGCATAACATCAAGGCCGGCATCGACGTCCGCCGCCATCGCGCCGATGCCTTCCTCGGCACCCGCCAGAACAACTCCTACACCTTCAGCGGCCAATTCTCCGGCGATGGCTTCTCCGACTTCCTGATGGGCAACATCTCCTCCTCTTCCGTCGCGCTCACGCCCAATGAAACCGGCCGCTTCCGCCGCACCATGCTCGCCGGTTATGTTCTGGATGACTGGAAGGTATCGCCAAAGCTCACCCTCAACGTCGGCCTCCGCTATGAGTACGGCCAGATCCCCGTGGAACTCGGCGGGCTCACGCCTGCCTTCGATCCCACCCTCGCCAACGGACAGGGCGGCCTCCGCTTCCCCAAGCAGAACAAGACCGCGGAGCCCTTCTATCGCAATGTTCGCCCTGACCTCGGCTTTGGCTACCTCGATCGCGAGACGCTCTTCACTCCGGACAGGAACAACTTCGCTCCGCGCTTCGGCTTCGCTTATCGCCCGTTCGGCGGCACCCGCACCGTCATGCGCGGCGGCTACGGCTTCTTCTACTCCAGCCCGCAGTTGATGAACTTGATTCAGAACTCCGTCACCGGGCCGCCCGCGCAGACTTGGGCTGGCTACACCTCGGCCCTCACCACGCCGACCCTCACCTGGGCCGGTGATATCAGCAATCCGAACGGCAATCTCGCCACCGCCATCTTCGGCCTCCTCACGGGCCCGGAAAGCAAGTGGCTCGATGGCTACACCCAACAATGGAGCTTCTCCATTGCCCAGGAGATTGCGAAGGATACCGTGGTTGAGGCGCAGTACCTGGGCTCCAAGAGCACGCACCTGGAAAACGCCATGGACTACAACTCCGCGCAACCCGGTGCCGGTACGCTGCAGCAGCGACTGCCGTTCCCCAAATGGAATCGCGTCTACGGGTTCAACAACAGCGGCGCCGCCAATTACAACGCCCTCCTCACCACCGTCGAGCGCCGCATGGG
Source organism: Bryobacterales bacterium (assembly GCA_016789745.1). Classification (GTDB taxonomy): domain Bacteria; phylum Acidobacteriota; class Terriglobia; order Bryobacterales; family Bryobacteraceae; genus CADEFT01. The sequence goes on from JAEUQF010000088.1 coordinate 29,739, forward strand.
GAAGGGCCTCATGTTCAAGGGGGCCTACACGCTCAGCAAGACACTCGCCAAGAACGGCGCCCGCTCCTCAGGCAATGTCGGCCAGGTGCAGAACCCTTTCAACCTCGCGTTGAACGACGGTTATTCGTCCGATCACATCCCCCACCGCTTCACCGGCAACGTGCTCTATGAAGTGCCTTGGGGCCGCGGCCGTCAGATCGGCACCGACATGCCGAAGGTCCTCGATGCGTTCATCGGCGGGTGGCAGGTGTCCGCCATCGTCACCCTACACGCCGGCTACGCCGTGGGTGGCGCGCCCACCATTGGCGGTGCCAACTGTAACTCCTCGGCCCAGAACCTCTGCCGCCCCGACGTGCTTCGCCCCTATTTCCTGGGTGGCAACGGACTGGTCACGCCGCGTTGGGATCGCGACGCCTTCGATTGGCCGTTGAACACCGCCAAGCACCCGGCCCAACCGCCGCGCTTTGGCAGCGCCACCATGAACATGCTGCGCGGCAACTCCATCAACACTGCCGACGTCGGCATCTTCAAGAACTTCGTTTTCAAGGAACGCTATCGCTTTGAGTTCCGCACGGAGATGTTCAACGCCTTCAACCACACCAACTTCGCCAACCCGAATGCATCTGTGGAGAACGTGAACTTCGGCCGTACCTTCTCCACATCGGTCGGCCCGCGCAGTATCCAGTTCGGGTTAAAGTTCTATTGGTGAGGTTGACCGCTCTCCTTGTGTTGACCGCAGCTCTGGCTACGGCCGCTGAGCCGCCGGAAGCCATGCAACGGGCGCGCCAGGCCTATGACCTTGCGCGCTCCGGCCAATTCGATGCGGCCATTGCCGAATTGCAGGAGGCTTGCCGCATCGCTCCAGCGAACCCGCTGTACCGCTCCGCGATGGGCGGCATCCTGGAACGCCAGGCCAAGTGGGAGTCGGCCGTTGCCGCCTTCCGCGAGGCGATCCGGTTGGATCCCGCCAATCCGAAGCTCTTGCAGAAACTGGAGTCCGTATCCCTGGAGTGGGGTGCCATCCTTGCGCGCGAGCGGCGTTTCCGCGCGGGTCTGCGGCATGCCCAGCAAACGGCGGCGCAGTTCCCGAATTCCGCTTCTGTACATCTCATGCTTGGCTTGTTTCAAACGAGAAACCAGCAGAATGTTGCGGCCGTCACGGCCTATCGCCGCGCCCTGTCACTGGATCCTGATTCCGCCGATGCCAGTGTCGGACTCGCCATCGCGCAATCCAGCGCAGGCCTCGCCAGGGATGCCGAAGCCACGCTGCTCGGCGGGCTGAAGAAGTTCCCCAACGACGCCCTTCATCGCCAAGCGTACGGCGTGCTCCTCGCCCGCATGGCCGAATCCGGCTCCACTCCGGCGGACCGCGCCATCCAAATGCTCGAATCTGCCCTGGCCATCGACGCCACGCTGCCCGAAGCCCACTACCAGCTCGGCAGCCTCGCCCTCGCTAATGAAGATGCCGCCGCCGCGCTCAGACATCTGGAAGCCGCCGCCCGCAACGGTCTCGACGACGCCCGTCTGCACTACGCCATGGCCCGCGCCCTCCGCCGCGCCGGCCGCGCCGAGGATGCCGCCCGCCACATGGAAGCCTTCCGTCAACGCAAGCTGGCCGAAGAACTGGGAGTCCAGCCATGACCTGGCTGGCCTGGGCGCTGCTGTGGGCGGCCTCCTCGCCCCTTTTCCGTGACGTCACTACCGAAGCCGGTATCACTTGGCGTCACTTCAATGGGGAATCGCCCGATCGCTTCCTGGTCGAATCCACGGCCGGGGGCGTCGCCTTCCTCGACTACGATAGCGACGGTAAACTCGACCTCCTCTTCGTCACCGGCGGCGAAACGCCGCGAGGCAAATCGAAAACCGAAGTCCGCCACGCCCTCTATCGCAACCTCGGCAACGGCCGCTTCACCGACGTCACCGCCAAAGCCGGCCTCGGCCGCACCGCGTTCTTCGGCATGGGCGCCGCCGCCGCCGACTTTGATAACGACGGCTTCCCCGACATCTACCTCTCGGGCTATCCGAATGGCGCCCTCTACCGCAACAATGGCGACGGAACCTTCCGCGACATCACCGCCCGGGCGGGTGTCGGCAACCAAGGCGAATGGGGAACCTCCGCCGCATGGTTCGACTTCAATAACGACGGCCGCCTCGACCTCTTCATCGCCAACTACGCCGAGTTCTCCTACGCCGATCCGCGCCGCTGCGACTTCCAGGGCATGCCCACCTACTGCTCGCAGACTGCCTACTCTGGCCGCCCCTCGCGCCTCTATCGCAACAACGGCGATGGCACCTTTGCCGATGTCAGCAAAGCCGCGGGGATCGCCGAAACGCAGGCTCGCGCCCTCGGCGTCACTGCCATCGACTACGATGCCGATGGCCATCAGGACCTGTTCGTCGCCTGCGATGCCACGCCCAACATGCTCCTTCGGAATAAAGGCAACGGCACCTTCGAGAACGTTGGACTCGATGCCGAGATCGCCTACAACCCCGATGGTGTCGCCCGCGCCGGCATGGGTGTTGACGCCGGTGACATCGACAACGACGGCCGCCCCGATTTCGTCGTCACCAACTTCGACACCGAATACCACGCGCTCTATCTCAATCCCGGCCGCCTCCCTTTCCGTGAAGCCACCGTGCAGTCCCGTCTCGCGCAACACACCAAGCCCTACGTGGGCTGGGGTGTCCGCATGCTCGACTACGACAACGACGGCGACCTCGATCTCTTCATCGTCAATGGCCACCTCCACGAGCGCATCGCCGAGTCCAACCGTACCGTCGCCTACCGCGAACCGCCGCTGTTGCTTGCCAATGATGGCAGCGCTCACTTTACCCGCGTTGATGCCGGCCCCGCCTTCGCCAAAAACTACCTGGGCCGGGGGCTGGCCACCGCCGATTTCGATAACGACGGTGCCACTGATGTCGCGTTCATCTCTTTGAACGAAAGCCCAGTCCTACTGCATAACGAAGCGGCGGCAGGCAGGCCATGGCTTGGACTCAGACTCCGCGGCACAGCCTCTAACCGCGATGCCATCGGCGCACGTATCACTCTCCAGAACAGCACCCGATGGATCACCGGCGGCGGCAGCTTCCTCGGCTCCCACGACCGCCGCATCGTCTTCGGCCTCGGCACCGCGGCGCAGCCAGCCAACGTCGAAATTCTCTGGCCCTCTGGCCGCAAGCAGCAGGTCACCGGCCTCGCCCCCGGCCGCTATCACGCCATCGTTGAACCGGCAAAGGACACGAACTGATGCGGCTCATCTTCGCCCTCGCGCTCACCCTCCAACTCCCCGCTGCCGACACCCAGCAAATCCGCGCCTTCTGGAGCAATACGCTCCAGAAACTCGCCGCCGAACCCATCGACGCCAAAGAGCACGACATGCGAGAACCGCTCCCCTACAAGAGCTATCGCGTCGAATTCCGTTCCCTTGGCGGTGTGCGTGTCCGCGCCCATCTCTCCATGCCCATCCGCGGCGGCGAACCGGCCCGCCCGCTACCCGCCATCGTCAGCGTGCCAGGCTACGGCGGCTTTCAACAAGCCCTCATGCTCAGCGAATGCCAGCGCGGCTACGCCATTCTGCAAGTCTTCCCACGCTCGCAAGGCCACTCCGCGGAGCTCTGGAAGATCGACGGGCCCGACAAACTCACCTGGCATCTTGACCAGCCCGAAGGCTACTACTACCAACTCGCCTACGCCGATATTCTCCGTGGCGTCGATTACCTCCTTACTCGCAAAGACATCGACCCGCAGCGCATCGCCATCGCCGGTACCAGCCAGGGCGGAGGCATCGCCCTCGCCGTCGCCTCGCTCGATCCGCGCCTGAAAGCCGTTGCCGCCCACGTGCCCTTCTTATGCGACATGCGACTCGCCGCGCGCACCGATGCCTCCCTCATCAAACAACTCCTCGATAAAGCCAGCGTCAACGACGAGGCGCACCTCCGCACCCTTGACTTCTTCGATCCCCTCAATCTCGTCTCCACTCTGCACGCCCCCACCATCATCAGCGCGGGCGGCAAAGACCTCACCTGCCCCGCAGTCACCATCCGCAACGTCTTCGACCGCATCCCGGCCGTCAAATCGCTCTTCCACGATCCAGACCTGCCGCACACCACCTCTGCGCCCTTCTATCAACTGATGTGGCTCTGGCTCGAACGCTACCTAAAACCCTAATCATGAAAATCACCGGCGTCCGCACCACGCTCCTCACTGGCCCATCCACCAACGACCGCTTCCTGCGCGAAGCCCGCAAACGCCGCTCCGCCGCCTTCATCGAAATCGACACCGATGCCGGCATCACCGGCATTGGCGAAACCTACGCCGGCTACTTCTGCCCGGAAGTTGTGCCCTCCATCGTCGACTTCTTCGCGCCAATTCTCACCGGCCAGGACCCATCCGCGGTCGACGAACTCTGGCAGCGCATGTACCACTGCGGGAACTTCTGGTGCCGCGTTGGCCTTGGCGTCTCCGTGCTCAACGGCATCGAAGCCGCGCTGTGGGACCTCAACGGCAAGGCCCAAGGCGTCCCCGTCTATCAACTGTTAGGCGGCACAAAGCACGATCGCCTGCGCGCCTATGCCACCGGCGGCCCATCCAACTACCCGCTAGACCGCCTGGAAGAAAAAGCCAACTACTACCTCTCGCTTGGCTTCACCGGCTTCAAAGTCGCCACTGGCTCATATTCGACCGAAGGCTGGTATATGCCTGCCACCCCCGCCGAAGCCGCCGACTTCGAAGGCGCCAAACTCGACTTCCTTCGCCGCCGCCTCGGCCCTGACGTCGCCATCATGCTTGACGGCCACATGGGCAACAGCGTTGGCGCTACCTGGACCCTCGACATCGCCGAAGCGGCGTGCAAAGCCCTGGAACCCTACAACCTCTTCTTCTTCGAAGAGCCGCTCCACTACACTGACCCCTGGGGCTATGCCGAACTCTGCCGCCGCACCAGCATCCCCATCGCCGGCGGCGAATGCCTTACGGCCGCCTATGAGTGGCGTGTCTTTATCGAGCGGGATGCCTTCGACATCGGCCAGCCTGACGCCTCCTTCACGGGCAGCCTCAGCGAGTTCCTTCGCGTCGCCAATACGCTACACCAGCGCGGCCGCGGCATCGCCACGCATGCCTGGGGCGCCGGCGGCTCCCTTATGCAGAACATCCACTGCGGCTTCGCGGCCCCGAACACGCGCATCCTCGAAGTCCCGCCCGACTTCGCCGGCCTTCACTCCGAAGTCCTCGACGGCTCTTTCGTCATGCGCGATGGCTATGTCCAGACCCCCGAGCGCCCAGGCCTCGGCATCGTCCTCACCGACGAGATCAAAGCCCGCTACCCCTTCCAGCCCGGCTCCGGCGAATTCAACAGCGTCCCCGGCAAAATATTGAGAGACTAATGCCCCACATCTTCCTTGACCTGCGCCCGCACGCGCCCGGGCTTGAAGCCATCACCGCCACCCCTGGCGTCACCATCGACATCTGCGAGAGCCCTGAACAGAAGGCCCGTGAGTTCCCCGATGACCGCATGCGGAATGTCGAGATCCTCTTCGGCACCCACGCCCCACTTAACCTCGATCGCATGCCGAACCTTCGCTGGATCCAACTCGCCTCGGTCGGCTTCACGCAACTACTAGGCCTCAACCTCGGCCAGCGCGGCATCGCCGTTACCAACGCTCGCGGCTGTCTCGACGTCCCCATCGCCGAATGGAACATCGCCATGATGGTGAACCTTGCCCGCGACCTGCGCGGCATGATTCGCAACCAGGAAGCTGCCATCTGGGACAACGGCGCTCGTTTCCAGCGCGAAATCCGCGGCATGCGCGTCGGCATCTGGGGCTACGGCGGAATCGGCCGTGAAACAGCACGCCTGGCGAATGTTCTGGGCCTGGAAATCCACGTTATGACCCGCCGCGGTATCCAGCCCCGCATCGACACCTACGCCGTTCCAGGCACCGGCGACGATAACGGCACCCTCCCCCACCGCATCTACCAGGCCGGCGAAGAACTTTACTTCCTTCGCAACCTGGATTTCCTCATCGTCGCCATGCCCCTCAGCAAGGCCACCGAAGGCATCATCGGTGAACGCGAACTGCGCGCGCTCCCGTCCACAGCCTACGTCCTCAACCCGGCCCGAGGCCCCATCATCCAGCAACAGGCTCTCCTGCGCGCCCTCGACGAAGGCTGGATCGCCGGTGCCGCGCTCGACACCCACTACGCTTACCCGCTGCCGCCGGAACATCCGCTCTGGCGCTATCCCAACGTCATCCTCACGCCGCACATCTCCGGCTCCATGCTCAGCCAGCACTTCCAGCACCGCATCTGCGATGTCTTTTCGGAAAACCTCCGCCGCTACACACACGAACAAACGCTACTCAACCGCGTCGATCCCGCTGAACTCACTTAGCGCGCCGCCAGCCAATGTCCCCAGCGCTCCTGCATCACCTGCCGGCAGCGCTCGAACACCGCGTCCGGCATTGCCTCATACGGAGGCAGCAGACGCAAAGGGAAATCCATCCCGCTCAGCCGGTCCAACGCCTTATCGTAAGCCCCATCCATAAGAGTCAACCCCGCGGCGGGCTCAATCAGAATCTCATCAATGCACTGCAGGAAATCCCGCATCATCGGGAACAGCTTGTCGAACTGCTTCGTGCGCCCTGCTTCGAAAAACTCGTGGGTGCGCCTCGGAAACAGCTTCCCTGACGAACTCAGCAGGGAACACTCCCCCGACAAACACCCCACCGCAAAACCATCCTCCGCGAAGAAATGCTGTAGTTCGCCGGCATGCCGCAGCAGCGCCGTCGTCGCCCGCGGATTCATCCCCGTGTTCTTCGTCGCCACCAGGTTCGGCACCGCATCGATCAACCGCCGGTACTCCATCGGCCCCAGCACGCGCTTCGTCCGTGGCAGGTTGTAGTGCAGGAACTGCGAATCCGGAAACGCTCCGCAAACCTCCTGGAAGAACGTCAGCACTTCCTTGTCCGTCAGCGCCCCCCAACTCGGTAGCGAAATCTGGAAGATTCGAAACCCCGCATCATGCGCCATCGCCAACCGCTCCAGAAACAACGGCGTCGACAAAGCAATGACACCCACCTGCGGCCGAATCCCATCCCCGCTCGTCTCCTCGGCGAACACCCGCACCACTTGTACGAACCGCCGCGTGTCCACCGCATGCCCCTCGCCAGCCGTCCCGAACACATACATGTTCCGGAACCCGCACGCCACCGCATGCCGCACTGAAGTGCGAAACGTATCCTCCATCAGTTCGTACTTCTCATCCCATGGGACTTCGCAACTCACCAATATGCCCTGCGGAAACCGCGTTCGTACCTGTGGCGCCGTGTTCATCCGCACCATTATGCCGCACGCTCCGCCATCAAGGTTCCGCTAGAATAACTCAATCTTGACCTCATCCAGCCTCCAGGATTCTCCCCGCTACAAGTGGCTGCTCGTCGCCACGCTGTTCCTCTGCAGCACCATCAACTACGCCGACCGCACCTCCATCACCGCCCTCTTCTCCCTTCTCAAGACCGACCTCGGCTTCACCGACGTCGGCCTCGGCGCACTGGGTTCCGTCTTCCTGTGGAGCTATGCGTTCTCCTCGCCCTTTTCCGGCTTCCTGGGGGACCGCGTCGCCCGCGGCCGTCTCATCCTCGGCAGCCTCGCCGGCTGGAGCCTGATCATGGCCCTCACCGGCATCGTCACTTCCCAATGGCAACTGCTCGCCATGCGCGGCGCCCTCGGCATCGTCGAAGCCATGTACCTGCCCGCTGCCGTTGCCCTCGTCGCCGAGTTCCACGGCCCCACTACGCGCGGCACCGCCATGTCCCTCATGTCGCTCGGCAACTTCATCGGCATGGTGGCCGGCGGCTCTATCGCCGGCTACATGGGTGAACTCTACGGCTGGCGCGCCCCCCTCGTTTTCCTCGGCGTTGCCGGACTCGTCCTTGCCGCGGTTGCCTGGTTCATCCTTCCCTCCCAGCGTCACTCCCCCACACCCCAAGCCAACGACAAAGCCGCCGCTCTGTCCTTCCCCCAATCCGCCGCATCCCTACTCCGTACCCCGTCCTTCCTCGTGATCGCGGCCGCCGGCGTCTTCACCGCCATCGGCACGTGGATCTTCATCAACTGGCTCCCGCTCTACTTCCGCGAGAACATGTCCATGACCCTCGCCACCGCCGGCTTCTTCGGCTCCTCACTCGTTAGTCTGAGTTCCGCGGGAGGACAAGCGGTCGGCGGCGTTCTGTCCGACCGCGTCGCGCGAGCCGGCGCCCATCGGCGTATGTGGCTCCAGGCCGTCCTCATCGCCTGTGCGTCGCCCCTGCTGCTCACCTTCGTGTTCACTCGCAACCTCTACGCCATCATGACCGCGCTGGTAGTCTATTCGTTCCTGCGCACCTGCGCCGACCTCAACATGATGCCGCTCATGATGGACCTCGCCGGCCCCAATCGCGGCTCCACCGCCGTCGGCTTCACCAACATGGTCAACACCCTCGCCGGCGGCCTAGGCGTCTTCGTCGCCGGCTATCTGAAGGCAGGCTTCGGCCTCGACGGCGTGTTCGCGGGCATCGCCGGCATCCTCGCCCTCGATGCCATCATGCTCTATTCCGGCTATTCGCTCTTCCTGCGCCGCGACCTCCACGCCGCCGGGGTCAAAAGCTAGAGCTTCCAGAAGCTCGCGCCCAGGAAGTACCGGCCCAGCAGGTTGTAGTAATACACCGTCAGGATCCGTCCGTCGCTTAACTGCAGCGACTCCGGATATCCCACGTCCCAATTCAGCAGATCCCCCCGAATCACAACCTCCTCCTCCACCTTCCAAGTCTCGCCCTCATCTTCACTAAACGCCGCTCGCACCCCGCTCGGCGTCCCGTGATAAGGCTCGCGAAACCCATACGTACACAGCACCCGCCCATCCGCCAACTGTGTCAAGTCCGCCGGATGCCCCACCAGCGGGCTCGGCGTCGGCTGTGTCCACGTCTTGCCTCCATCCTTCGACTTCGCCATCCACACAAATCCCGTCTGATTCCGCATCGCCGCCAGCAGCGTGCCGGACTTCAATAGCACCAGCCCAGTCTCCGCGAACTGTCCCAGCTTCCCGCCCGGATCCGTCGCCACCGTCGCGTAATACTGCCAGCTCTCACCTTCATCTATCGACCGCAGCAGCACCGCCGCCAGGTTCCGAACATCGCCGCCGACGTTGTACCCAATCAACGGCAGCAGCAGCGCACCATCCGGCATCTGCACCATGGCATCCGCCGGACCTTCGGTATCGGTAAACGGCATACCTGTGGCCGGAATGTACTTCGGCTCGGACCATGTCTTGCCCCCATCGCGAGAGCGCACCGTATAAGCACCCAGATACTGTTTGCCTTTGCCTAGCGCCGTCTTCTCCATCCACTTCTGCTCGTACTCGTCATCGTCCCGGTATAGGTCGTTGTAGTAAACAACCAGCAGAATGCTCCCGTCAGCCAGTTGCAGCCCGCACGCCTCACGTTCATCCAGCTTTGGTAATCCGATACGGCTATGCTGCGTCCACGTCCGCCCCTGATCGCCGGAACGCAAAATGACCATGTCGCCGTCGCGAGCCACGTGTTCCGTTGCTTCCCGCGCCGTCAGCAGAATGCTGCCATCCTTCAACGACACCATGTCCGCCGGATGCAGATGCCGCCGTCCCGCCGCATGCGCCACCGTGTGCTCGAACCGGCTGTCTCCGCTCTCCACGCGATTCTGCCGCACCGTCAACGTGTGCACCAACTCCGCCAGCCGGTTCACATCCGTGCGAAGCTGCTGCACTTCCTGTCGCAGTTCCTCTGTCGATTGGCTCTGTGCATCCGGCCGTTCCTTCACCATGAACCATCCGTTCGGCCACCTCGGATACGGCTGCATCTCCACCTTCACCCGCACCGGCTTGCCAGCCGTCACCATACCCGCCGGTACCTGCAACTCGTAAACACCACTGTTGCCTTCCACCTCAAACTGCCGCTGCCGGCTCCACGACGTCCATTCATTCCGCACCGCGCGATATCGCAGCCGCACTCCATTCCCCGACCAGGACCAATCCCGCAATAACCCAATCCGAAACGTCAGCGCGTAGTTCCCGTTCACCGACAGCTTTAACTCCGGCCCCGTCGCTACCTCGGGCGGTAACGGCGAACTCGCTCCCACAAACACAAACACCGTGTCCTTCTTCTCCGGACACGCCGCCGTATCCCACTCCAGCCGGTTGTCCTTTAACTGTCCTGGGGCCCACCACCCCGCCGTCATATACCCCGGTGCCGGACCCCGGAAATCGCGCCCGCTTCGAATCGTGGCAGACGTGTGGTTGTTGTGCGCAAACACAATCGCCCCGAAGCCCTCCACTCGCTGCACCTGCCCGCCCAGCACACCCGCTGCCATCACGGAAACCGCCAATGCCCGTATCATCATGCCTATTTCTTGTCCTTAAACAGCGACCACGCGTTGCGATGCAACTCCTCATGCCAGCGCTCCACCTCGCCGGCTTCATACTCATAGAACGACGCAGGCGGTTCCCGCAGCGTCCGCGGCAACTCCGGCGAATTGTCCAACGTCGGTAGCACGCCCTTCATCGCCCGTGCGTACAATGCCGGTCCGCCCGTAATGTCCATCCATCGAAACGGCCCACACATCGATGCCCACAATCCACAAGCGTTCCGGAAGGCCTTATCCACAGTCTCCACATCCGCCACGCCTGCCTCCACCAGGTGCAAAGCCTCGCGATACATCGCGTATCCCAGCCGGTTCACGATAAACCCCGGCACATCCTTCTGCACCACGCACGGATCTTTATCCAAGCGCCGGCCTAACTCCGCCGTCCGCTCCACCGCCGTGTCCGATGTCTGCTCGCCCCGAATCAACTCCAGAAACCGCGTCGCATGCGCCGGCTCCGCCCAGTGCATCCCGACAAAGCGCCGCGGATTCCGCCGGCTCTTCTGCAGCACGCCGATGGGCAGCGCCGACGTGTTGCTGGCAATCGGAACCTCCTCGCCCACCACTGCCTCCAGTCCATCAAACACGTCCTGCTTCGCGGCCAAGTCTTCAGTCACGCTCTCCACCACGAACGCGCAATCGGCAAAGTCCGCGAACCCCGCCGCCTCGTGATACCTGTCCTTCCACGACGCAGCCACTCCTGCATCCGCGCCCGTATGCGCGACATACTCCGTCAGCGCGTTCGCGATGTAGGCGCGCGCCGCGCCATAAGCCTCCTCGCCGCCCTTTGTCAACGCCACCACCCGGAACCCATGCGCCAGAAAGCACGCCGCAATGCCGCGTCCCAGCAGCCCTAAACCCACTACGCCGATCCGTTCGTTGTTCATACAGAATGCAGACGAATCTAGCACGCCCCGGCACCTCCAACAAACACCCTTCACTTTGCGCCATCATGGACGATTCCATGTCCATCCAACGCGCCATCCTCTTCGGAGCCCGTGACCTCCGCCTCATCGAAGAACCTCTCGACACCGACACCCTCCAGCCCGATCAGATCTACGTCGAAACCATTATCACCGCGCTCTCCACGGGTACCGATCTCGGCAACTATGAAGGCCGCTCCACCGAGGTCCCCGGTGCCCCGGACTACCCGCGCCCCGTGGGTTATTCAAACGTCGGCATCATCCGCCGTTGCGGCAGTGCCGTCGCGCAATGGGCTCCGGGCCAGCGCGTCTTCTCCCTCCGCCCCCATCAATCCGCCTATATCGCCAACCAGAGTGATCCTCTGGTTCTGATCCCCGAAGGCGTGGACCTTGCAGCCGCCTCCCTCGCCTATCTCACCCAACTCGGCGTTGCCTCGCTGCGCCAGGTCAACTACCAGGCTGGGGAGCGTGTCGCCGTCGTTGGCCTCGGCGTCATTGGACTCGCCACCGTCGGCGTCGCCACGGCCATGGGCGCCCGCGTCACCGCCATCGCCAACTCCGATTTCCGCCGTTCGCTCGCTCTGCAACTCGGCGCCACCCAGGCTTACCTCGCCGGCGACGCGCCCGCGTCCATCGCCGATCTCGTCGTGCTTACTGCGAATCCTTGGCCCGCCTTTCAGGAATCGGTTCACCTTGCCCGCTACTGCGGTCGCATCACCGTTCTCGGCTTCCCCGGCCGCGCCCAACAACCTCCCGCATTCAACCCGCTCGATCCCGCCTGGCTCTACGGTAAGCAACTCACCATCACCGGCGCCGGCTTCAGCCCTCGCACGTCCAACCCGCCTCATGAGATCGCCTTCAACCTCGCCCGCAACCTCGAACTCATTTTCGACTACATGCAGATGGGCCGCCTGCCTCTGGAAAAAATCATCACCCACCGCTATCCCTGGCATGACATGAAACAGGCCTATGAACTCGCCCTGGCTCACTCCAAGGAAATGGCCGCCGCCGTCTTTGAGTGGCCCGCGCGCTAGTCTGGTAGTCATCGCATGAGCATTCGCATCGCCTGGTCCGCCGGTCTCCTCGCCACCACTGTCTACGCCCAGTCCTTCCTGCATCCGCCCGCTGTCAACGAGTACGCGCAGCATGATCCCGCGGGCACCACTATCCTTCCTAACGGCCGCTACCTGCGCCCCGAAGGCAAGCACTTCCCGCTCGTGCGATTTCCTCACGGACTCGCCATGACTCGCGATGGCAAGCGCCTCTTCATCCCCAGTGATGGCGTCGGCCAACTCCTCACCAACTGGCAATCCGGCTCGCCCAACATCGTCGAGATCAAACTCCCGCGCCCTACCGGACGCCGCATTCATCTCAACGCCGGCGGTGCCGACTTCTCCCCCGATGGCTCGCTCCTCTATTGGAGCAGCGGGGAACGCGGCACGCTTTTCGTCTACGAAACCGCCACTGCCAACCAACTCGCCGAAATCCCCCTCAACACCGAAGTCGCTGGTCGTAAGTTCGAAGACAGCTACGCCGCCGACCTCAAAGTCTCCGCCGACGGCCGTCATCTCTACTGCGCCGATGTCACCAACTTCCGCCTCATCGTCGTCGATGCCGAACAGCGCCGCGTCATCGGCTCCACGCCCGTCGGCCGCTATCCTTACACCCTGGCCCTCGCCGGCAGCCGCGTCTTCCTTGCCAACATCGGCCTGTTCGAATACAGTGCCATTCCCGCGCCCACCGACGGCAAGTCCGACCCGCGCGGCCTCAGTCGCCCCGCCTTCGGCTACCCCAGCAAGGAAGCCCGCGACGGCGTAAACTTCGAAGGCCGCCGCGTCCCCGGCCTCGGCGAAGACAACCTCCCCCAGTCCTTCTCCGTCACCGGCGTCGATGTATCCAACCCCAGCACGCCCAAAGTGCTCAGCCATTGGAAAACAGGGCTCCTCATTCACTCGCCTTCTGACAACGGCACCGCGGTCGGCGGCAGCGCCCCCAACTATCTCGTTGTCAGTGGCGACAGCCTCTTCGTCTCCAACGGCAATAACGACCTCATCGAACGCCTCGATCTCAATAGCGGCAAACTGCTCGCCCGCCAGCGCATCACTCCCTCGCCGTTGGTAGCGAAACTGCGTGGCGTCGGCCCATCCGGCATGGCAGTGTCGCCAGACGGCACCCGCCTCTACGTCGCCGAAAGCGGCATCAACGCTATCGCCGTTCTTGACGCCGGCTCGCTCCAGGTCCTCGGCCACATTCCCACGGCCTGGTATCCCTACCGCGTTGCTATCTCGCCCGATGGCCGCCACCTTGCCAACATTGCGTTCAAAGGCTTCGGCAACGGTCCCAACGCCGGCCAGCACATCCCCAAGAGCGACTTCCTCGGCCTCCGCGGCGCCGTCAGCATCCTTCCGCTCCCCGCCGACGCAAGCCTCCCGCAACTCACCCAACGCGTGCTCGAAAACAACGGCATCATCGACCGCGAAGCCGCTCGCGCCGCCATGTCCACGCCCATCATTCCAGGCATTCCCGGCCGCGCCTCCAAAGAGATCAAGTACGTCGTCTTCATCACCAAGGAGAACCACACCTTCGACACCGTCTTCGATCGCATCCCGGGCGCCCGTCATGACCCCTCTCTGCTGCGCTGGGGCCTGCATCAAACCATCAAGGCCGACAAACAGCCCACGCTCGAAGACGTCGGCGTCATGACCAATCACAACGCCCTCGCCCGTGCCTTCACTGTCAGTGACAACTTCTACATGGAGCCCGAAGCCTCCGGTGTCGGCCACCGCTGGCTCGTCGGCGTCCAGCCCAACAACCTGATGCAGATGACGTACTCGCTGGGTTGGGCGTTCAAGAAGGACAGCACCGCTCCGGGCCGCCGCTATTCCATGGGCTCGGCCGGCTCGCTGATTCCCGAAGACTACCCGGAAGCCGGCTCTATGTGGGAGCATCTCGCGCGGAACAAGATCCGCTTTCGGAATTACGGCGAAGGCTTCGAATTCCCCGGCGTCGTGCAGGATGCCGGCGAGCATCCCACCGGTGCCCGCGAAGTGGTCAACATCCCCATGCCGAAGGTACTCTACGAAAATACTGACTTCGGCTTCCCCATCTACAACATGAATATCCCGGACCAGTACCGCGCCCACTGGTTCATGAACGACATCGAAAAACGCTTCCTGCGCAAAGGCAAGAAGCTGCCTTCCTTCATCAACATCGCCATTTGCAATGATCACGGCGCCCCGCCCAGGCCCGACAAGGGCTATCCCTACCTCGCCTCCTACATGGCCGACAACGACCTCGCCTTAGGCCGCATTGTCGACTTCCTCTCCCACACCCCCTATTGGAAAAACATGGCCATCTTTGTCACCGAAGACGATGCCGGCGGTGAGCCTGATCATGTCGACGCCCAGCGCAGCATCCTGCTTCTCATCAGTCCCTGGGCCAAGCGCGGCTATGTCTCCCACCGCCATACCACCATCCTGAGCATGCATCGCACGCTCTACAAGATCTTTGGCCTGCCGTCGCTCAACATGTGGGACGCCCTGGCCAACGACTTCGCCGATGCCTTCACCACCACACCCGACTTCCGCCCCTATACGGCCGTTCCCGTCGACCGCCGCATCTTCGACCCCGAGAAAGCCAAGGACCCCAAGGACCCTGACTACGGCCAAGCCCGCAAGCAGCCGTCGATCCCCATGGATGACGACGATGAGATGGAGAAAATCCTCCGGCGTGGAGAGAAGGAAGTAGCGAAGCCCCCGCGCCCCTAGCTCAGAATCTCCGAGATCACCTTGCCGCCGACATCCGTCAACCGGAAATCGCGCCCCGAATAACGATACGTTAACCTCGTGTGGTCCAGCCCCAACAGATGCAGCACCGTCGCCTGCAGATCATGCGGATGCACGCGCTTATCCACCGCGCGTAATCCGAAATCGTCGGTCGCCCCATAAGCCAGCCCGCCCTTGATCCCGCCACCGGCCAGCAGCGTCGTGAAGCCATGCACGTTATG
>JAEUQF010000191.1 GCA_016789745.1 Bryobacterales bacterium
GTGGTGATAGCTCAGGCCCGGCTGATAGGGATTCGCCCACAGAAACTCATACGGTGCCGCAAACGGTGATCTCATAATGTAGCGGTCCTGGATCAGCCAGCCCTGCAAGAACTGATGCTCCAGGGCGTTCGTATCGAAGGCTACAATCGCTAGGTCCGCCGCCCGCGAGAGCGCGGCGTCCGTCACATCCGGCTCGCCTAACCCGCTGTACTGCGGCACATGGTAAACCGCGTCGGCCGCGGGGTAGGCCGCCGGGTAATAGCTGATTACGCGATGCAGCGGGAAGTCGCGGAAGAACAGCCGAGCATTGTCCCGCATGTCGAACTTCAGATTGTCCTGGATAACGTGCATCAACTCCATCAAAGGATAGCCGTCGATCCGCGCAAAGCTGTTCCGGTTTTTCAGCAGCGCCGGTGCGGTTTTGGCCATCCACCAGTTTTCGAAAACGTCCTTCAGATGACGCTCCGGTGCCTCCGGCACGTGGTCGGAAAGCGCGGCTGCCGTCAGCACCCGGTCCCTCTGGGCACTGACTGTGGCAAGTTTACCCACCCGTTCCAACCCGGCGCTCAGTTTCGCGGTCAGGGCGGTGCTCTGGGATTCGGTTAACTCTGGCTGGCACCAATCGAACACCAGCGCCACCTGGCGAAGGTCGGTAGCGGCGGCGCTGGTGGCCCAGGAAATTGCCTGCTTTGCCGACGCCTTATCTTCGCTGGCCAAGTAGTGCAGTGCGAATGCGAAACCGGGCTCGGGCATCGGCGCCTTACCCACAATCAACGCGTTAAACTGCTCCCAGCGCAGCGTTTTCCGTTCCCGCTCGCGGCGCAGCAGGCGCAACCGGCGCGCATTCACCAGTAACCGCGGATGCTCGGTATAGACCTTATAATCCTCTGGCTTAGCAGGCGGCTGGTCGGGCTTGGCTTTCTCGGAGGGTTCCTGACCGGCTGCGGCGGCCAACATCGCCGCCAGCAGTACAACGCATCGGGCCACGCTCATGCTCCTATGATTGTGTCATAGTGACACAGCCGCCACTGCCGCGCACGGGGACAATCCGCATACACCACCCGTAACTCCTTGCGTTTCAGTGGCAAAATTTCTGGCAACCGTGGCATCGCACGTGCTACTGTAGATAACGAATTGATGGAATAACCCCTTTAACCTGCCCTCTGGTGCAACAAGCGGTTCGGAAGGGTGAGCAAGGCAATAGAGAGTGCTTGCGGGAGTCAGTATTCAAGATATGCAGGACGCTCACCCAAGCCTAAGATTGTGAGTTGCATTAGAGGGTAGTTTTTTTTCTAAGGTGAACAGGGTTGTTCAAGCGGGTTCCCCGAAGCGAAGGGGGTTGCAGTAAGGTCTTACCTGGGACCTAGGTTTCGACCAACGGATGGCATTCGAGTGCGGGAATGTTTGGACGCGGGCCCGTGCGAAGGATGTTGGCGATGCGGGTATCGTCATTGACCAGACGCGTTGACGCCGGTCCTGTTTGCCCAGATCTAATGGGCAGACCGCACTGGAAACGGCTTCCCTCAAGCCATTCTCTCTCACCGTTTCCAGTGCGGTTCTTCTTTCAGGTTTGGGTCCTGAAAGAACTTACGATAGCGGGTTTCTACCTTGCTTGCAAGCGGATAGTGAAACTTTTGTCATTCTTCCTTCACTCCGCGAACCGCCGGAAGAAGCTTTTGTCCTTCCACCGCGGCTTCTCCGTCCCATTTGCCACCGCCGTGGCCACTTTCACCATCAACGAATTGAACTTCGCCGCCGCCTCCCGGTCCACCGGTTGCTGCAGGTCGTCCGACACCGCGTGATACCGCTCCTTCAACCAGCCCTTGAAGATTCGCTCCTCTGGCGAGCCAGGCGCATATCCTAACTTAAACGCCAGCGACGGAATGCCGCGCTTGATAAAGCTGTATTGGTCACTGCGAATGAACGAGTTTCGCAGCGGCTCCGGATCGCGCATCGCCTCAACGCCGGCCTTCTCCGCCACGGTCTTCACCGTCTCCCCCAGCGTCGACTCGTCCATCCCATACACCACCACCCGCTTCAACGGGAACAGCGGCAGGAACATGTCGAAGTTCAAATCCGCCACCAGATTCTTCCGCTCCACCGTAGGCCTGTCGGCGAAATACTGCGATCCCAGCAAGCCCTTCTCCTCGCCTGTTACGGCCACAAACAGTAGGCTGCGTTTGGTCTTCACCGACCGCAGTTCCCGCGCCACTTCGATCATGGTGGCGATGCCGGCCGCGTTGTCCATGGCTCCGTTGTAGATCTGGTCCCCGGTCAGATGCTTGCCCACGCCGACGTGATCCAGATGCGCGGAGAACACCACGTACTCCCCCTTCAACTTCGGATCGCTGCCGGCCTTCACCCCCACCACGTTATCGGATTCCAGGCTGCTTTCGTTCAGCTTCAGCTTTGCCTGAAGCGTTGGCCGCAAGTTGAACTTGGGAAGCGGCTTACCGCTATCGGCCAGCGCCAGCAACTCGGCAATCGTGTGTCCGCTGCCGGCGAAGAATTTGTCCGCCTGCTCCGGGTTGATGGTCAGGTTAATCGCCGGCCCGTCCGCCGCCAGATCCACCAGCTTCATAGACGGCAACAGCCGCGACAGCCGCGCCCGCGACCAGGGAATGTCGCTCGTCTTCGGATTCGCAATCGAGGCAAACCCGATCGCCCCCGCAGCCTTGGCCCGCGTCCAGCGCTCGGCCGCCGACTGGTTGTGCGACAGCAGCGGCCCAGGGATATCCTTCGGCCCACCACTGAGATACACGACAATCTTCCCCTTCAAGTCGAGCCCCGCCAGCTCATCGAAGTTGTTCTCCGGCACGGCGAAGCCGTACCCGGCGAAGGCCATCGGCGCACTCACTTCATTCGCCAGATTGCCCCGCAACCCGAAATAGGCGTCGTTCCCCAGCGACAGCTTTTCCGTCCGGTCCGGAAACGCCAGCGTCAGCGAAGATCCAGCTTCATCAATACTTTGCGAGCGAAAGTTCACGGGTTGGAAATACCCGCTGGTGCCCGCCGGCCTCAGCCCCGCCCTTTCGAATTCCTGGGCGATGTAGCGCGCCGCCTTCTTATGCCCTTCGCTCCCGGTGTCCCGTCCTTCCAGCGAATCGTCCGCCAGAAACACCACGTGCTGCCACCAGCGCTGCGCCTCCTGGCTTTCGGCTCCCAGCAGCAGCGCTGCGCCCATCAGTCCCAGTAATCGCAATCTCATTTTGCTTTCGATGCCTTATATTGCTGCCGGACGCCTTGAATCTGCCGTGCATGCGATTCGGCGTGTCCCGCCATCATTTTCAGAAGATCATACAGGCTGACCGGGCCCCGCTCATTGTGGTTGCCCTGGCGCGAAAACGTCTCCGCCGGAAGGTCCTTCAGAATCTCGTAAGTCTCGGCCCGGGTCCGCCGGAAGCTCTCAATCGCCGCCGACACCTTCCGCTTGTGGTAATCCAGTTTCGACGCCCAGGCATCCTGGTCAAAGGCGATCAGCGTCGGATTCTCCTCCGCGATCACGCGCCGGAAACGGTCCGCCGCCACCAGTTCGGAATCCGCCAGGTGACATAAAATCTGACGCACGCTCCATTTGCCCGGTTCCGGCATATAGTCCAGTTCCGGCCCGGCGGCCCCGGTGGCCACCACGGCTATCAATTCTCCGCCACGGCGGAATCGTTCCAGCAGGTCCGCGAAATCGGTCATTCTTTTTCCTTTGGCGTCCGTCTTAGTAGTAGTCGGCGCAGCTCATGTAGTAGCCGCAACGGGGGCAGGCCAGCTTACACCGCTGTTCCTGCAGACGATGGTTGCAGACGGGGCAGTAGAGCATGGCTTCCGGGGAGACGAACTCTCCTTCGCTCGGCGCAGCTTCCTTGCGATCTTCTTCCGAATCCATACCCCGAAGGGACCATTATAATGGGGGTAACTTAAATGACGAGCAAGACACGACGGATTTTCCTGGTCTTGCCGGCCCTGTTGCTGGCATGTGTGGTCCCCGGTCAGCCGCAGCGGCGCGAAAACGAACGGCCCGTCAAACGCCAGTCCCGCGGGACCCGCGGCGCCATCGGTGCCGGTTCCGAATACGCCAGTGAAGCGGGCATGCGCCTGTTTCACCAGGGCGGCAACGCCGTCGATGCCGGTGTCGCCGCCATGTTTGCTGCTGCCGTGGCCGAGTTCTCCCACGTCGGCTTCGGCGGCGAAGCCCCTATCCTCATCCGTTCCAAAGACGGGAAAGTTCACTCGATCGCCGGTGTCGGCCCCATGCCGAAATCCGCCACCCCGGAATATTTCCGTCGCCGCAAGCTCATGCCCGGCGAAATCTGGATGATGGAGCCCGGTGGATTGAAGGGCATGGTTCCGGTGGCCGGCTTGATGCCCGCCCTGGTTCCGGGCCTGCCCGAAGCCGGGTTGCTGGCCCTCCGCGAATTCGGCAACAAGAGCTTCGCCGAAGTCATCGCCCCGGCAATCGACTTAGCCGACGGTATGGTTCTGGACGAAATGCGCGCCCAGATGATCGGCTCCGTCGCCCGCTTCTACGACCTCTGGCCCGATGGCCGCGCCGTCTTCCTCCCCGGAAATCACATCCCGCAGGTGGATGAAGTCTTTCGTCAGATCAACCTCGCTAAAACGTTGCGAATTATGGTGGATGCCGAACGCAAGGCGCTCGCCGCCGGCAGGAAGCGGCAGGAAGCCATCGATGCCGTGCGCGACGTCTTCTACCGCGGTGACATCGCCAAACGCATCGCCGCCTTCAGCGAACAGAACGACGGACTCCTCCGCTATGAAGACATGGCGGCTTTCAAGTTAAGCCTGGAAGCTCCGGTCAGCACCACCTATCGCGGCTACACGGTCTACAAGCCCGGGTTCTGGAGCCAGGGCCCGTCCATGGTCCAGACCCTGAACATTGTCGAGGGCTTCGACTTGCGTAGTTTAGGCCACAATTCCGCCGAGTATGTTCACCGTCTCGTGGAGGCGCTGAAACTCGCCTATGCCGACCGTGACACCTACTACGGTGATCCGAAGTTCGTGAAAGTGCCGACGCAAACTCTGCTCTCAAAGGAGTACGCCGCCGACCGGCGCCGTCAGATTGGGGCTCGCGCATCACTTGAATTTCTACCCGGAACCATTGGCGGAACGCGCGGAAGGCATCCCGTGGAAATCGACATGGTCCGCTTCAAGCCGGACGAGATGCTGCAGGCGCATGACACCACCTGCGTCGACACCATAGACAAGGACGGCATGATGTTCTCCGCCACACCCTCCGGGGCCTGGTTGCCTTCGGTCATCGCGGGCGACACCGGCATCCCGCTCACCCAACGCGCCCAGAGCTTCCTTCTCATTGACGGGCATCCCAACGAACTCGCCGGCGGCAAACGCCCCAGGATCACCCTAAGCCCCACGCTGGTAACCAATCCCAGCCAGCGCCCCTACGCCGTCATGTCCACCCCCGGCGGCGACAATCAAGATCAGTCGCTACTACAAGTTCTGCTCAATTTAATCGAGTTCAACATGAATGCCCAGCGTGCCGTCGAAGTGCCCCGGTTCGAAACCCGGCACCTCGTCTACAGCTTCGACAACCACGCCATGCAGCCGGGCGACCTCAAGATCGACGAACGCATGTCCGCCCAAAGCTTCCAGGACCTGGCCGCCCGTGGCCATCGCATTGGTACCCGAAGCCGCTGGGGTGTCGGTGCCATGCCGGTGGTCGTCAAGATGCTCCCCAACGGCGTGCTGGAAGCCGGCTCCGATCCCTACGGCTACCGCGTTGCTGCCGCCTGGTAAGGCGCACGCTCTGCTATCCTGAAATTTGCCTCTGTCGACCATTGTCCCCATCTGCGGCTAACGAAATCGCTTAGCCGCATTCCATTCCCCTCGCGGGCCATCAAGGCCCTCGCGAACATTTCCCTATCAGTGTGTTTAAAACACGAAAGGTCTTTCCCGGAATGGAAAGCTACGGATGGAGTCCCTTCTTTTCTGAATCCCTGCGTGCGTACCCTGGCTGCCGCTCAGCCAGAGTCGCCAGCGAAACCCGAGGCCTGTATCAGCTCTGGACCGCCACGGGTCCCACAACCCTAACCCTCAAAGGTGCCTGGCCCCAGGACCACCCCGTCACCGGCGATTGGGTCGCCATCTCCGATAATCGTATCGAAGCCCTGCTGCCGCGCCGCACCAAGGTCAGCCGCAAGAAAGCCGGCCGCGCCGTCGAAGAACAGGTGCTGGCAGCTAATATCGATATAATTCTGCTAGTTACCGGCTTAGATCATGACTACAACTTGAGGCGTATTGAGCGCTACCTGCTACTCGCCGCCGAAAGCCGGGCCGACCCGGTCATCGTCCTCAACAAGGCCGACCTTTGTGACGATCCCGTCTCCCGCCTCCAGGAGATCGATCGTCTCGCCCCCAACGTCCCGGCAGTCCTCCTCAGCGCCATCGACCCGGGCAGCGTCGCCCAGCTGCACCGCTACATCGACCCCGGCCAGACGGCCGTGCTGCTCGGCTCCTCCGGCGTCGGCAAATCCACCATCGTCAACGCACTTCTCCACCGCCAGGCGCAACCCACGCAGCCCGTGCGCGAAGGCGACGATCGTGGCCGGCACACCACTACCGGCCGCCAACTCTTCCTACTCCCGCAAGGCTGGCTGCTGCTCGACACCCCCGGTCTGCGCGAACTGGAACCCTGGGCGACCCCGGAATCCACCGACGCCGTCTTCGCCGACATCGCCGAAGCCGCCGCCAACTGCCACTACCGCGATTGCCGCCATAATGCCGAACCCGGCTGCGCGGTCCGCGACACCATCAACCCTGCCCGCCTGGCCAGCTACCACAAACTGCAACGCGAACTACAGGCCCAACGGCGCAAACATCACCTTCCAGCAGCACTGGAAGAAAAGCGCAAATGGAAAGCCATCCACAAGGCGATGCGCCACAATCCTAAGCGTTAGCGCTGGCTGACCGGAATCACCCACTTCACCGCCGTCAGGGTCTCGGAGAATCCGACAACCTTCGTATCCACGAGACCCGCCCCTAATCCCGCCGCCCGCACGGCAGACTCCGGCAGGCCTTTCGGCCCCTTCGGATACACCGTCCACAGCGCCCCATTCGGCTTCAAGTAAGTCTTCAATGAAGCCAGCTCATCCAAAGCACCCAAAGTCCAAAACCCGTAAAGCACGACATCCAAGTCATTCTGCGGCGGCACCGGTGTCACCCGTTCCCGCAACTGCCCCAGAAACCCCTCGTCCGCGATCCCCAAAACCGACACCACCATCCCCGCCTTGATCCCGATCTTATCCACCACCGTCTTCGGATTCCGAATCTTCGCCAGCCACTTCTCGGCGTCCTTACCCAGGTGAAACCGCGCGCTTTGCTCCCCCCAACTCACCAGCAGCACCCCGTCCGCCGCACTCGCCGACTTCAGCCCCTGTAGCGGAATCCGCAACCGCAGATCCCCACCCCGAAACGTCAACTCCGCCGACTCCAGATACGCCTTGCCCTCCGCCGTCACATCCCCGCAATGCACCGCACACTTCGCTTCACTTCCCATGCGGCTAATTGTCGCCCAAAACCTCACCCAACTGTTTGCCCAATTCCTCCCGTACGCTCACCACCGGCCGGTCCGCCCACTTCGGCTCCGGCGGTTTCGCCTCCCAAACCATCCCCGGCGGATACACCGCCACCCAATCCCAGACGATCGTATTCCGATCCCCTCGCTTCTCTCCCAACAACTCCGACACCATCCGGTTCCGATCCCAGTACTGCGACACGCGCCGGTCCGGCACCCGTCCCATCACCATCCCGGTGGGCGCCGAAAAATCGGTCGGCAGCACCGGCTCCCAAACCACGAACACGCGCACCGGCTTGCCTTCGTGCGCCTTCAAGACTTCGTTCAATGCAGAGGCCCCCTGCAGACACGTGCTTCAAGTGGGACTGAACAGCGCCAGCACCCGCGTCTGGCTCGACGCCGTATTGAACTCGGCCCGCATCGCCTCCAAAGTCGCCGCATTCACATGTACCAGTGCCGCCTGCCCCTCCGGCGCCTTCCGCGACCCAAAGAAGAACCACCCGATCCCCACCAGGGCCAATACCGCCACCAGCAGAAACCCGCGGCTCATCGCGACGTCCAATCCGCCATCGCCACGGCCACATACTGCGGAAACACCAACATCACCACGACAAACACCGCACAAGTCCAAAGCACGATCATCGCCGCACGCGACCGCCGCGCGCACGGCGTCCGATAAGTCTGTACAAACGCCACCACCAGCAACACCACCGACAGCGGCATCAGCCAGTCGCGGGCGCCGGCGAACAGGCCCGATGCCCCCGCCGTGCCCGCCGCCCCCAACAGCGTCCCCAACGGCAAACAGCAACTCACCGCCGCCAGTACACTCAGTACCGCCCCCACTGCCGCCGGTGTTCCCTTGGTCTTTTCCATAGAAGCCTACGCCACCATCTGCGCCGCCATCCCACAGATCTCCTGCCCAATGGCCAGCGACGACGTCGCCCCCGGGCTCGGCGCGTTCACCACGTGCAGCGCCCGCTTGCCGGTCACGAAATGAAAATCCTGCACCAGGTCCCCATTCGGACTCATCGCCTGCGCCCGCACGCCTGCCCCGCCCGGCGCCAGGTCCGACGCCTGTACTTCCGGCACCAGCTTCTGCAGGCTCAACGTGAACAGCTCCTTGCTGAACGACCGCCGGATTTCGTCAAAACACATCCGCGGATAGCGCTGCAGAAAATGCCACAGGCCCGAATAGGTCAGCGCATCGAAGAGATCGCCCGCGCGGAAGTCGGTCTTCTTATAGCCCTCCCGCGAAAACGCCAGCACCGCGTTCGGCCCGCACTCCACCCCGCCATGAATCATGCGTGTGTAATGCACGCCCAGAAACGGAAACTTCGGGTCGGGCACCGGATAAATCAGATGCTTCACCAGGTGATGCTTCTCCGGCCGCAGCGTATAGTATTCGCCCCGAAACGGCACAATGCGCACGTTCCGCTGGTTCCCGGTCAACTCCGTCACACGGTCCGAATGCAGCCCCGCGCAGTTGATCACCAGCGAAGCTTCGCGCTCGCCCTGCCGCGACTGCACCACCCAACCCGACGCCGTCTGCCGGCACGCCGTCACTTCGGCGCCGGTCAGCACCTCGCCGCCGCGCTGCCGGATGATTTCCTTCAGCTTGCGGCTCACCGCCGGATAGTCCGCAATGCCTTCCTGCGGCACACGCAACGCGGCAATTCCACCCGCATGCGGCTCAATCTCCCGAAACTGCGCGCGCTCCATCCACTGCAAGCCCTGCAACCCGTTCGCCGTGCCGCGCTGCTGCAAGTCCTTCAACCTCGCGACTTCCTCCTCGCTGCACGCCACCACCAACTTCCCGCACACTTCATGCGCGATGCCGTGTTCCTGGCAGAACGCCACCATCTGCCGGATGCCGTCCACCGCCAGCCGCGCCTTCAACGACCCGGGCTTGTAATAAAGCCCGCAGTGCAGAACACCGCTGTTGTTCTTGCTCTGGTGCAGCCCGACTTCGGCCTCCTTCTCCATCACCGTCACCCGGGAATCCGGGAATCGCTCCTGCAGGCGATAAGCAGTGCCCAGTCCCACTAAGCCGCCGCCGATAACCACAAACCGATGCTGAGGCATTCCGAAGTCATAATTATCCTATGGACGTGTTGCGTGCTGCTTCCTGGGTCATCCTTGTCTTGAGCTGGCTGGCGTGTGTTGGGCTGCTGGCCTGGAACCACTACCGCGTGCGAGCCGAGCGCCGCCGCCAGGGCATCCCCGAAGAAAAACCCGCCATCCGCGACCCGCGCTCCATGCACGGCCTGCTTCTGGAGGGCATTGCCTTCCTCATCCTCTTCACCTTCCGCCGCTCGGCTGTCGAGACCGCCCCGTGGCAGTATCTCGCTTCCGTACTGCTGGCCATCCTCAGCGTCGTCATCCTCGCCGCCGCCCTGCGCCATCTCGACATGGAGTGGCGCATCAAGGCCGTCGTCACCGACGACCATCAACTCGTCATGACCGGCCCGTATCGCATCGTGCGCCATCCCATCTTCGCGGCGCTGGTGGCGCAGTTGCTCGCCTCTTCGCTGGTGCTGACACAGACCTGGGCCGCTTGGCTCGCCATCGCCGTCTGCCTGATCGGTACCGAAATCCGCATCAACGCCGAAGACGGCCTGCTGCACCGCCGCTTCGGCAAACTCTACGCCGATTACCGCATGCGTACGCCCGCCTACTTGCCGTTCCTGCGATAGCCTCCTGCGCCGTAACACTCCGGGTAATTGCCCGCTCGAACGGGCAGATGCCTACCGCAGAACCCGTCATTGCCCATACGGCGGAAGCCGACCGCGTGCGCGCGGCCACCCATCCCGCCGTCAACCAGCGCATTGCCTTGCAGGCCCAACTCCGCCTCCCCGAAAGCGCCGGCACCGGAATTGACGAGCGCATTGAGGAACTCGGACGCGAATGGGACTTTGAACGGGTCGTCGAAACCGAAGCCGCCATCACCGGTCTGCTGGGACTGGCCCTCGCCGCCACCGTCCACCGCCGGTTCCTCATTCTTCCAGGCTTTGCCACGGCTATGATGCTGCTCCACGCCCTACAGGGCTGGTACCCGTTGCTGCCCATTCTGCGGCAACTCGGCGTGCGCACGCAGAACGAGATTGAACAGGAACGCTATGCGCTGAAGGCCCTCCGCGGCGACTTCACCGAACTCCCCTACCCACCCCAGGACGGCCGCGCCGAAGCTGCCTGGCGGGCGGTGCAGCTATGAAGGAGACCACCATGGAATTCGATCGCGTCCGCGAACACTCCGCCGTGCGCTTGAACAACCAAGTGGATCGCGCCGCCCTCCAGTGCGTGCGGGCCCTGGAGAATGCCGATCGCGAAACCATCACCCGCCACATCGACCAACTGGATCGCGAATGGGACATCGAGCGAGTCCTGCAAACCAACGCCTCCCTGCTCGCCATCTCCGGCGTCCTGCTCGTCGCCACCGTCAACCGCAAATTCCTGCTCCTGCCCGGTGCGGTCCTCTCCTTCTTCCTGCAA
>JAEUQF010000185.1 GCA_016789745.1 Bryobacterales bacterium
GCCGGGGATTGCAGGTATCGGGCTGGGGATAGGATTGCTGTTGGGGGGCGGGATTCTGGCCGGCGGCGCGGCGAAGCGGCAACAGCGGCGGCGACAAGCGGCCGAGGTGGCTATCGGGCCCCATCATGTACGGCTGCAGCAGGAGATAACGAACTGGCGCGCTTCGGGCATACGGCTCAAGAAAGTGACGGTGGAAGAAGATCCGGCGCGGCTGGTGTTTCACCTGCGGCGGCCTCGAGCGAAGGCAGACGAGCGGTTGGAGGTGCCGGTTCCGTCAGGGCGGCGGGCGGAGGCCGAGGAGTTGTCGAAGCGATTTGCGGCTGATGGGGCCGCGTGAGTGGCATGGTGCGTGCAATTGGGAACAGCACGAGCCGCGTATGCCCTACATTCTCTTCCTTGCCATCCTGAGCGCGTTCCCTGCCCTGGCGGAAGGTCCGCCGAAGAGCGCGAAGATCCAGACGCTGCTGATCACCGGCCAGAACCGGCATGACTGGCGGGCGGTGAGTCCCGTGCTGCGGCAGATGCTGGAAGACACGGGCCGGTTTGAGGTGCGGATTATCGAGGAATTCCGTGGTGCCACCGAGGAAACGCTGTTGCCGTATGACCTGGTGGTGCTGAATTACGAAAACAAGCGGTTGCCGGAGCTGCGCTGGGGAGACACTGCGGAGAAAGCGCTGGTGAATCACGTGAAGCGCGGCAAGGGGCTGGTGATTTATCACTTCAGCCTGGCGGGGTTCGAAGGTTGGACGGAGTTCGAGAAGCTGAGTGGGGGCAATTGGCGCCCCGGGATGGGGCATCATTCCGCACGGCACGACTT
Source organism: Bryobacterales bacterium (assembly GCA_016789745.1). GTDB lineage: Bacteria > Acidobacteriota > Terriglobia > Bryobacterales > Bryobacteraceae > CADEFT01. Next base: position 818 of record JAEUQF010000185.1, read on the forward strand.
TTCGCTCACCCTGCGGGATAGCGAACACCCCATCACGAAAGGGATGAAGCTGACGATCCCGATCGTGAATGATGAGCTCTACGCAAACCTCCAGTGGCAGCCGAAGGAGAACTACCGGGTGCTGGCAACGGCCTGGGATGACCATGCGCTATACAACGGCAAGGCGAAGCAGCCGACGCCGGGAGCGGGTCTGGATCAGCCGATGCTGTGGGTGTCGGAACCGGGAGGGCGCGTGTTTGTGACGGCGCTGGGACATGACCTGGCGTCGGTGAAGCAGGCGGGTTTTGAGGCGACCTTTGTGCGCGGGGCGGAATGGGCCGCCACGGGCGCGGTGACCCTTCCGCTGCCGGCGGAGTTGCGGCGTTAGTGCCGGCTGGCGGCGTTCAGCCGGTGCAGCCGGATTCGTGGCACACGATCGCGAAGATGGCGCCGATGACGCCAACGACAATCGCGCCTATGAGGAAGCCTCGGCCCAGCGAATGATCGAAGGTTCTATCGCTTCGCTCGATGGTCTGCACGCGGTGGAACGGAATCTGCCGGGTTTCCATTTTGCCTTTATGTTCGGTGGTGAGGACGAAGGCGTCTTCGGTGACCGCGCCGATGCGGCCGCGGAGTTTCTCCCCGTCCAAGAGGCGGACTTGGACTTTCGCTCCGTGATCGATGGCCAACGCCTGGGCGCGGGGTGAATCCGTACGTTTGACAGGCTTGCTGGCCGGGGTTAGGGGCGGAGCGCATAACAGAACAACGAGGCACACAGCCAGTGCCTGGCGCACAACCCACCTCTCTCTCTAACGCGAACTGGCGCGTTGCGTTAGCTGGTCGCTGCGTTGGCAGCGAGTCCGACAACAACGAGGATGCCGACGATGACGCCGACAACCACGCCGGTGATGAGTACAACCCGTCCGATCGAGCGGCCGATCGGCGGCTGATCCATGGCACGAACAGATTTCACCTGGTCGTATTGGATCTTCAGGGTTTCGATTTTTCCCGCGGACTCGGTCTGCAGCTCGAAGCCGTCCTCTTGCACGGCACCCAGCCGTCCCGTCCGTTTGGTCTTGTCGGTGAACCGGACCTCCACCGCGCTATCCCGGGCGACGCTGAGCACCTGCCGGCGGACGTTGTCAGCCGGCGCCTTGGCGGCAAGGGGAAGGGCGAGCAGCCAGACCAGAAGCAGAGCAACTGCCTGGCGCATACGGACCTCCACACCGGGCTGCGGACGCCCGGTTCTTACGGCCACCCACAGTATAGATCCAAACACGGGAAGCGGCACAGAAATTGTTACCCTTCAGGAGTGTCCAGTTTGCTTCATCCGGACGTGGCCACCCGCGCGCCGGAACTTGCCCGTGTGTTCGCCCAAGCCAAACCCTTTCGTCATGTCGTGGTGGAGCCGTTTCTGCAACCCGAAGCGCTGACGGCGCTGATGGGGGAGTTTCCCGCATTTGCCGCCGAGCGGGCGAGGAATGAGTTGGGAGAAGTGGGCCGGAAGGCAGTGGTGCCGGGCATCCGAACGATTGGCCCGGCCTACCGTGCGTTCGATGAGTTGCTGCGCAGCCAGTCTCTGCTGGACCTGCTGGGCCAGATTACGGGGATCGAGAAGCTGTTGTACGACCAGGACTACGTGGGTGGAGGCACGCACGAGAACCTGCACGGGCAGGACCTGGACCTGCATATTGACTTCAACTATCACCCCGCTCGCGGCTGGCATCGCCGGCTAAACCTGATTTTATTTCTGAATGAAGAATGGCGGCCGGAGTGGGGAGGATGCCTGGAGTTGCATCGCGACCCGTGGCATCCGGACCAGGACGAGGTGGCGAAGGTGACGCCGGTGGCCAATCGCGCGGTGCTGTTTGAGACGACCGAACGCTCCTGGCATGGCTTTCCGCGGATTCATCTGCCGGCGGACCGGCAGCAGGTATCACGGAAGTCGGTTGCGGTTTACTACTACACGGCAGAGCGGCCGGCGGCAGAGACGGCGGCGCCGCACGGGACCGTGTACGTTCCGCAGCCGCTGCCGGGGAGGTGGCAGCAGCCCGGCCACACGTTGACGGCCGAAGACGTGTGGCAGCTGCAGGTGTTGTGGGAGCGGCGAAACGCGCAGTTGCGATTTCTGTATGAACGGGAGTTGGAGTTCTCGGCGGCGTTGCGGGCGATGCGCGAATCCGCGTCGTTCCGTTTGGGGCGGATGCTGACGTGGCCGCTGCGGGTGCTGCGCCGCCGTTAGAGAGCGGCGGGCTCAGTTCCCTTCCACCGCGTAGATGGGGTTGAAGGGGAAGTAGCTGGTCTTGAGCGTCTTCAGGTAGGTGTAGAGCCCGCTGTGATCGGCCTTGATGCGCGCAAGGATCTTCTTGGCGTCGGCATCCTGCACGAAGGAATAGGGGTCGCAACCGAGGGTGTCGAGCGAACTGTGATCGGCGCGGAGCGTGTTGTCGCCCTTCTCGGACATCAACATGTTGGTCAGGACGATGGCGACGGCTTCCTCAAGCGTAGTGGGCTTTTTGTTGAGCGTGACCGAGCCGGTCATCCAGCAGCCCTTCATCTGGCGCATGGAATGCACCAGTTCGTGAAAGAGGACGAAGCGGGGGAGAATGAACCGCGGGTTGGGACATTTCCCGCCGGAACAGAAGCTCTGCGGGACCTTGGTATCCGGGTCATAGCTGAGCGTGGGGCTGGCGCCCTTGCCGGTACCCACCGCGACTTCCAGGAACTTCATTCCAAACTTGTGATCCTTGGCGTAGGTGTCGGCCTCCTCGTCCTCGGGTGTTTTGGGATCATTGTCGACCACGGAGGCCCAGATGTTCTCCTGGTACTGGATGGTGACCATGCGGCCGTCGGCGGTGGACCAGATCTCTTTTAGCACCTGGCGTCCGACATAGCTGTAATAGATCCAGTCGTTGAGCATCTTCTCGACTTTGTCGACGAAATCCTTGGGGCCTTTGATCTTGATTTTCTGCCTCTTCTTGGCGGGCTGTTCGGGATCGAAGTAACGGGTGATGTCTGCCATGTTCTTTGCCTCTTCATTCAGGCAGGCGCAGGAAGCGCGGCATTTCGATCATGGTGCGCGCGGTACTCTGAAGAAAGATCTCGAAACGAGGAGTTTTCCATGCTGGGGCTGTTGTGGTTGCTGTTGGGTTCGGACTTGGGGGCTGCGGCCAAGCCCACCTACGCCAAAGACGTGGCGCGGATTCTGCAGGCCAACTGCGAAGGCTGTCACCGGCCGGGGCAGGTGGGACCCTTCGCGTTGCACAGCTATGAACAGGCGCGGGCGTTCGCTCCTGAGATCCGCCGCGTGGTGAGGGAGCGGCGGATGCCGCCGTGGAGCGCGGTGCCGGGTCACGGCGAGTTTCGCAACGAACGGCGGTTGAGCGAAGTCGAGATCGCGACCATAGCAGCCTGGGTCGACGCCGGGGCGCCGTTGGGTAAGAAGAAAGACCTGCCGGCTCCGGTGACTTGGAAGGATGAGTGGGCCTTCGGCCCGCCGGACCTGGTACTAACGCCCGATGCCGATTTCGAGGTGGAAGGCAACGGCGTGGACCAGTACCGCTGCTTCGTGCTGCCGGGTGTGGCGGAGACGCGGTACATCCAGGCCATGGAAGTGCGTCCGGGCAATCGCAAGGTGGTCCATCATGTGCGGGTGTTCGCCGATGCGACGGGGAAGGCGCGCGAGTTGGACGCAGCCGATCCGAAGGCAGGTTTTGATTGCGGGCTGTCGATGATTGCGTCCTATAAGCGCGTGTCGCTGGGAGGGTGGGCGCCGGGGATGACGCCGGAAAAGTCGCCCGCGGATATCGGCGTGGTGTTTCCGGCGAAGGCGGATGTGGTGATGGAGGTGCACTATCATCGCAACGGGCTGAAGGAGCGGGACCGCAGCACGCTGGGCATCTATCTGCACAAAGAGAAGCCGAAGCACACCGCGCGGGCGTACCTGATTGCGAACATTGCGATTCGCATTCCACCAGGCGCGGAGCGGCATGAAGAGAAGGCGCGGCTCATCCTGCAGAAGGACGTGCTGGCCACCAGCATCATGCCGCACATGCATCTGCTGGGAACGGAGATGAAAGTGACGGCGACCCTACCGGACGGGACCGTGAAGGACCTGGTGTGGGCCAAGCCCTACGACTTCAACTGGCAGATCAGCTATAAGTTTAAGGAGCCGCTGCGGCTGCCGCGCGATACGCGGATCGACGTGGTGGCGTACTATAACAACTCGGAGTCGAATCCGAAGAATCCGAACAAGCCGTTGCGGCAGGTGCGTTTCGGCGAAGCCACCACCGATGAGATGCTGGTGGCGTTTCTGGGTTATATCGACATTCCAACCGCAGATGATTCATCCCATAGACCGACATCGGGCCATTGAGCGCTTCGAGGCGATCCCGCACCTGGCGCTGGGGCACTACCCGACCCCATTGGAGAAACTGCCGCGGTTCAAGGCGGCGCTAGGCTGCAGCCAGCGGCTGTACATCAAGCGCGAGGACTTGGCGGGCGCGGGGTTGGGCGGCAACAAGGTACGGAAGCTGGAGTATATCTTCAGCGAAGTGCTGCGCGACGGCGCCGATACGGTGATCACCTGCGGCGGGCTGCGGAGCAATCATTGCCGGGTGACGGCGATGCTGGCGGCCAAGCTGGGGCTGACGTGCGTGTTGGTAATGAATGAGCCGGCGCATCCGTATGCGGCGACGCCGGCGAGCTACGCCATCAACGAGTGGGTAGGGGCGCGGATTGTGCGGGTGGCGGACCGGCGGGAGCGGGCGCCCACGATGGAGCGGATTGCCGGCGAGTTGCGGGCGGCGGGACAGAAGCCGGCGATCATTCCGCTGGGGGCATCGACACCCGTGGGCGCGCTGGGGCAAGTGAGCGCGATGCAGGAGTTGGCGGGTCAGTTAGGGGAGCTGCGATTCGACTTCGATGCGGTGTTCTTCAGCACGTCGAGCGGAGGGACGCAGGCGGGGTTGCTGGCGGGCAAAGCGCTGTTTCTGGATCCGGAGACGCAGCTGTATGGCGTGAGCGCGGATGATCCAAGTCTCAGCATCCAGGAGACGGTAGGCGGCATCTTACGAGAAATAGGGGAAAGGCTGAGGCTTCCGTTCGACGAACGGATCCAGGTAGACGACCGCCAGGTGGGCGGCGGCTACGGAGTTGAAACGGAAGCGGGGCGGGAAGCGCTCCAACTACTGGCGCACAGCGAGGGGATTTTACTGGACCCCGTCTATACGGCGAAAGCGATGGCGGGAATGATGGCGGCCATTCGGAGCGGCGCACTGGCGGCCGAGGCACGTGTGCTGTTCTGGCATACGGGCGGGCAGATGGCCCTGTTCTATACCTGAGGAGGCAAAACAAAGATGAGTGTGAATGTACAGGTGGTTTTCTATAGCACCTACGGCCATATTTACAAGATGGCGGAGGCGATTGCGGAGGGGGCGCGGGAGGTAGAGGGGGCGAACGTAACTCTTTACCAGGTGGCGGAGTTGATTCCGGACGCGGCGCTGGAGCGCATTGGGGCGAAGGGCGCACGGGAAGCATTTGCGCACATTCCGGTTGCGGATCCGGCGAAGTTGGCCGAAGCCGATGCCATTATCATCGGCACCCCGACGCGCTTCGGGAACATGGCGGCGCAGATGAAGAACTTCCTGGACCAGACGGGCGGGTTGTGGGCCAAAGGTGCGCTGATCGGGAAGGTGGGCAGTGCCTTCACGTCGACGGCGACGCAGCACGGCGGGCAGGAGAGCACTTTGCTTTCGACGCATACGGTGATGCTGCATCACGGGCTGGTGGTCGTAGGGATGCCGTATTCGGAGGCGCGGCAGATGACGATGACCGAGATCAGCGGCGGCAGCCCGTACGGGGCATCGACGATTGCCGGCGGCGATGGATCGCGGATGCCGAGCGAGAATGAGCTGGCGATGGCGCGGTTCCAGGGACGGCACGTGACGCAGATTGCGGCGAAGTTAAAGGGCTGAACGAGCCCCGCCGTTCGTTAACCAGCGGCGCGCTTGCGGACCAGGACCGCTTGCGGCGCCGCGGGCCACACCTGAAGGCGATACCAGTCCGGGCAGTTTCCTCCGGAGTCTCTGGCTCCGACGAGGCCGGCCTGCGAGCAACGCACACGGTACCACGCCGACTCCAAGTGAACGCGGGCGGCCTCATCGCCGAGGCAACTGGCTACCTGCAACTCTCCGTCTGTGATCTCCAGACTGCCCTCGACGACGTGATCCCAACCATCGGTGTCCAGTTCCGGCTCGAGTTCGTGGATCTCCAAAACTGCGTTCACGCGACCATACGAGCCAGTAATGATCCCGAGCATGCCATCGGCAACCGCCATACGATCGCCGAAGGCGTGCCTGGTCCAGAATGAAGCCGACGACGACGGATCAGAGTCCTTCCAGATGTAGCCATCGGCAAGCAGGACCTGCCGGTGTGAGGCGTAAACCTGGAAGGTTCTCGTCTCCATGGCGCTGACTGTTACCACATCACCCGGAGTTGGGCCTGCATCTCGCGTGGGATGCCGGTGTCGAAGCGCGCGTTGCGGTCCATCACGGCGGTGACCACGCCGGCGGTTCCGGCCGCGTTGACCACCATGTTCGGGTTCATATAGTTCGGGTGATTGAGGACATTGTTGCCAAGGAACTCCAGGCGCACGGTGACGCGTTCCTTGATGGGGATCTGCTTGGCGAGCGTACCGTGCAGGACGTTGGTGGGCGTGCCGTAGATGACACCTTTGCCCGAGTTGCCGAAGCGGCCGATGGGCGGGGCGGTGAAGGCACTGATATCAAACCACCGCTCGATGGTTGGGTTGTCCAGGCGCCCGTCGGCGATTCGGTCCGGGCGCAGGGTGACGATGGGACGCGTGCGGTTGTTACTGAAGCGGGTGCCCGTGGGGTCTGGGCCAGTCCACAAGGGCGTGACGGCACTGCCGGTTTCGTAGATATAGATGGCGGATAGCTGCCAGTTGCCGAGGATGAGGTTCGTCCAACGGCCGAAGTTGGAGCCGAAGGCTTTACCCTTGCCGACGGGGAGATCGTAGATCAGGTTGCCCTGCCAGCGGTGGCGTGGGATGGCGCCCCAGGTGCCGCGCTCGCGGGCGCGGTTGTAGGCGTCTTCGGGCTGTTCCAGGTTCTCCAGATCCTGCACGTCCTTGGCGAGCGTGTAATAGAACTGGTAGTGCAGGCCGCGGAGGTTGCGGCGCTCGATCTCGATGGACAGGCCGTGATATTGGTGGCCGGCGCCGTTATCGGTGTAGGGGATCGCGGGGTAGCGGGGGAAGGCGCGGGGCTTGTCGACGTAGAGGCGGTCATCGGCGACGGGCTGGTTGTAGTCCCAGCGATAGACGCCCTGGCGGGTGTTGGTGCCGGTGTAGGTGAGGCGGAAGCCGGTGTTCCACTGCTGGCGTTCCATGGTGAGGCTGTACTGCATGGAGAAGGGGACGCGGAGGTCGGGGCGGTTGGCGACGGGGAGGCCGACGGTACTGGGTCCGCCCGTGCCGGTGGTGGGGAAGGCAACGGGGAAGCGGAGCGGGTTATCGAGGGGGTTGGTGAAAGCCGGCTCGTTGATGAGGCACGGGACGGTGGCGCCGGCGCTGGGGCCGACC
>JAEUQF010000186.1 GCA_016789745.1 Bryobacterales bacterium
TGGCCGGTGATCAGGTTCTGTTCCTCGAACGGGGCATAGAACAGGGCCCAACGGCGGGCGCGCCGCTGGCATTCGCGGATGAGCGGCAGAGGATCGACGATGTGTTCGATGGTATGGCTGCACATCACCAGGTCCCAGCGCCGCTGCGGGTCATATTGGAAGAGGTTCGCGCAGAGGTAGTTCACGTTGGGAAAGGCCATCTGTGCATAGCCCCGATAACGGCGCACCACGTCCATCGCGTCCACTTGCAACCGGGGCCCGAAGAAGTGACCGCTATGAAGATTCGAGAGCAGACCGGGGCCCCCGGCGCTGGCAGTGCCGACGTCGAGGACTTCGAGTGTCTCGCCCGGGCTCGCCTGTGCGAGCAGGCGCCGGAGCAGCGGCAGGCAGTCGATCATAAATTGCGTCGACTGCGGGATCGAGCAGGTCTCCAGCCAGTTGGCGTCCAGATGCGGGATGTGCGGAGGCCGATAGTAGCGGTCGGCGGCCGAGTTGATGCCGCGCAGGTTGCGCTCGGTTTGGACGAGGAACTCGGCGGCTATCGCCGGCGTCGCTTCCAGTGCTGCTGCACGGCGAAAGTCATGGCGGGCCGAGCCGAAATCGCCGGCTTCGGCAAAGAGAATGCCTCGGTTCAGCAGGACACGGAAGGGGTCGAAGCCGGCAGCCTCGGCGGCGTTGTAGTGGGACAGGGCCTGCTGCACATCGTCGCCGGTGACGTAGAGGCAGAAGGCCTGGGAGAAGTGCATCCAACCCTCGCGGGCGCCGCCGTCCATGGCTTCGCGCAGCAGCGCTAACGCTTCGAAGTGTTGTCCTTTGGTGATGAGGTTGACGACGTGGTCCTGCGCGAGACCCATCTTTAAAGGATGCTCGTTCGAGCCGGCGTTTGTCTAGAATCAGGACGTGCGCAATCTTATCGTCTTTGTAGTGGCTGTGGCCGCCATCGCCCAGCAAAACCGGCCGCCCGCGGAAAGCCGCATCACGATTGTCGATGCGAATGGCAAGAACGGGAACGTGATCTACACGGCCCCGCGTATCTTCGAGGCGCCCAACTGGTCGCCCGACGGTAAGTACCTGTTACTCAACTCCGGGGGCAAGCTTTGGCGCCTGCCGGTGACCGGCGGCGAGCCGGAGCAGGTGAACACCGGTGCCGTGGATCGCATCAACAACGACCACGGCATCTCGCCGGATGGCAAGCAGTATGTGATTTCGGCCGGGCCGATGTACATCCTGCCGGAGACCGGAGGCGACCCGCGGCGGCTCACCGAGAAGACGCCGAGTTACTATCACGGCTGGTCGCCCGACGGCCGTACGCTAGCCTTCTGCGCTAATCGCGGCGGTAACTTCGATCTGTATGCGATCTCGACCGAAGGCGGCGAAGAGCGCCGGCTCACCGCACACGCCGGTTACGACGATGGGCCGGACTACTCGCCCGACGGCAAGTGGATCTACTTCAACTCCGACCGCAGCGGCAGTTGGGACATCTGGCGGATCCCGGCCGACGGTGCTGGTGCCGATGACAAGCTGGCCGAGCGGATCACCAGCGATGACTACGAAGACTGGTTCCCGCACCCCTCGCCCGATGGCAAGTGGATGGTGTTCCTCTCGTTCCCCAAAGGCACGAAAGGACACCCGCCAAACCTCGATGTGCTGCTGCGTCGCATGCCGATGAAGGGCGGAAAGATTGAGGTGATACAGAAGCTGTTCGGCGGGCAGGGAACGATGAACGTGAACAGTTGGTCGCCGGACAGTAAGAGGTTTGCGTTCGTCAGTTACCGGCTGCTGCCGTAGGACTGCGTCACTACACCCGGGGTTGGGTTGCCACGCACGCCGATGCGCGACTTGGCGCAGTACGCGGGCAGGCAAGGTGCTATTGGCGGACCCCGCAACGGTTCGTCAATTGCACCACAAACGGGCGGAGCGGATCCGGAAAATGCGTCCTCGCCGGAGTCGCTCGCTGTCACCACAAAAGGAGGATCTATGTGGCGAACATTCGTTTGTACAGTTGGCTGTCTGGCCTTGACTGCCACAGCGGCCTGGGCCGACGACTGGAACAAAAAGACGGTTCTGACGGTTGGCGAGACCATACAGGTGCCTGGCGCGATATTGGAGCCGGGCAAGTATGTAATCAAACTGCGGGACTCGCTGTCGAACCGCCATATCGTGTCTATTCTGAACGAGCGCGAAGACCATGTCTTCACGACCATTCTGGCGATTCCGAACTACCGCCTGAACCCTACGGCGAACACCGAGTTTGCCTGGTGGGAAGTGCCGGCAGGTAATCCGCGTGCGTTGCGGGCCTGGTTCTATCCGGGTGACAACTTCGGGCAGGAATTTGCATATCCGAAGGGGCTGGCAGTAAAGATCGCACAGCAGACGCATCAGCCAGTGCCTTCCGTGGAAGCGGCTAAGGTGGAAGAACTGCCAATGGCTCCCGTCAAGATTGTGGAGGAGACGGGCGTGGAGAAGCCGCTGAATTGGGAAGCCTACCGGCCACCGGAGCCTGCGCCCGTGGAGACGCAGGAACTGGCCGAAGAAACAGAAGCCGCACCACAAGCGGCGCCTGCGGTGGAGCCTGTCCCCGCCGCATTACCGAAGACCGCTAGCCCATTTCCGTTACTAGGCCTGGGCGGTGCGCTGGCGCTGCTGGCCGGGATGGGACTGCGGTTGTACAACGGCCGCTAAGAAAGACGGGAGGCCTGTCGTGCTTCCGTTTGCTCTATTGCTTTGGGCGTGTGCCGCGCAGACGACGCCGGAATGGAGGCTGGTCAGCGAAGTCCGCCTGGTGCTGTTGGATGTCGGAGTCCGGGGGAAGGATGGCAACTCCGTCTCCGGGCTGCGGCGCGAGCAGTTCCAGGTCTTCGATAACGGCAAGCCAACGCCGTTGACTTCCTTCCTGCAGGAGGATCTGCCGGTCACGCTCGGCATAGTCACGGACGCCAGCGGAAGCATGATCCGGAAGCGGGCGGGAGTGATCACTTCCGCCCTGCTCCTGGTTCGGGAAAGTAACCCGGAAGATGAGGTGTTTCTGGTGTCGTTCAACGACACGGTGCGCAGAGGGCTTCCTCCCGAGGTTGCCTTCACGAACCAGGCAAAGGTGCTGCGGGCGGCGCTACTGGAGCAACAGATGGCTGGCCGGACCGCGCTGCGTGACGGGCTACACGAGGCGTTGTTGCATATCGGCAACGGGAGTAAGCAACGCCGCGCGCTCGTGCTGATCAGCGATGGAGCGGACAACGCCAGCCTGACCCCGGAGGAGGAAATCCTCAAGCAGGTGCGAGCCGCCCACACCACCATCTACACGATTGAGTTGTTCGATGAGCGGAATCCGGAGCGGGATCCGGGCTTTCTGCAACGGATCGCGGCACTGAGCGGAGGCGAATCCTACCGGCAGCAGCCGGGAGCACGCGATCTGGAAGCCATCTGCCGCCGGATTGCTCACGACATCCGCAGCCGTTATCTGCTGGGCTTTGCCCCGGTGGCCACGGCAAAGCGAGAGGTGCGGAGGATCCGGGTGGAAGTCCGCGATAGCGTGCGGGGAAAGTTGACCGCACGCACGCGGCGAACCTACATCGCCCAGCCCATATCGGAGGAGGTGCGGCGATGATTGTGCGTGTCGCCTTCCGGAGGATGGGGTCACGCACACTGCGGTGGGTCTGGCGATGTCTGGTGGTCACGGGCCTGGCTGCGATCGGTGTGTATGTATGGAGTATTGCCGACGCAGCGTGGTACCAGACATCGCAGACCGTCGTGTTTCGCGAAGCAGCGGCACAGGCCGTGGTGCTAAAGGTGTCGCCCGTTGCCGTGAGGCCGGCGAAGGCCGATCCGCGGGCGTTGGGGAAGCTGGAGATTCCGAAGGTGAATCTGGCGGTGGTGGTGCGGGAAGGCATCGACAGCCGCACGCTCCGGCGGGCGGTGGGCCATGTGCCGGGTACCGCGCTGCCAGGCGATGCGGGCAACGTGGTGATAGCCGGGCATCGGGACACCTTCTTTCGCGACCTGCGGCGGGTGGAGCGCGGCGACGAACTGCGCCTGACCACCGCCGCCGGCGCGTTTCGCTACCGGGTGACCGGGCTGAAGATTGTCGGCCCGGAGGCCGTTGACGAGATGGCATTTACCTCCGAGCCGAGCCTCACCCTGGTGACCTGCTTTCCGTTTCGCTATGTGGGGCCGGCGACGCGCCGGCTGGTGGTAAGAGCAATCCAAGACTGAAGAAAAGAGGTACCTGTCATGTCAGCTGTAACGGTGAACAAGCCCGGCGTGCCGAAGGCGCCGGAGGCTTTCCCCACGCCAATGGGGCGTGGGCTGTTCCGCATGGATCCCTTCGCGCTGCTGCGCGAGTTCATGAACGACGTGGAGCCCTTTGTGGCGAAGCCGGTGTCGCGGGAAGGTCCGGAGTTCTGGATGCCGGTAGTGGAAGTGAAACGCACCAACGGCACGCTGTTGGTGAAGGCGGAACTGCCCGGGTTGGAGAAGCAGGACCTGAAGGTGCAGGTGGTGGAGCACGATCTGATCCTGGAAGGCGAACGCAAACAGGAGAAGGAGGAGAAGGGCGATCGCTACTACCGTGCCGAGCGCAGCTACGGCCATTTCTTCCGGTCCATCCCGCTGCCGGAGACGGCGGCAGTGGACAAGATCAAGGCGGAGTTGAATAACGGCCTGCTTGAGATCACCATTCCCTGTGAGGAGGCAAAGAAGGAAGTGAAGGAAGTGCCGGTGGGCGAGAAGGCTCACTAGAGAAGCGAACGCACATAGAACGGGCGGCTCTTCGTCAACCGAGGGGCCGCCCTTTTTTTGTTGTAGTCTGCGTTAGCCGGCGTGTGCGGCGACGGCTTCCGGGCGCATGGTGAATTGCTGGTCCAGCACCTTGAGTTTCTCGACGATGCCCGTATATTCCAGCTCGTTCATGGGCACCATGGCGGCTCCCACAAAGCCCTGTTTGCGCATCTCCATGGCCTTTTCGGCAACGTGCGTGCGCACGGTGTCCCAGAAGGGATGGGCGAAGGCATCGAGCGGTTCGGTGAGCTTGCCCTGGTGAACACAGAAGCAGGCACAGGTGACCAGAGGCGGTCCATCGAAATAGCTGATGCCGGTATTGAGCGGCACGGGCATGAGCGGCATGTGATGCGACCCGCGCATGCCGCCGGCCACGTAATGCCCGATGGCATAGGGGGCCAGGATCTCACCGGTGGCGGGGAAGTTCATCTGCACGCGCACCAGCAGGACAGGGTCATCCTTGCCGGTGTATTTGCCGGCGATGTTGTGCAGGCGCGAGGTGGCCACGACGGCCGCCTGTTCGCCGGTGGCGCGCGACCAGACCGATTCGACAACGTAGCGTTCGGGATCGCGCAGCAGCGCCGCCAGATCATACAACTGTTCCGGCGCGTTGAGGGTGATAATGCGGTCACCGGTGGTGCAACTGACGTCCATGACGACGAAGCGGAAGCCTTTCGACATGTTGGGGGAAAGGAGCAGACCAGGCGTGTTCATGGGGTCGGCGAAGGCCAGGTAGAGGGGGAGGTTGAAGGCGCCGGGGTCGGTCTTGTCGGCGGCAAAGAACAGGAAGGGCTCATTCGGGCGCTCGGTGAACTCCATTTCGGCGACGGCGGGGCCCAAGCCCTTCACGTTGCCGGAGAAGGCGTCGACGAGCAGGTCCTGGCCAGCGCCATAGAGACCCTCGGCGCGTGCTTCTTCGGCGCCGAGTTGGAAGGCGCTCCACGCCAGGTGATGGATTTCACGGTTGCCGGTGCCGTGGCGATGGACCATGAGAATGGCGATATCGTCACCGGTGTGGCTGATGTAATAGTCGGGCACAAGGTGGTGGGCCCGTTCGTGGACCCAGTCGCGGACGGCTGTTTCGAGCCTTTGTGAGGGCGCGACATGACCGCCGATGGAGCCGATGTCGGCCTTGATAACGCTTAAGGTGGTCAGCATGGTTGCCTCTCGCCGATTTGAGAGGCATTCGGCGGGCCAAAGGTCATGGGGTGGACGGGACGATCGGGGCGGTATCGTCCACTTTGGCAAGCAGGTCACAAACCTCGGTATCGGTCACTTCGTGGAAGTCGGCATACCAATCGGCCACGGCCATCAGCATGTCGGGATTGCGTACGCAGAGGAAGTCTTTCACGCGGGGCGACAGGCGATAGACCGCACCGGGCGCGGCAACGCCGACAGCGACGATGATGGCTTCGGCGCCCTGGATCTTGAGAGCATCAATGGCCGCTTCTAGAGTGGCGCCGGTGGCCACGCCATCGTCAGCGAGGATGACGGTTTTGTCGCGAACGGGCAGCATGGGGCGGCCGTGGCGATACGTTTCCTCGCGCCGGTTTAACTCCGCCGTTTCGGCCGAAGACTCCAGGTCGAGTTCCCACTTCTTGATCTTCAGCCGTTGGATCAGCTCTTCATTGAGCACACGCACACCGCCCGAAGCGACCGCGCCCATGGCGAGCTCGGGCTGGAAAGGCACGCCCAGCTTCCGGACCAGGCAGACATCGAGGGGCAAGTGCAGGGCGGCGGCGATCTCGGCGGCCACGACGACACCTCCGCGCGGTAGGCCGACTACGACGCAGTCCGGGCGCCCGGCGTACTTGTCGAGTTTGCGGGCAAGCGCACGGCCGGCCTGTTTCCGATCGGTGAGGATGGTGCTCATATGGGTAGTCCTGCTGGGATTCACGGCAATCCCGAGGCCATTTGGAGTTGGTCGTTGAAGTGCACCAGAAATCACGAACGGAGGTTTACCATGCGTACTGTGATGGAGCCTTCTGCAAGGTTCGACCACGCGGTTCCGGATTGGAAAGACTTGCACCTGCTGTGTGGAGAAGAGGGCCCGTGCCTGACGGTGTATCTGAACCGGCATGTGCCGGGCAGAGGCACGGTGTCGCAAGCCGATCGGATCCGGCGTGGGAGTGCGGAGTTGAAAGAGCAGTTGCTGGGACGCGGGCTGGCCGCGCCGGTGGCGGAGATCCTGCTGGAGCCCTTACGGGAACTGGCAGAGGAAGAGACGGGCAAGGGCCGGTCAGAAAGCCTGGCGATCTTCTGCTCCGTGCACGGGCCGACGCGGTTCCTGGTGCCGTGGGAGATGGATGACGCGATGCTGGTGGAGGGCCGCTTCGTGGTGAAGCCGCTGTGGGAAGCGATGCGGCGCAACCGGCGGCTGTATGCGCTGCTGCTTGCGCGCCATGATGTCCGGCTGCTGGAGTGCTACGGCACGCAGTATCAGGAAGTGCGGCTGCCGGTTGGGTTCCCGCGGTCGCTGGATGGGTTTGGCGACTTTGACCAGCCGGATCACCTTCTGCGGAACCGGTCGAGCGCGGGGCCGGGTGTGGGGACGATGAAGGGCGTGGCCTTCGGAACCGGGGCGGGCCGCGACAAGGACTACCTGCGGCTGCGGGAGTTTCACCGGGCCATTCATGCGGCGCTGTTGCCCTTGCTTCCGGCGCAGCCGCGGTGTCCGCTGGTGCTGGCCGGGACCGAAGCCGACATTGCGTCCTTCGCCACCGTGAACTGTTATGAGCCGACGGTGGGCGATGTGGTGTTAGGCAGCACCGATGACGGGACGCCGGACGCGGTGCTGGCGGGGTTGGCGCGGCAGGCGGCGATGGACGCCTTGGGCGACGCCGAGAAGCGAGCGTTGCAACGCTACGAACGGGCCGGTATCGGCCGCAGGACTGTGGAGTTGCTCGAAGCAGTGCGGAGCGCCGCCGAGGGCCGTGTGGCGGACCTGTTTGTGGCCGCTGGCACGGCGCCGGAGTACGGCAACGTGGATGAGATCTGCGGGCGCGCCGTGGAACCGGGGCACTTCGAAAGTAACAGCGACGAGTTAATGAACACCGCCATGGTAGAGACGGTCCGGCGTCATGGCCATGTGTGGCTGTTGTCACCCGAGCAGATGCCAGACAGTGTGTCGGTGGCGGCTTTGTGGCGGTACTGAGGGGAGGCTCTCAGCGTTCCAGCACTTCGCGCACGACGCGGCCCATCTCCATGAAGGCATCGTAGCCGGAGGGCTTACGGAAGTAGCGGTCGGCGTTGAGGCGCCGCGTCTCCTGCCGGTCGAGTGGCGAGTCCGATGACGTCATAATGACGACGGGGATGGCGGCGCAGCGCGGGCTCTGGCGAATGAGCGCGAGCACTTCCAGGCCGCTGCGTTTGGGCAGGTTCAGGTCCAGCAGGATGAGGTCGGGCAGCGGGATTTCCGGACTGGCATCGATCTCGGCAATGAAGTCCTGCGCGAGGGCGCCGTCACGAAGGACGCGTACCGGCGCCTGTAGTCCGTGTTGGGCGAGCGCTTCTTCTACCAGAAATACGTCCGCGTCATTGTCTTCCATCAGCACAATGCGCGCCGTCTTAGTTGTGGATGCCGTTGCTGACACAGTTCCCCGGGGCTTCGATAGCTTTAGAGTGCGTCGTTGGCGAAACTGTTACAGCCCGGTGAGTTGGGAAAGGCGGCCGGTGGAATCGCCGAGTTTGTCGAGCGGGACGCCGGCCGATTCGAGTAACGATAGATGAAGGTTGGTGATGGGTGTGTTGGGTGCATAGCGAATGTGCCGGCCGGCACGAATGCCGCCCCCGGCCAGCAGTGTGGGCAGATTGTTGTGATCGTGGGCATTGGGGTCTCCGATGGAGGCGCCGTAGACCACGAAGGTGTTGTCGAGCAGCGTGGACTCGCCCTCCCGGGTCTGCTGCATTTTGTCGAGGAACCAGGCGAACTGGGCGACGTGGAATGCGTTGATTTTCGCTACCTTTTCCACCAGGTCCGGCAGGTTGCGATGGTGCGTGCAGGAGTGGTGCGCTTCGGGCACACCGGCTTCCGGGTAGGTCTGCAGACCGCCTTCGCGGGCGAGCATGAAGGTGATGACGCGAGTGGAGTTGGAGGCCAGAGCCAGCAGGGATAGATCGAACAGCAGGCGGGCGTGGTCTTTGTAGCTGGGCGGGATGCCGGCGGGGACTTCGACACCGGAGGGGGCCGGGGCGGCGCGTTCCAGACGGGTTTCCACTTCGCGGATGGCGGTGAGGTATTCGTCGAGTTTGCGCTGGTCGGTTGGGCCCAGGTTGCGGGCCAGGCGCTGGGTTTCGTTGCGTGTGAGATCGAGTACGCTGCGGCGCGATTCGCGCTGCGAGGGGGTGAGGGTGGCGTCGCCGAAGAGGCGTTCGAAGACCTTGCGCGGATTCATCTCCGGCGGCATGGGTTGCGTGTCGCTTTTCCAGGAGATGCTCTGGTAGACGCAGCTATAACTATCGCAGGAGCCCACCTGGCGGCTGTCTTCGCAGGTGATTTCGAGTGAGGGCAGACGTGTGGAAGAGGCGAAGTGGCGGGCGGCGATCTGATCCATGGAGATGCCGCAGCGGATGTCGGCCCCTTCGGTCTTGCGCGGGTGGACGCCGGTGAGGTAGCTGGACGCGGCGCGGGCATGGTCGCCGGCACCATCGCCGAGGGCGTTGCCCTGGTTTGCCGCCAGGTTGCTGAGAATGGCAATGCGGCCGCGGTGGGCTTCGAGCGCCTGCAAGGTGCGCGGCAGGGTGAAGTTGGTGCCCTCTTCGGCAGGTGTCCAGTAGGGCATGATCTTGCCGCTGGGGGCGTAGACGATCATGATGCGCTTGGGGGCTTTGGCTACCGCATGCGAGAGCGCCGGATGCATGGCGTCAAGGAAGGGAAGTGCGATGGCGGCTCCGGCGCCGCGTAGCAGATGTCTTCTGGACAGGGCCTTGCTCATGGTTTCCCCTCTTTGTCTGATTGTACGCGGGCGTTGCGGGACAGGAATGGCTGGCTTTCGAGCGTGCCCAGAATAAGGGCTTGGAAGCGATAGTCGTTGTCGCGCACATGGGCGGCGAGTCTGCGGATGGCGGCGCGGTCGGCCAGTTCCATGCCGCGGCCGGTGGCATACGTGAGCATCTTCTCGGCCAGAGCGCGGGTGAAGGTGTCGGCGTCGCCTTTGAGGATGGTCTTCAGATGGGCGGGCGTGGCGAAGGTCTTGCCGTCTGGCAGCGTACCGGAGGGGTCGATGGGGACGCCGTTGTCCCGGGTGCGCCAGCGGCCGATGGCATCGTAGTTTTCGAGGCCGAAGCCGAGCGGGTCCATGCGGGCATGGCAAGCGGCGCAGGCGGCGTTGGTGCGGTGCTTTTCGAGTTGCTGGCGGAGCGAGCCGGCGCTCGGTTCGGGCTTGTCAGCGAGGCCCGGAACGTTGGGCGGCGGCGGTGGTGGGGGCTGGTTGAGCAGGTTTTCGAGCACCCATTTGCCGCGGATGACGGGGCTGGTGCGGGTGGGGTAAGAAGACACGGTAAGGACGCTGGCGTGGGTGAGGACGCCGCTCCGTTGGGTGCCATCGAGATCGACGCGGCGGAACTCCGGGCCGGTGATGTTGGGGATGCCGTAGTGCTTGGCGAGGCGTTCGTTGAGGAAGGTGAACGGCGCGTCGAGGAAGTCCGTAATGGGGCGGTTCTGTTTGAGCAGCGTGGCGAAGAAGAGATGGGTTTCGGTCCTCATGTCGGCGGCGAGTTCGCCGGTGAAGGTGGGGAAGAGCGTGGGGTCGGGTTTGAGGACGGTGAGATTACGGGTTTGCAGCCATTGGCCGGCGAAGCTTTCGACGAAGGCGGCCGAACGCGGGTCGGCGAGCATGCGGCGGGCCTGGTTGCCGAGATTGGCGCGGAGTTGGCCTTTCTCGGCGAGGTTGAGCAGTGCGTCGTCGGGCAGGCTGCTCCAGAGGAAGTAGGAAAGGCGGGTGGCGAGTTCGAGGTCGGTGAGGGGTTGCGGGCCGGTGCCGCGGTCGCGTTCGATGCGATAGAGGAAGTGCGGGGAGATGAGGATGGCCTGGAGGCTGGTGCGCATGGCTTGTTCGAAGGAGCCGGTGCGCTTGTGTTCCTTGTGCGTGAGGCTGAGGAGCGTGTCGAGTTCGGCTGCGGTGACAGGGCGCCGCCAGGCGCGGCGGGCGAGCGGAGCCAGGATGCTGCGCGCGCAATCGGGCTGCGTGCCGTCGCAGGTGAGTAGCTTGGACTTAGTCGGCGTGACCTTTAGGGGGCCGTAGATTTGCAGGTACTCGAGGTAGGGTGGAGAACCTTTGTAGGGCGGGTCCGGCAGCACTTCGATGGTGGCTTCGACGCGATGCTTGCCGGCGGGGATGGGGATGGCGCGGCCTTCCACGGCGCGGTCGATCTGGTAGTAGAACTTGAGGACGTCATCAGCCACCGGGCGGCCGTCGACGAAGATACGCATGCGAGCGTGCGTGCCGTCCTTGAGGGCCTGGTAGAAGGCGGCGCGGAGCGTGTACTCACCGTCTGCGGGGAAGGCATGGTCGATGACGAGGCGCAGTTGGCGATCCTGCCCGATGCGTTCGGCAAGGTAGCGCAGCATGACAGGCTTTTCGGGATCGGCGGCGATGGGGATGACGGTGCGCGAGATGCGTTCGGCGGTTTTCAGATACTGCTCGGTGAGGGCGGCGTTGATGGAGAGGACGTCGCCGATGTTGTCGAAGCCGTAGCCGTAGGGGTCGGGCGGGAGGTCGGCTGCGGGGTCGAGATCGATGCCGAGGAGGTCGCGGACGGAGTTGGCGTATTCGAAGCGGTTAAGGCGGCGGGCGGTGACGCGGCCGGGGTCGATGGGGGTGTTGCGGTCGAGGGCGTCGTAAGCGGATTCGATCCAGGAGGTGACGGTGCGGGCTTGCGTGGGGTCGGGGCGCGGGGTGCCCTTGGGTGGCATTTCGCCGGCGGCGATGCGTTGGGCGATGCGTTCCCAGTGTTCCCGCTTGCGGAGGGTGTTGGGGTCCTTGAGGAGGGTGTCGATGGCGAGGCCGCCGGCGGGTTTGGCGCCGCTGTGGCAGGTTTGGCATTGGGCGCGGAGGAACGGCGCGACAGTGTCCTGGTAGGGGTCGGCCGCCAGGAGGGGCGTGACTAGCAACAGGGATAGGACGAACCGCGTCATTGAGGGTTATTGTAATCCGGGTGGGTAGAATAGGAGTATGGCGTCACAACCGCGGCCGAAGCTGACGGAGGAACAGTTCCTGGAACGGGAACGGACGGCGGAGTGCAAGAGCGAGTTTGTTAACGGTGAGGTGCACGCAATGTCGGGGGGCACCGTGGCGCACTCCCTGATCAAGCTGAACCTGTATGGGGAACTGCGCAATCGCCTGCGGAACACATCTTGTCTGGTTTTCGACTCGGATTTGATGGTCAAGGTGGAGGCGACGGGTCTTATGACTTATCCGGACGTCTCTGTTGCTTGTGGCGGGCAGGTGCCATCGAAGACAAGTGAACTGATGCTACTAACACCCATGGTCCTGATTGAGGTGCTGTCGCCCACAACGGAAGCCTGGGATCGCGGCGGCAAGTGGCGTCACTATCAACGCATCCCATCGCTCCAGGAGTACCTGCTGGTTTCGCAACATCAGCCGCAGGTGGAGCGATTCGCCCGGCGCGATGACGGGCGCTGGCTGCTGGACACTTACGATCACTTGGACGCGGAGGTGCCCATTGACGCTACCGGGATACGTGTTCCGTTGCATGAGATTTACCGAGGCGTGACGTTCGAGCAAACCGCGATATCATAACCAGCGATATGCGCTGGCTCTGCGTACTGTTGCTGTGTTGTCCCAGTCTTGCTCCTGCTCAGAAGAATCCGTTGGCCAAGGACCCGGCTGCCATTGAGAACGGACGGCAGACGTTCCTGGGTGCTTGTAGTGCTTGCCATGGCGCGTCGGCGCAGGGTGGCACGGGACCTAGCTTGGTGAGCGGCCGCATGAACCGGCTGAACGATGGGCAGGCGTTGAAGGCCATCAAGAACGGACTGCCGGGCACAGACATGCCTCCGTTCAATATCCCCGATGACAAGGTGTGGGAGATGGTGACCTTCCTGCGCAGTTTGAGCCGACCGGCGATTGCCCTGCCGCCTGCGGGTTCGGCGGAGGCTGGCGCCGCGGTGTTCTTTGGCAAGGGCGGGTGTTCGAACTGCCATCGTATCGCGGGTAAGGGCGGAGCGATTGGGCCGGATCTGACCAACGCCGGTGCCAACATGACGGTGCTGCAGATGCGGGAGGCGATCTTTGAGCCGAACGCGCGGGTGGCGCCAGGCTTCGAAGCGGTGACCGTTACCACGGCAGCTGGTGCTGTGATCGACGGTGTCGCCCGCAATGAGAATAACTATTCGCTGCAGGTGCTGGACAAGGCCGGGAAGCTGCACTTACTGTGGCGACGGGATGTGAAGCAGTTCAAGCGGCGGGATGGATCGCTGATGCCGGCCGGCTATGACCAGAAGCTGTCGAAGGTCGAAGCTACGGATTTGCTGGCTTTCTTGAGCCGCCAGTCGATACGGCCGTATGAAGCCGGGGAGGATCGCTAAGCCATGCGGATGCTGCTGATGATGGGAGCCGCGCTGGCGGTGGCCAGTGCGCAGGTGACGATTGAAGATATCCGCAAGAGCCCGGACAAGAACTGGCTGACTTACAACGGCGATTACTCGGGGCAACGGTTTAGTTCGCTAAAGCAGATCACTCCGGCGAATGCGGGCAACCTGGTGGCGAAATGGGTGTATAACTTCGAAGGGGCGCGGCGGCTGTCCTGCGTGCCGGTGGTGTACGACGGCGTCATGTATGTGACGAACACCAATGAGGTGCATGCGCTGGATGCGCGCACGGGGCGGCGGATCTGGCAGTATAAGTCACCGGGGATCACCAATTCCCGTGTGAATCGCGGCGTGGCGATTCTGGGCGACAAGGTGTTTGTGGTGACCAACGATGCGCACCTGCTGGCGATTGACCGCATCACGGGCGGCGTGTTGTGGGATCGCGAGTACGCCGATGCGAAGAAGGGGTACAACGCGACGGTGGCGCCGTTGGCGATTCCCGGTGGGATCCTGGTGGGGGTGACGGGCGGCGGGTCGGGCCAGCGCGGTTTTGTGGCGGCGCTGTCGCCGGAGGATGGGCATGAAGTGTGGCGCTTCTGGACGGTGCCGGCGAAGGGCGAACCGGGGTCGGAGACATGGGGCAACTTCAATCTGGATTGGGGCGGCGCGCCGACGTGGACGACGGGCACGTATGAGCCGGAGACGAACACCGTGTACTGGCCGACCGGTAATCCCTGGCCTGATTTTCATGGCGATGACCGGCCCGGGGATAACTTGTATTCCGATTCGTTATTGGCCCTGGATGGCAAGACGGGTAAGTTGAAGTGGCATTACCAATTCGTGCCGCATGATGTTTGGGATTGGGATGCAAATGAGGTACCTGTCCTCATTGATGCGAATTGGAAGGGCAAGCCGCGGAAGTTGGTGGTGCAGGCAAATCGCAATGGGTTCCACTACATTCTGGACCGCACTACGGGCGAGTTTCTGCATGCGCAGCCGTTCATCAAGAGATTGGATTGGGCGAAGGGTTTCGATGCGAAGGGGCGGCCGATTCTGAATCCGGGCAAGGTGCCGACGACGGGTGGAACAAAGATATGTCCGTCGGTGCGCGGAGCGACGAATTGGAACTCGCCGTCGTATAACCCGGTGACGGGGATGTTGTATCTGGTGGTGCTGGAGCAGTGCGACATCTACATAACTTCGTCGAAGGAGCCGGTGCCGAATAGCGGGTTCCGCGGGACGGGGAGCGAGGGTGTGCCGGCCGAGCCTGGTGAGTTTTTCATGCGGGCGTTGGATGCGGCGACAGGGGAGATCCGCTGGAGCCAGCCGATGCCGGGGCCTGGGAAGACGTGGGCGGGTACGGCGGCGACGGCTGGCGGCGTAGTGTTCGCCGGCGATGATGACGGGAACCTGGTGGCGTACGACGCGAAGACCGGGAAGGATCTTTGGAATTTCCAGATGGGCCATACGTTGTATGCTTCGCCGATCACGTTTGAGGTGGAGGGCAAGCAGTATGTGACGATTGCGGCGGAGACGGATATCTATACTTTCGGATTATTCGAGCCTGCGCGGAGATAGAATGCGGCTACGGGCGTGAACTGGCGCCCGAGGAAGCCGCGTTCCGGCAGTAATGGATATCTTCCTCGCCTTCAACCTTCATCGCTGACCAAACGGCCGCGGCGGCTTCGCTACGAAGTCCGCAACATCTTTCGCCGCTTTTGTTTCCACGCCAGGCTTCTGCAGGAAGCCGAGATCGCGATACCAGTCAATAAAACGATACTGCCACGTGCCCAGCGGAATGCCGTTGCGGTCCGTCAGTCCACCCGACATGCGGCTGCCATCGGGCAGCGGATCGCCGGGATGCCGCCCGTTGCCGTAGACATGCATTTCGATGTTCGGCACACCAGCCTTCAGCATCGCGTCAAAGTATTCCATGGCCCAGATGGCATGCACGCGGTCGCCGGAGCCCGGCGTCGCGAGGAACGCCGGCGGCACATTTTTCGGGATAGCAGGCGCGGTGCGGTTACGCGCGAAGGGCGTCGGACCGGGGTAGATGATGCCGGTCC
>JAEUQF010000235.1 GCA_016789745.1 Bryobacterales bacterium
CCAAACTTGCGCGGCTCCGCTTGGCCCAGAACCGGCCCATCGAATCCATCCGCCTCGCCGAGCAGGCCCTCCTCCGCCCCTCCGAGCAGCTCCGCAAGTCCCATGTGCATGAAACCATTGCCCGGGCCCTCCTGAAACTCGGCCGAAAGCCCGAGGCCCTCGCCGAACTGCGCAAAGCCATTGCAAATGAACGCGCCCTCTACGCCAGCCTGCCGTTCGCCGACGAACTCCAGATCAGCCGGGAAAACTTCATCCAGCCCCGGTTCGAACTGTTTGCCCTGACCGCCGCCGACCTCATGGCCGAGCGCCCTAACCCCGCCCTGGCCACCGAAGCCTTCGAAGTTGTCCAGGAAAACCGCGCTGCCAGCCTCCGCAAACGAGCCTCCGCCGACGAAGCCTGGCGCGACCGCCTGCCGGACGCCTACTGGCAAACCCTCGCCGAACTCCGCCGCATGGCGGCCCGGCAGTCCGCGCCCGACTCCCAAACCGAGGAAAACATGCGTCGGGCCCGCGCCCGCCTCGTCGAATTCGAATCCGCGGCCGGCGTCCCCGGTGATCTGCGCTCCGGATTTCGCGCCACCGTCCCTCAACTCCAGTCCCGCCTCCAACCCGGCGAAATCGTTGCCGGCTTCCTGCTGGCCGAACCGCACTCGCTCCGATGGGTCATCGACCGCAACTCCATCCGCATGGCCCCCATCGCCTCCCGCGCCTCCATCACGGCAGCCGCTGCGAAGTTCCGCCGCCACGTCCAGCAGTCCGATCCCGCCCACCGCTCGTCTGGCGCCGAACTTGCCAAACTCCTGTTCGACGGCATCCCCACCGCCTCCTCCTGGACCATCATCCCCGACGATGTCCTCTTCACCATCCCCTTCGCCGCGCTGGCCCTGCCTGGCGCCCGCGACACCTACCTCATCCAGTCCGTCGCCATCCGCCTGGTCCCCACCGCCGGCTTTCTCGACCAGACCCGCCCGGCGCCACTTACCAACTTCCTCGGCTTCGGCGATCCGGTCACCAACCGTGCCGACCCTCGCCTCTCCGGCAAGCGCATACCCGCCGGCGCCCCCGACCTCCCACGCCTTCCCAATAGCGCCGAGGAGATTCGCCGCTGCAGCCGTCTCTGGCCCGATCATCGAATCCTCTCCGGCCCCCTTCCCGGTATCGACAGCCTGCGCGCCGCCCTCGCCGCCAAACCTCGTGTCTTGCACTTCGCCACCCATGTCTACCGCCCTCCCCAGCAGGATTCTCCCGTCATCGCCCTCGGCTACACCCCCAACGGCGACTGGAACGTACTGACAGGCCGTGACATCGTTGCCCTCGGTGTCGCACCGGAACTGGTCACCCTCAGTGGCTGCGGCTCCGGCCGCGGGCCGCTTGCCCCTGGTTCCGGTCTCCTCGGATTAACCCGAGCCTGGCTCATGGGCGGCACCGGCGCCGTCATGGCTACGCTATGGGAAGTACCAGACGGAGGGGGGCAGTTACTGGAGGATTACTACCAGACAATGCTGGGTATTAGGAGATCCGGTACGTCCCGCAATGCGGCCTACTCCCTTCAAAAAGCACAACTTAACGCCCTTAGATCCTCTCCCCCCGCCGTCTGGGCCCCCTATTTTGTCATAGGGGCAATCTGAGGCATCGGGCCGATTGACCTTAGCTTACCCCTGCGTATAATACGCTTAGTACCCCAGCACGCCCGTGCCTTCCCCCGACCGGGTTCTCGCCTTGTGCCCCGCACTCGTGGATTGATGTCTTACGCCCAAGTGGTAGATTCTTTGCGGTACTAGTACTAAGAGGAACGTAGTTTCAATTCGCAGCACAATCTGATTTCTACATGAGAAAACACTCCCCTAACCCGCACATACATAACTTCGGAACCAAGTTCTGACGGGGAGAGCACAGCCCATGCCATGTCAGGGATGGCTGGAAAGGATTTGTGTGCATGCTCGTAACATTTGACGGCACCGCCGCCAGGCTGTCCGCTGAATCAGGCGCGGACGCAGCCCAGGCAAGTAGTAACAACAACAGTAATTCGTCTCCGGAGCCCCATTCTGACGACTTTCATGCGACGTCCCCGCCGCAGTTGCAGAGCCTCGTCGACCGGCTGAAGCATGGCGAACCAGGCGCCATGGAGGACCTCTACCGCATCTTCTCCCGCGGCGTCCGCTTCTACCTTTGCCGGCAACTCGGCCCGCAGGAACTCGAAGACAAAGTCCACGACACTTTCCTGATCGTGGTGCAGGCCATCCAGCGCGGCGATCTTCGGGAACCCGAACGGCTCATGGGCTTTATCCGCACGGTTGTCCGCCGCCAGGTGGCGGCTCACATCGAAACTGCGGTCCAGGCGCGGCGGGAGCAACTCGATATCGCCGAAACCGGCACCTTCCTTGCCGCCGGCGGGGATCCGGAGGAGGACGCCATCGTCCAGCAAAAAGCCGAGTTGATGGAACTCGTTCTGCGCGGCCTCTCTCCCCGCGACCGCGAGATCCTCACCCGCTTCTACCTCGACGAGCAGTCCCAGGAACAGATCTGCCAGGAAATGCAGCTGACCGAAACCCAGTTCCGGCTCCTCAAGTCCCGAGCCAAAACCCGTTTCGGCGAACTCGGCAAGAAAAAACTGACCAGACGTCCCATCTCTACTTTTTCATTGAGAAGTTTTCTCACCGCCTAGCACTACTTGAAGAAGAGATCCTGCCGGGTGGTCGAGCCCGGCCGGGGAAAGAAGGTCCCGTTAGGGATGACTTACCAACAACATGTGCTTGACGAAAACCTGGAGGCTTATGTCTTGCGCCAGCTCCAGGAGGAGGAAACCGAGGTCCTGGAAGATCACCTGCTGCTTTGTCACAACTGCCAGCAGCGATTGACCGAGACCCAACAACGTATTCAGGCGACTCGAACGGCAGCGAGGAGAATTCGAGAAGAGGAGGAACGTTCCAGCTTTCGTCGTCCGCTGGCACGTTTCTTTTCGAGTCTGGTTGTCTCGCGGCCGGCTTGGGCGGCTGTAGCCGCAATGGCGGTGGCCCTGGTTGTGTTCACCCCGCGCTTGCAGCAGTCTACTCTCTCTTATGAAGAAGTAAACCTCACCGTGATGCGTGGTGAGGAGGCAGCATTCGATGCGGATCATGGAAGGCGGCTGCGCCTTCATCTGGACGTGCGGGATCTAGAGGTTTCCGCTATCGCCCGGATTGCCATCGTCTCCGCGGAAGGCGTGCCTGTCTGGGGTTCCCGCATCGCACGTCCCACAGGGGACTCTCTTGTCGTGAGTATCGATCGTCAGCTCGACGCCGGCCAGCATTGGGTCCGCGTCCTCAGCCCCTCCGATCAGATATTGCGCGAATACTCGCTCCGGCTGCGCTGAACTACCGCGGCCCGCCTAAACTCGCTCTCTCTCGCGCGCGCTCGACCAACTTAAAACACGCGCCGCTTCAAGCGATCCACGGTGAACTTGGCCCGGTCCGATACCGCCATTACGGTCATCACCCCAGCCTGCACCGGATCCGTTACTACCAGATCCGCCGCTTCCGGCACGCTTCCGGCCATATTCAGGCTCACGACCAGCAAGCCCTGTTCGCGCACCTCCCGAACGGCTCTTTCGATCTCTCCCCCCATCAAAGATCCCGCCAGGACCAAGGCTTTCGCGCGCGGCAGTCGCGCAACGGCCCGCACTGCTTCGGCTAGCGGCTGTTCGCCGACTAACGGTATTGTGTCTACGGAGATGTGCTCCCCCCGGATGTTATGCCGGTCCGCCTCGGAGATCGCCCCTATCGCTACCTGGCCGACCTGCGCGCCTCCCCCCATGATGATGATCCGCTTACCGAAAATGCGGTTCATCGTCGCCGTCTGCTCTACCTTTTTCACGATCGGTAGCGCCCCCAGGTCTGCCAGCAACGCCGCCGGGTCCGACACCGGCAAACTCACTTCGAAGTACGTCCGAGCTTCATCAGGGGTGTTTGCCAGGATCGCTACCGATCCGATGTCGCCGCCATGGCGGGCAATCACCCCTGTCAACTGATGCAGCACGCCCGTTCCGTTGGTCGCCTGCACCTCTATCCCTATCGTTTCGCCGGCCATAGATTTCAGTGTAAAGCAGTGTGGTTTTGCCCTTAGAATGAGCCATGCGGTTCTTTTATGCTGCGATAAGTTTCTCTTTTCTCGCTGCCCAACTCGCCGCGCAAACCACTACTTTCGTCGTCACTGCCGATATCCAAGGCGCCGGGCCTGTCTACCAAAACCCCACCGGCACCTGGCGTATCGAGTTTCTGCCCGCCGGTCCCCAAACCGTCATTGTCCCCTCTGATCGCTTCGCCTACCTGAATTTCGGCACTCTGCGCGTCACCCGCGTTGGCGCCACCATCCCTCGTGACATCAGCGTCCAATTTCTCATCGCCCAACAAGGCACTGCCCAGATTGGCCGCTACACCGGCGAGATCCTCACTTCCTTCCACCCCGACCCTCGCTTCCGCGTTCGCATCCGCTTCAACAATCTGGCGCCTGTGACTCTGGACGGCGTTCACTATTCCACTGTTGAGAATGAGGTGTCACTTCTGCCCGACAGCGACGACATCTCCGTCTTCGATGTCCCCGTGCGCGCCCAACTCACCCGTGGCGGCTTTGTCTGGAACCAGGACCAGGTGACTGTTGACCTTGACGGCTCCGCCAACAAGCAGAAAGGTTTCCCCATCAGTCTCCCTGTGGGGACTAGCCCCGCCCCTACCCAGATCTTCGACTCTGTCTTCACCACCGGTTCGCCCACCGAAGGGGCCATCTGGTTTGGCACCGGCTATCCCGGTGGCAGCTTCACCGCCACCTTCCAGGCCCCGGGTGTCCCTCCCCGTACCATCCCGGTCCTCGTCCGGCTCGTCACTCCTTCGGTCGGCTTCTTCACCAGTCCCGACGAACTCACCTTTCGCTACCAGAAGGGCGACCTCAATCCGCCCACCCAGTTCCTGACTCTTCGCACCACCGGCGCAGGCATCGGCGCCTTCCCCATCACCGCCTCTCTTTACGACGGCAACTGGATCACCATAAACCCCATCCCCACTCTCGCACCCGGCACGTCCATCCCCATCGCCGTCATTCCCAACATGACCAACAAGAACGCCGGCTTCCACAACACCACCATCGTCTTCAACTGGGGGTTCCAATCCCGCCAGGTGCGCGTCAATTTCGAAGTCTATGATCTGCCCGGCTCCCTCAACCTCACCTCGTCCGGCCACGGCACCATCACCGTTACCCCCAACCTGCCCGCCTACCCCAACGGCACTCTCGTCCGCCTCACCGCCACCCCGGACCGCTACCACCGCTTCGCCGGCTGGACCGGCAGCATTCCCACCCTCCGAAACCCGCAGGAGTTTATCGTCAATGGCCCGATGAGCTTCGAAGCCCAGTTCCCCTTCGCCGGCCAGGACGTCTCCTGCGTTCCCAAACTGTCGCCCAATCTTATCTCCGCCCCGCCGGAGGGCGACACCGGCCGCATCGACCTCCAGATCGATCGCACCTGCCCCTGGACCGTCTCCAATCTCCCGCTCTGGCTGCGCGTCAACACCACCTCCACCCCAACCGACAGCACCCAGTTCTTCTCCTACGCCATCGAACCCAACCCCGGCACCACCGCCCGCTCCACCACCATTCAGGTGGCTGGCGTCTCCCTGCTGGTGGAACAGGCACCCCCTGCCTGCGCCGCCATCCGTGCCTTCTCCCCGCCCGTTCTCCCGTTCACGTCCAGCGTCTTCTTCAACTTCCTTCGCACGCGACCGGAAGGCTGCCCGGACTTGCCCATCGCCAGCAGCACATGGCTCTCGACCAACTCCTATCAGGCCAACTCCAACCTGACCCCCCGTACCGCCATGCTCTACACCGGCGGCTCACGCGTCCCGGTGATCCAGCAAGGACTCTGGATGCCCACCCCCTACGCCGACGTCCCGTTCAACCATGACGCCATCGCGTTCGTCG
>JAEUQF010000248.1 GCA_016789745.1 Bryobacterales bacterium
TCCCCCCCCAGGCCCCAGCCGCGCCCGCCGCCCCCGAGGTCCGTTCCTTCCTCGTCGATCCCGGCACCCGCATCCCCCTCAATCTCATCAATAGCGTCAGCACCAAGAACGCCGCCGCCGGCGACCGCGTGTATCTGGAAACCGCCTTCCCCGTCGTCGTCGACGGCCGCATCGTCATCCCCCCCGGCAGCTACATCGCCGGCAGCGTCACCGAGGTCAAACGCCCCGGCCGCGTCAAAGGCAAAGGCGAACTGTACGTCCGCTTTGACTCCCTCACCCTCCCCAACGGCGTCACCCGCGACTTCCGCGCCCGCATCAGCGGCCTCGACGGCCGTACCACCGAGAGCCTCGACCGTCAGGAAGGCAAGGTCATCAGCGACGGCAACAAGACCGGCGACCTTAAGACGATCGGCGAAACCGCCGTCACCGGTACCTGGGTCGGTACCGTCGCCGGTGCCGCCGGCGGTCGCCCCGGCCTCGGTGCCGGTATGGGTGCCGCCGCCGGTGCCACCGCCGCGATGATCGGCGTACTACTCACCCGGGGCCCGGACGCCGTTCTCGCGAAGGGGACGACCATCGAGATGGTGCTCGATCGCCAGCTGCATTTTGACGAATCGGAACTCGATTTCGGAATGCCGATAAGAAGAGTGAGCAGCGATAGCGTGGCCCCGATAGGCAATCAGCCCCGTAAAGGCACGGGACTACCGGGTTTAGGGCGTCGCCCGTAGCTGCATTCGGCTTAGTCGCGGGGGTAGCTCCCTCGCGGAAAACGGTACTACCTGCCAGGGTACTGTAGGGTTTTGCCCTGAGGCCGATAGTACTTTCCCTCCACCCGCTCTCTCAGGGAGAGTACCAACTATATTTGGGAGCCCAGGTCTATTTCCGGCGCAACAACACGCCGATAAGATCAGTACGAGTATGGAACTCGGGGCGCTCGAACTACAGATTTTCGTCAGCCTGATCGTCATCCTCGGGACGGCGTTTGTGGCTTTAGTTTGTGACTACCTCAAAGGCTCGAATGAGAGCCTCCGGGAGCACAATATCGAACTTCGCGTGCGGCGCGAAGAACAGGAGAGAAACCGTCCGGTCGAAGCCGTTGAATGGCTGCAGCAAATGCTCGGCGCCACCCGCGCCAACCCGGTGCGCTTCGGCTCCATGCGCTCCCGTACCGTTCCTGGCCGCAACCGCGCCACCACCCCGGCTCAGCCCGCCAAACCGACCCCCGCCGAGGCCAGGCCCGCCGCCGCTGCCACCCCCAGGCCCGAGGTGCGCCAGCCGCAGCCCCACCCGCGCCCTGTTGCCGTTCCCCCGGCCGCCACCGCCGCCCCCACCCCCAAACCCGACCTTCGGCCCGAACCCAAACCCGTTCCGGCCCCCGCCCCGGTTCCCGAAAAGACGCAGCCCGAAATCGCTGCCTGCCACGAATCCCCTGCCATCTCCCTGCCGGAGCCCAAAGCCGTCGGCGAGGTCCCCAACCTTACCCGCTCGGTTTCCAGCCGGACCCGCCGGGCTGGCACCGGCCCCCGTCCCACTACCAGCCTCCTCGACACGCTCCCCGTCCCGGCCTGGGTGAAACGCGAACAGGAAGAAATCGCCGCCGCCCGCGCCAAAGGGCCGGAACCGGTCGTCGAATCCCTGCCCGAACCCATCCCATTCCCGCAGCCTGAGCCCTTCGTCGCTCCGGAGCCCGTCATCGTTCCTGTCAGCGCCCAGCCGATCGTGGCCGAGCTGCCTCCCGCCGAACCGCTCCCCCTCCCCGAGCCCGTTGCCGAAATCCCGGCCGCCTTCGACGATACCCTGGTCATCGTCGCTGAAATTCCGGCCTTCGTCGCCGAGACCCCGGCCGTCGTCGTTGAGACCCCGGCCGCCTTCGACGATACCCCGGCCTTGGTCGCTGAAACCCCGGCAATCCTCGCCGAAATCCCCGCTCCCAGCGCCGAACCCGAAGCTGCTCCCGAGCTCCAACCCGCTTTCGACGAAACCCCCAACTTCACCTTCGTCCGCGAAACCCTTCCGGAAATCAGCTTCGCCCCCGAGCCCGAACCCGTCATCAGCATCTGGCGCACCGACGTTGAGCCCATCGTGCCCGTCACCGCGCCGGCCGCCGCCGCTGCCGCCTTCGCCCCGGCTTTCGAACGCGAAGCCCTCCAGGAACCCAACCCCGTTCCCACCACCACTTTCTGGTCCTACCGCGGCCTCATGGATCGCGAGCCCGAAGCGGCCAAGACCGGCTTTGTTGCGCCGCCCGTCGCGGTCCCGGTCCCTGCACCTGCACCTGCACCACTACCGGAACTGGAACCAGCACCGGCACCCGTCGCCGAAACGCCCAAGCGCGAAGAACTCACCCGCGACAACTTTATCCTATACCGCGGCCTGGAACCCACCCGCACCGTCGAGCCTGAGCCCGAGTTCGTCGGCATCGAAAGCCGCCCCGAACCTGTCATGGAGCCCATCCCCGTCGCCGAAGAACCGGCCCCCGTCACCGGCTCCGCCATCCCCGAACTCGACCTCCCCGCCGGCTACCAGGATCGTGCCGTCCTCCAGCAGCTCATGACCGCTAACGGCGTCCTCACCGGCGTCGTCGTCGCCATCGGCATCAACGACTACCAGCATCAGGTCGAAAAAATGGGCGCCTCCGCCATGCAGGACCTCATGCGCAACGTCGAACAGATGATCGCCGGCCTCCTCCGCCCCGGCATCGACTTCGGCTGCCGCTCCAGCGAAGACGAATTCGTCCTCGTCTTCAACAAAGAAGCCGGCCCCGAAGCGCAGCGCCGCCTGAGCACCATCTCCGAGCGCCTCTGGAACTTCCAGCTCCGCTCCCTGACCAGCTTCTCCGTCTTCTTCAGCTGGGGTGCCGTGGAGGTCCAGGGCGAAACCCTCGCCGACGCCGCCGCCTCCGCCAGCGAACGCATGTACCAAACCAAGCGCAACCGCAAAACGGTCGCCATGGACCAGCGCCGCAAGAAGGCCGTCAACCTCTAAAGCTTTTACAGCCTGGTGCACGGGCCTTGACACCACTAACCTGAGCCCGATATGGTGAACATTCCCCATGCGAATCACCAGTCTCCTCTCCGCTCTCGCCCTATCCGCGTCCCTGTCTTTCAGCGCCGATCTGGCCACGAAGAAGGGACTCACCCTCGAGGTAGCCAAACAAATCGCCGCCCAGGCCGAAGCCGAAGCGCGCAAGAACAACTGGAACGTCGTCATCGCCATCGTCGATGACGGCGCCAACCTCATCTACCTCCAGCGCATGGACGAAACGCAGATCGGCAGCGTGGAAGTTGCGCAGGAAAAAGCCAAGACCTCGGTGAAATTCAAGCGCCCCACCAAGGCACTGGAAGATGCCGTCGCCGGCGGCCGTAACGTCGTTCTCAAACTACCCGGCGCCCTCCCGGTCGAAGGCGGTCTTCCACTCACCATCGACGGCAAGATCATCGGCGCCATCGGCGTCAGCGGCGTGCAATCCAATCAGGACGGCATCATCGCCAAAGCCGGCGCCGATTCGCTAGCCAAAATCGCGGGTAAGTAATCAGTACTCGCCCGCAACCTCCGCCGACAACTCCAACGCCCCGTCCTGCGGCAGCGCATCCAGCGGCAGACCATCCTGCCAGATCGACGTTTCCAACTTCACCACGCGGTCTTCGCTCAGCGACGCCCACGGCACCGCGATCTCCAGGCTGCGTTTGAAGTGCGCCTTCGCCTTCAGCCCTTCGTCCTCCAGGATCTCCGCAGCATTCTCCTTCATTGCCACCCGCAGCAGTTTCCCATTCAGCGTGAAGCGGAACTCCATCCCCTCCACCCGCTCACTGCCCACAAAGTCGATCCGCAGAAACAGCGCCTCGTCATTCGACCCGTAGAACAGCTCACGGATCAGAAACCGCTGCCCGTGCATCGACCCGCCGCGCCCATCCACTGAATACGTGCCCGCACCCATCCATTCGAAGTACGACGTCACCTGCCCGTCGATTACGGGCGATAGCTCCGCCACCGGCTTGGAATGCACCCCCGTCGCCCGTGCCCGCAGAATCGGCTTCGACAACTCGGTCGGCGGCACCAGCTTCAACAGCCGGTACATGTTGGCCAGGTGGTCGCGATACAACTGGTCAAACTCCGTGCGATTATCCGAATCGTGGTGCGGCCCATACCACCAGTTCCAATCGCTGCCTTCGGCAATCATCAGCTCTTCCCAGGCCAGCTTGTAATCGGCTTCCGGAACCGAGGCCGGGTCCACGCGCTCCAGGGCTGTCCGCGCCTTCAACAGCAGTTCCCAGGCCTTGTTGTCTTCCTCAAAGCCGATCCACACATCGAAGTTCGCGCTGATCCAGGATCCCGCCGCGATCCGCTCCAGGGGCTCGGCTTCTACCTTGGCAAACGCCTCCGATACCGTCACCGCCTCCATCGTCGGATCGTCCTGGACCCGCTGGTACAACTCCCGCAGGAACGGCCGTCCGTTGCGCCAATAATGTTCCCACGCGTTCTCGCCATCCAGAATCACCGGCACCAGCGCATCGCGCCCGCTCCGCAAAATGCCCGAACAGTTGTCGCGGATGCGCTGCACAAAGTCTCCCGCCGCATGTTCCGCCGTCATGCGCGAATAGACGAAGCCCACCAGGTCACTCAGGTAATGATCACGGAAGATCATCTTCAGTTCGTGCCCGCTCTGCCGCCAGCAATACGGCCGGTAGGTGGTGTAAGGGTCCGCATGCCGGCCGAGCGTTCGCGCCAGCACACCGTTGTCGGTTGCCGCCCACTTGTAGCCCACCTCCGCCGCAATCGTCAACGCCTCATCCGACACTGAGCCTTCCGACGGCCACAATCCCTTCGGCCGCGAACCGATCTTCTGCTCCATGTATTCGGCCGACCGCTCCAGATGCTTCCGCGCATCTTCGGGAAAGCGGAACCGCTGCGGCAGAGGCACGTGCGGATTCGCCTCATGCGCCACGTTCGAATCGCAGATCAACGGCAGAATCGGGTGATAAAACGGCGTCGCCGAAATCTCAATCTGCCCCTTCTCGGCAAACTCCCGATACACCGGCAGCACCATGCCCAGGATCTCGGTCTGCTTGCGGCCCATCAGCGACTGATCCGCCAGCGAATAGTCACGGCCCTTGTCCACCAGGCCGCGTACTTCCGCGTCTTTCTCCAGCACTTCTTCTTCAAACCACGCCAACTGCGACAGCACCTGCAGATCACGCAGCGCCTGCGGATTGAACACATGCATCGCCCGCCGCAGATTGCGATCCGAAGCGCGCCAGGCTTCATTCAACTCGGCATAGCGCTTGTAGCGCCCGATCAGGTGCGTCGGATTGGCCTGAAAGAAATAGCGCAGAATAAATTCGATCTCCGCCGGCGTTAACTCCTCGGCCGGCTTTAATGCCACCTTCAGAAACGGGTCGTACGCCTGCCCGCTGGCGTACTCCTCCACCTGCAGCATCAGTGATGGCACCAGGTTGAACGTCTGTTTGACGCCCGGGAAATCTTCCAGCACCTTCACCATGCCGTAGTAATCTTTCAAGGCGTGCATACGCGTCCACGGCAGACGGTATTCACCACTCACCAGGTCCTTGTAACAAGGCTGGTGCATGTGCCAGACAAAGCAGACGTAAATGCGGCTCATCGGGAAAAGTAGCTGCGAACAGGCGCTGGCGGCTCGGTTCCGCGAATTGCGCGCCACAGAATATCGTTTAACTCATCGTCGTCAATACGATCGGCTTCCGAGAAATCCAGCTTAGCCGAACGCGCGGCTGTCGCGCTGCTGGCCGGATTCTTCGTGTCCAGCGGGATACGCGGCTTCTCGGCGGCCCACGGCTTCGCATCCGCCTTTGCCGCGAACGCCGCGAACATCGGCTTGGCCGCCGCATCGAATGTCGTCATCGGCTGCAGACCCAGGATCAGTTCCATCGTCCGAAGCATGGACGTCGTGTTGTACATCGTGCTGTCGATCACGCCGCGCCGCGTATAGGGCGACAGGATAAATGCCGGCGAACGGTGCGAATCCACGTGATCGGCACCGTTCTGCGCATCGTCTTCCAACACGAAGATCGCGGTCTTGGCCCAGAAGCGGCTCTTCGACAACCCTTCCACCACCATCCCCAGCGCGTAATCGTTGTCCGCCATCGCCGCCAGCGGCGCAATCTTGCCCGCCGCCGTACCCGACGTGTGATCGTTGCCCAGCCGCATAATCAAAAAACGCGGCATCTTGCCTTCCTTCTCAAACTGCGCCAGG
Organism: Bryobacterales bacterium; assembly: GCA_016789745.1. Lineage (GTDB taxonomy): Bacteria > Acidobacteriota > Terriglobia > Bryobacterales > Bryobacteraceae > CADEFT01. The sequence continues at coordinate 6,230 of JAEUQF010000248.1, forward strand.
TCTTCCAGAAACACCTTCGCGCGGTCGATGTCCATGTAGTCCATATCGAAGGCGCGATACTTCATGTTGGTTACCGGTGCCAGACGCGAGTCGCGAATCGCCTCCACCTGCTCGCCGTTCGGACCCGGTGTCGCCCGGTTCTGCGCGAAGTAGGCATAGTTCCGCATCGTCAGCCCTGCCGACAGAACCTGCGTCCAGATATAGCCCGCGGGAGGCAACGCGGCAGGCTCGCCGCCTTCGTAGTCGTAATGCTTGCGGCGCCCGCCATAGCTGTTCGGCCACATCCGCTGCACATAGTCCGGCGCGATGGCCGCCAGCGTCCAGTTATGACCATCGGCGCTCACATCCGCGTTCACATAGAAGTTGTCGAAAAGCACGAAATCGCGGGCCAGTTTGTAGTGGTTCGGCGCCGACTTCTCATCGAACAGCGACAGGCTGCGGTCCCCATTGCCCTTCTCCAGCGAGCCGAACACCTGGTCATAGGTGCGGTTCTCCTTCACGATGTAAACCACGTGCTCGATCGGCGATGGGTCGCCCGGCTTCGAAGGCACCGGGTTGCCCTGCGGCACCATCGCGTCGTCCAGCATCTCATCGCGATAGGGCGAGTTCCGCAGCACCGTCGTGGTGTATTGCTCCAACTGCTCCGCGTTCCACTTATCCACCCACGAGATGGTGCCCTTCTGAATCGAGCCGACATACTCATCGGCACGAATCCCCAGATGCGACTTCGCCGGCACCTGGTCCGGACGCGGCCCCTTCGGATTCGGGAAGCTGCGCCCGCCGCGGCCATTGAACACCGCCAGCCGCCCATCGGCCAGCACGCGTGCGGTTGTCGGATACCAGCCCGCCGGCACGAAGCCCTGCACCTTGCTGCGGCGCTTGCTCACATCCACCACCGCAACTGCGTTGGCATCGGAACACACCACGTGCAACGTCTTCTCATCGGCGCTTAACGCAACCGCGCTCGGCGTCATGCCCGCGGGCTGCCGCGGCGTCAGCGCTACATTGATGGATTCGATCAACTTCAACTCACCCGAATCCGTGATCCCCACCACGTAGACGCGATTCGTATTCGCCGCTGTTACAAACACCCGCTGCGCGTAGCCCCACTCCTCTTCCTTCTCCTCGGCTTCCTCGCCTTCCTTTGGACTCGCCTCCGGCTTGCGGGCGCTCAGCACCATGTCTGTGGTGTGAGGCCCCAGTCGCAGCCGGCTCATGGCCGA
>JAEUQF010000325.1 GCA_016789745.1 Bryobacterales bacterium
AAATTGGCGCGGGTTGCAACCACCGGTTCCTTGACGAAGCCATCGTCCATCGCCCGTGACAACGGGTAGCTGTAGATCACGTTGCCGAAGGGCTTCGGCCCGCCGGACAGTTCCACTTGCGGCGTCGCCGTGAGTTCCAGCCCCAAGATGGGCTGCAATTCGTTGATCGCGCGCACCCCGGCGGACGCCCGATAGCGATGGCTCTCATCCTGCAACAGCACCAGATCGTCCAGCCCGGCCAAATAGTCGAAGTAGCTCTGCCCGATGTATTCCTGAAGCCGTTTGATGCGCGGCGACTTTCCACCCCGAACTTCGGAGTTGATCTTCGAGATGTTGAAGACGTTGATGTGAACGCCGGTTTCGCCAAACAGGTCGTACTTCCGAACGCCGCGACCGCTTTCGTAGTTGTCGCCGGTGATGATTTCCGGCGGTTCAATGGCGAACTCCGCGATCCCTTGCAGCACGTACTTCGGGTGGCCGGGCTGGAAGTCGGCGATCAGCTTGTTGTAGATCGTCAGGTTGGGTGCCAGCACGAAGAAATGCCGGATACCCTTTGCCAGATGAAGGTAGGCTACAAACGCGCCCATGAGCCGCGTCTTCCCTACACCGGTCGCCAGTGCGAAACAAAGCGATGGGAAGTCGCGCTCATCGAAAGCCGTTACGCTCAAATACTTCTGCCGGATGGCTTCCAGCGCTGTGGCCCCGTCCGCGCCTTTCTTCAACGACAGCAGGTCAGCGATGTCGGCCAGTATTTCGAGAGAGTCCTTTTGGGGCTTCCGCAAGCTGAGCCGGTTCGCGATCATGTTGACGTGCCGGTTCATGCTTGCTCCCCTTCCGCGCCAAACAGATCGGCCTGACCTGCCGCACCTACCTTGGACGCCTTCTTCGAGCGCGCTGACCTTTTGCCATTCACCGGCGGCGCGTCGCCGTCATCTGCCGGTTCCGCTGACGGGAGACTGGAAATCGCAAGGCTGTAGTCGTCCCGGCCCCATTCACACCGGGCCATGACCGCCTTTGGAATCTTCTTCAGCGTAAGGTTCGGCCATTGGTCCGGGGCACCGCGAAATGCCGTGCAGCACACCAGCAAACTCCGTTCCGGCCCGACCTCTTCACTCAGCGCGTGAAGTTGCTGTTGGGTGAGTTTCTGCGTCGTTACGAAGATGAAGTCGCGTTCGGTTGAGTGCCCGTGCTGCCAATACCTGTCTTGACTTGGGGCATAGGTGAAGCCTTCCAGTTTGCACATTGCTTCGGCCAACATCGCCGCGTTGTATTGTTTGGAGATAATCCAGTTGTCCCACCGGTCGCGTTCCAGCAGCGACGGTGCAAGGCGATAGAAGCGGAAGCCGCCCCCGCCCGCCCAACCAACGTCACCCGTTATGCCGCCCTGATCTGTGCCATCAATGACCTTCCGAAGTCGAGGGATGACGTGGGTATAGCAATGATCCCCTAGTTCGATCATGATCCACCGGCGGCGCATTTTGTGGGCGGTTGCACCGGTACTTCCCGTTCCGGCGAAAGAGTCAAGAACCCAATCTCCCTCCTGCGTAGACAGTTCAAGAATCCTGCGAAGAAGTCGTTCTGGCTTTGGCGTCTGGAAAACGTCCACGTCGCTTGGTACAGCGGCCATGACTTCCTTTTTGGCTTCCTGAGTATTCCCAACCTCTTGGTGAAGCCAGATTGTTTGCGGAACGATACCTTCCATAACCTCTGAGAGAAACCGTTTCAGCCGGGGTTGGTTATCACGATCCTTGCCCCACCAGATGCGGTTGTCACGGTCGAGGGCGTCGAACTTTTCCTTCGATACGCGCCAGTACATTCCCTTCGGTGGACCGGGTATCACACGTCCGGCGGGAGTCGTGATGGGATAGATACCAAGAGAGTAGTAGTTCCGTGCCGATAGATCGCCGGAAGTCCACGGACCACGTGGATCATCATCAGGATTCTTGTAACTCTTGTTGTGCTTCTCATCCCGCGAAAGCAAGTTGCGCCGCCACACTTCCTTGTTCTTTGCGAAGACAAGCACAAAATCGTGAGCGTCGGAAAAGTGGCGGGCTGTGCTCTTCGGCGAAAATATCTTCTGCCATATGATGCTGGCAACGAAGTTCTGCCTGCCGAAGATTTCGTCACAAAGCACTTTAAGGTAGTGGCACTCATTGTCGTCAATCGAAATCCAAAGACTGCCTTGTTCAGAAAGCAGCGTCCGCAACAATTCCAGTCGGTCCCGCATGAGGCTCAGCCAAATCGAATGCTCAACGCCGTCATCGTAGTGCTGGAATGCCGACCCCGTGTTGTAAGGAGGATCAATGTAGATACATTTGATCTTCCCGGCGAACTCCTGTTCCAGCGACTTGAGCGCCAAGAGATTGTCCCCTTGGATTAGCCGGTTGTCATAGAAGTCATCATCGGTGACGCGCCCCGCCGCGTGGTGGCTGAGCGCCGGGTCTTCCAGCAGGATGCGCGGCTCCAGTTTGGGTTGCTGGTCCTTCCCAATCCACGTTAATTCCAGCTTCGTTTTCTTGCTCATCCATTCGCTCTCCCGGCGTCGGTGACTGTCCACCGGATCGTCATCAGCGGATCGAAGGCCACCTTCTGTTGGAGCCGCTGTTCGATTTCCGCAATCAGGCCGTCCCGCTTGGAGTCGATTTCGTCTTGGGCCTCGAACAGCCGCTTCCGCTTGGTGCGCCGCTCTGAGTCCAGTTCTTTCAATCGCTTCTGGTGTTCCAGCTTTTCCTGTAGCGTCGGTGCCGCCGTCGAAAGCCGCTTCGTTTCGCGAATCTGCTGATCGAGTTCCTTGATTTCCCGTTCGAGTCCGGTCTTCAGGTCTTCGGCCCACTGGTCCAACTTTTCGACCTCTTCATCGAAGTACTTCAGATTGCGTTTTTCGATCTCCGTCAGTGCCTTCGACTTTTCAGCCGTCAATGTTTCCTCCACGCGCGGGGGCGGCGTCCCGTCCACGGGCGATTGAGAGACGGCACCGGGCACAGCCATGAGTTTCCGGCAGAGTTCCGGGTCCAACGGTTTGCCGTCGTCGCATACACCGCCAAGGATCAAACGCTCTTCCACATCGAACGCTTCCACACGCAGCATGGCGACCCGAAGCCAACCGGCACGCCCAATCAGAGGCTCCACCACACTGAGGCGCGCCCCGTATCGCCCGTAGTCGAACTTAACTTCCGCTGGCGGTAGCGTGCGGCTTTTTGATTCGGCGATGATCCGTTCCGCCAACGGGTGATCCGGGCGATAGAAGTGGCAGTTCCGCTGTTCCGCAACGCGCCAGTCGAGATGATAGCCGTTGCCGTCATGATCGAAGTACGATTCCCCATCCGTGAAGTTGGCCGTTGCCCCAAGTTCCTGCCGGGTGAGACTCAGAAGCATTTGCTGGACCGCATTCAACGTCTCCTGCGCGCGGTCGCGGTGCATTCTGAGACGCTGGTGGACTTCCTCATCGAAATGTTCCAGCAGGTCGCGCCGCGTTTGCGCCAGCCGATTGCTGATGTCGCCATCGAGTTCGGCCTGAAGTTGATTGAACGCGGCTTGGATTTCGGTGTTGCTACGGCACTCCTGATAGACGGCGGCGATTCGTTTTTCAAGGTCCACACCGCTCTCGATGGCACCCAAGACTTCATCACTGGCCCCAAAGACGCCATCGAAGAGCCGAAACTTTTCGGAGAGTAGCTGGAACACCCGTTGGTCGGCGGCATTGTTGCGATTGACGAAGTTCACGACGACGACATCGTGTTTCTGGCCGTAGCGATGGCACCGGCCAATGCGTTGTTCGACGCGCTGCGGATTCCACGGGAGATCGAAGTTGACGATCAGAGAACAGAACTGAAGGTTGACGCCTTCGGCGGCGGATTCGGTCGCGATGAGGATGGTCGCCCGGTCGCGGAACTCTTCCACGATGGCCGCTTTCATGTCGGCGGTACGACTGCCGCTGATCTGGTCGGTTCCTTTGTGGCGTTCCACCCACCGGCGGTAGATGGCCCCGGATTCCGCGTCGGCGTTGCTGCCGCTAATGAGGACGATCTCCCCGGCGTAGCCGTTCTCAGTGAGCATGTCGCAAAGGTACCGTTGGGTGCGCAAGGATTCGGTGAAGATTACGGCCTTGTGCGGCGCGTCAAGTTGATCTGCCTTCTCGAACGCCTTCTTCAGTCCCTCTAGTAGCTGTTCGCCCTTTGAGTTGCGGCGGATGCTTTCGGCCAGTTTGACGAACTCCCGAAGGTCGCGGATTTCGCTCTTAATCTTGCGATTGCGGACTTCAACTGGATCAGCTTCGGATTGGTCCGAGTGCTGTGCATCGTCGTCGGCCCATTCGTCCGCCAGTTCGTCAAGGGAATCGAAGTCGGCTGCGGCTTCGGTCGCATCGGCGGGCGGTTGTTCGCCATCGATTTCGGTCTGGAGACGTTGTGCCAGACTCCGCAACGTGCCGGATATCGCGAAGGATGATGACGCCAGCAATTTGCGAAGTACCAGCGTGATGAGTTGCCGTTGGCTGGTGGGAAGCGCCATCAGTTCATCGCGGCGCAAGTACTCCGACACGTCGTCGTACAACTTCTGTTCATCCGGCGACGGGAAGAAGTCCTGTGTGATCGGAATGCGGCGGGTGAAGCGAACGTACTCCTGTACCTGCTTTCGCAACGTTCGGTGACACAGCGGTTTCAAGCGCTCCCGAAGCACCATATTGCGTTGCGTTTCGTTGTTCGTCTGGACGTACTGAAGCCAGAAGGATTTCGCGTCGCCGAACACCTGAGTATCGATGACACTGACCAGCCCGTACAATTCCATGAGGCTGTTTTGAAGGGGCGTCGCCGTCAGCAGCAGTTTGTGCCGTGGCTCCAAGGCTTCCGCGATTGCCGCCGCCGTTTTGTTCGTGCCCTTGAAAATGTTCCGAAGGCGGTGGCTTTCATCGAGAATCACCAAATCCCACGAAACGGAAGCGATGTCGGACTTCTTTGCCTTGGCGAACTGGTAGGAGCAGACCGCAATCCGGTTCTCCAACAGGAAGGGATTGGGGTTCCCGGCCTTCAACGCTTCGTTGTACGTCTTGGATTCGAGAATCGAACACGGAAGGCTGAACTTTTCCAGCAACTCCTGTTGCCATTGTTTGCGGAGGGTCGCTGGAAGAATCAGCAAAATCCGGCGTCGGCGTTCGGCCCATCGTTGGGCGATCACCAGCGCGGCCTCGATAGTTTTGCCAAGGCCGACTTCATCCGCCAATATCATGCCCTTCGACAGCGGCGACCGAAGGGCAGACAGGGCCGCATCAACCTGATGTGGATTCAGGTCTACGCGGGCCGATGCTATGGATTGCGACAACCGTGACAGGTCGTCGCCGCCACCGCGCAAAGTCAAGGCGGTGGCCCAATACAGGCTGTGGTAGGCCGTGTACACGCGGAGCCTCTATTCTAGTCGGGCGCGCCGGTCGGACGCGCTTCTGATCGCTGCATGTCACTGCGATAAAACAATTCTCCTATAATTCGTGTGGCTGGCGGCGCGCCCCGTTCCTGACCAGAAATGATGGAAAATGTTTTCATCCCGAAAGGACAAGGATTCTTCCGCCGATAGAGGCATATGGTTCCGACACTTGTGCATCAGCAGTCCCGCGTTCAGGAGATCATCAACGACTTCCGCGCTGGCCGGATCGTTGTACCGGAGTTCCAGCGCGATTACGTCTGGACACCGAATCGAGCGCCCAAGCTGATCGATTCGTTGTACCGGCGGTTCCCGGTTTCTTCGTTGTTGGTGTGGGAGAGCGATGAGCGGGTTGAGGTACGTCGCTATGCCCCGGCCAAGGCTATTGGGACATCGGTCGGTTGGTTGATCGACGGCCAGCAGCGTGTCATCACCCTTGCCCGTACCCTGACCGGTGACGACGGAATCGACGTGGTTTTCAACACCGAAGAAGAGCAGTTCCTTCGAGCGAATGCGGCCACCCGAAAGGACGACCGGTGGGTTCGAGTGGCCGATGTTTGGGACGACGATTGGTACCGGCGTTTCCGGCGCAACCTGCACGATGACGTGCGCGGGCGGAAGGTTGAAGAGCGTCTGGAACGGTTGCGCTCAGTTCTGGAATACGAAATCCCGATTGTCCGCATGATGGGCTACAACTTTGACGACGCGGTGAACGCGTTTCAGCGCATCAATACGCTTGGCGTGAAACTGCGCACGGAGGACCTTCAAAGTGCTCAGGTCGCCGCGAAGCATTCGGGTTTCATTCGGAAACAGTTGACGCCCTTCATCAACGAACTGCACAAACGCGGCTTCGACCGAATCACCGCCAGCCATTTGTTCCGGGCCTGTGCGTTCATTGCCTTGCCGGACGGACGGCGGCGCACCCCTCTGCATGAACTCCACACGAAGGACGTGGAACAGGCGTGGAAGCGTACCAAATCTGCGGTCGATGATGCTCTCAGCCTGTGTATGGGTGAATTGGGCATCGCCGACATGTCGGTTCTGTGGTCCGGGAGTCTACTTGTGCCGGTGATCGCGCTGTGCGGTACACTCAGCCCCCGCGACCGCGACGACCGTGAGATCGCCGGATGGGTCGGCTGCGCGGCCTTGGCTCACCGCTACAGTTCGGCCAGTGGCACGGCCTTGGAGCAGGACTTGAAGGCTTGCAGGAATGGCGATCCGATAGGCGCTCTCTTGTCGAATCTCCGGCAAAGCCGACCATCGCTGTGGGCGACCCCGGCGGATTTCAACGGCTCGATGGCTGACCGTAGCGGATTATTGACGACCTTCCTTGCGTGTAAGCAACTTGGCGCGTCTGATCTGTTGACGCAACGGCGGATTGTCAGCCGTACCCGTGTGGACCGACACCATGTTCTGCCCCGCGCCTATTTCCAGCAGGGTAAAGCGCGCCAGCGCGCGGACGTTCTGGCGAACATCGCATTCGTCGCCAAGGATTCTAATCAGTCGATCAGCGACAACACACCTGCAACGTACCTTGCGAACATTTCGCCGAAGGTGCTTGAAAGTCAGGGCATCCCCGTAAACAGCGATCTGTGGAACGTCGCGCGGGCCGAAGAATTTTGGGCACAGCGACAACAAACGCTGGCCGATGCTTTTAATGAATTTCTGAAGGCCACGCTAGGCAACAGGCGTTTGGGCTAAGCTACGTCAGGACTTCCATGACGTTCAAGGAGATCATCAGTCGTCTCAACGGGGTTAGCTGTCCCGTATTCGGCGTTTCGTGGACGCCGCCGGTGCCGGACGTGCAGGTTGCCCGGCGCGTGATCCGCTTCCTAGAAGATCGCCGCATCCTGTACAACGATTTCGCGTGGGAAGAACCAAGCCATTGCGTCCAGTCCGCTTTGGAAATTCGCCGGGTCCTGACTACCGAACTTGGCAACTTGAAGGATGGCAGCGAACTGGTCGCACCGCTTCGCGCGATTCGTGCTGCCACCCGCAAATTCCTTGACGCCAGCCACGGCGACTTCGGCACGCGACGTGGCATCGCTCACGATTTCGGTTTCTTCGCGGCGCTTGGGGAACTGCGGGCGTCCATCGGTTCGAGTGTCGCGATGCTGGCGGTCCAGTACGGGATCGACGTGGAAGACGAACTGGCGAAAACCCTGCCGGTCGCCGACAGCGATGGCGGAAAGACAATCGAAGCCGGACACCCGATTGCCACGGCGCGTCTGAAAGACCCAATGGAACAGCCAAGTTATCGCGGTGAAAAGGCTGGCCCGTGTCCGAACTGTGACTGGCCGGAAACCGTGGCCCGGCAATCACGCACCACGAAGGAACTGTACTTCGGGTGTGCCCGACCGAAGCGGGGACCGGCAGAGGGATGCAATTTCAAGGGTCGTCGCAGTCACTAGTTCCCATAGCCCCTAGCTTCTGAGCCGTTGGCTGTTGGGAGTTCCCCGGTGTCGGCCACAGTCCGATGGACCGAAGCAAGTAATCCGTCGCAAGGCGTACAACAGCACTTCGATCACGAATCGTTTCCGGGGCGAATGGTTGGAGTATCAATACCGCCCGGTCCAGCAGGTCGGCTGTACCTTCCGCGTAGTTGACCTTCAGGGTTTCAGTGAATTCTTTATGACGCATACCTTTCTGCCGCCACCGGCGGCTTCCTGTACTTCCTGTTCCTGATCGTGTTGGACGCCGGAATCCGTTGGGGTCTTTCCGCCGTCAAGAAATGGTGAAGAAGATCGAAGTGAGACGATCCGTCAGAGAGCGGTTCTGAAGGTTCTTCACTTCGGACATAATGACCTGCCTGAGTGGTTGTTATAGGTGATCCCTCCAGTTGCCCGCGCACCGACTCACGGAAGAGGCCGTTCAAGTCCGCTTGAATGATCCTGTCCGTTGCCGCTGCAACGCTCAACAAGTCGTCATAGCGTTCGGGCTTTCCACCGCGCTTCCTGATGAAACTGCGAACACCTTGAAGCCCCTTTTGCCGCCGTAACGCCAGCAGACCCCGAAGTTTGATCTCTTCGTCGAGTCCAAGATCGGCAAGCCGGGCTGCGGCGTCAGGAGATTGTGGGGCTGGCGGTAGCATGAAACGGTGTTCGGGAAAGGGCCGAAAGTCCTCCACCGTATCTATCAGGCGGTCGAGCGTAGACATCGACGACGGAATCTCAGCCTTTCGCAATCGGCACTCCACCCGCGTCAAGATCAACGGAGAGTCCGGTAGAATGATGCCGTCTTGTCGCCGCTCTTCGATCTTGTCATAGCAGACAAATTGCCTATTGCTCTTCCCGGCACCCCATTCCACGGTCAGAATTCCCTTGCGGTTGTGCCGATTCACGTGCTCAGCAAGTCGTCGGGCATTGAAGACACGGGCGTTTCGATAGAACCACTCCACATCGACATGGGGAACATCGACAGCAAGATCAGCCCGCCGGATCGGAACGGCGGTGGGATTAGCGAAGATCGCCTTTGCCAGACTCAGCATGTCGGATGCGGACATTCGTGCCGTCCCTTCCCATTGAATCTGTCCAACCGTTGCAGCCCGATGGCGGGAGTTGAAGAACGGTTCGTAGAAATGACAAGTGATGGGCAGTTTGGGTCCCACCTTGAAGGGTCGTGTTCGTGCGCCCGCTGGAAGTCTGCGTAATACGTCACGGACGTGTGCTTCGAATGCTGCCTCGAAGCACACGTCCGCCGGTAGCTGGAAAAACAGCCGGTCGATCATTGAGGGTGTCCTCTGCCTATTCGCGGGAGTACTTAGGCGGCAAAGCCAGACCCCACCTGCAACCTCCTATAAACACGGATGAAAACGGATTCGGGAATGCGGAGCGTCGTGTAGGAGCGCCGGTACTTCGAGCGCTGCCGCGACCACTTGATGACGCCGGGTTCAGTCCAAAACATGCGGCGTGCTGTTTCGCGGGAAACGTTGAGACGGTCGGCAACTTCCTCGACCGTGTAGTGCTTTTCGTGGATGGTAAGGGTAAATTCGCCCATACGCTCCCGCGAATGGGCGTTCGGTGAGGCCGGGGCTAGCCGCTCTGCTTCATCCGTCGTGTGAGCGGGTCCCCGCTCCACACCCGGCGCAGATGATCTTCGAGTCGCATCTGCCGCGCCTGAATCCAGCGCAAGTAATATCTCTCCGTCGTCTTGATCGACTTGTGTCCCAATAGCCGGGACACGCCATCTATCGGTACGTCAGCCAAGATAAGTTCGACGGCAAAGAAATGCCGGAAACGATGAGGAGAACGATGCGGGAGTCCGGCAAGATCAAGCAACTTGCGGAGTCGGGAGAACCACTTCGATGCCCGCGTATGCAGTTTTCCTTCGCCGCTCCAGAAGAAATACGCTTCGCTGTCGTGCGGTGCCGCCATCAGGATATCCACCACCCATTCGGGCACCATTGTCCACACGTCGCCGCCCGTCTTCTTCCGGTAGGTCATGATGCGGTTGCCCTGCACGGCTGATTTCTTCAACTTCACGACATCCGAAACAGCCAAGCCGGTATACCGCATCACGTAGGCGAAGGCGGCAGTCTGCTCTGCGATGGGCTGGCCTAAACGACCGTATTCATCCGGGAGGTTGGGCAAAGCAGCCCACACCTGTTCGAGTTCTTCGGGTGTGAACGGTTCCTTGGCTTCGTTATCGTTTTCAATCGGGTCCAAGCCGTCGGCAACATTCTTCGTGATGAAGTCGGCGCGATTACAGTACTTAAAGAACGACTGAACAATCGACTGATCCCGGTCGCGGGTGGTCGAGGCTCCCTTCCAAGTCGCGATCCAATCCGTCAAGTCGGCGTGGCGAATCTCAGTGATGAACTGGTAGTTTCGAGGATTTGCTGCCATGAATGCGGCCATGCGGCTGAGCACGATCCTGATCTTGCGTTTGCGGTCTTCGCTTCGATTGGACTTCTTCGTCTCATAGTGCTTTAGGGCTTGCTCAATGGTGGTCCGCGTTTCGGCCACCAGAATGGGTGTCGGAGATTCTTTGTCGCGAATGATTTCGCATGCGCGCGCCCAATCGCGAACCCCATTTTGAGTGCGGGGATCGATCAGCCGTTTCGGGTCACCGTACCTGCCTTGGCCGTCAACTCCCTCGAAGTGGATCGGGCAAGGCGGCTTCCTTGGGCACTTCTGGCCGGTCCGCTTGCCGTGGTAGGGGCACTTCCCGATGTGGCGGCGAAAGATGTTCAACACGCTCCAAGAATAGCAAAACAACCCTTACGTGAAACTTACGTGGGCCGTATCGCTTTTGTAACTTGTTGATAATGTTAGTAAAAATAGTGGTGGAGGCGGCGGGAGTTGAACCCGCGTCCGAGAAAGCCAAACCTGAAAAGCCTACGTGTGTAGCTCGATTCTGTTGTTTCGGCAACCGATTCTGAATCGGCAAAATCCTCGGCCGCCTAGCCCGATTAATCTCGACCTGCTGCTCCGGACAGAAGCTCTCGGCCTATTCCGCAAAATTACACTCTTAAATTACGCGCGGACTCGTAACCCAGAGCGGCTACCTAAAATTAGGCAGCGTAAGCAAACTGCTGATTATTGGCAGTTGTGATTTTCCGATCGTTTAACGGGAGCTCGGAACCCGACACGCCTTCTCAAACTTGTACCAACCCGTCGAAGCCGTTACGCCCCCCCTTCAACAACTAGTCTAACATCTGGGGCCAAACCGCACTGCGATCCGGCCCCATTGCTTTAGACGTATTACTTGATCTTAAAGGTTCCGTCCGCGTTCTTCTCGCGATGCGCGCCGTGGCAGCCGCCGCACGTGGCTACCGCCTTCTTGAAGCCGGCATCCGCCGCGTCCCAGTCGCCCGAGTTGATGGCCTTGTGAATGGCCGCGAACTCCGTGCCCGCCGTCTTCGAGTGGGCGATCGCATCATCGGCCTTCTTCGCCTTCCAGAACTTGTCCGACTCTTTAAACAGACCCTGCAGTTCCTTGGCGTCAGCAGCGCCACTGGCGTCCTTCGCCTTGATCTTCTTGCCCAGGCCCGAGCACGTCGGCCCGATCTTCTTCATGGCTGCAACGAACTTCGCTTCGTCCGCGGCCGCCCATGCCATGGCCGCCAGCGTCGCAGAGAGACAGATCATAGAAAACAGCTTGCGCATTGTGGGAGTTTTCCTTCGCGAGAGTTTAGCCAAGCCACGCACCTGGCCTGGCTCGTGTATTCTATCTCACTGAATCCGTACGGGGGTGTTCACTTTCGCTTGGTGTGGCCTCCGCCCCGCCGCTGCGTTAGGGTGGGAGTAGACCACCATGCCTGCTCTTCGCGCGACCGTCGGACTGCTACTGCTTACCGTACTTGCTCCTGCTGCGGATCCCCTTCGTTACGAGTGCCGCCGCGCGTCCGCCCCCGTGCGCATCGACGGCAAACTCGATGATCCCGCCTGGGAGGCCGCGCCCTGGACTGCCGATTTCGTCGACATCGAGGGCGATGCCAAACCGCGCCCCCGCTTCCGCACTCGCGCCAAGATGCTTTGGGATGATCAGTACTTCTACATCGCCGCCGAACTGGAAGAACCGCACGTCTGGGCCACGTTAACCAAACACGACGCTGTCATTTTTCACGACAACGACTTTGAGGTGTTTCTGAACCCCTCGGGCGATACCCTCAACTACTTCGAATTCGAAATGAACGCGTTGAACACCGGCTGGGATCTCTTTCTTCCGAAGCCTTACAAGAAACAGGGTAAGGCCGACAACAGCTGGGAAATCCCAGGACTCCGGACCGCCGTGCAGATACAGGGCACGCTCAATGATCCGCGAGATCAGGACCGCGGCTGGACCCTGGAGATCGCCTTTCCCTGGGCTGCCTTTGCCTCCAAAGCGCCCGTCAAGAGACCTAAGCCAGGCGAGTCCTGGCGCGTAAACTTCTCCCGCGTGGAGTGGCGCGTGGAGGTCCGCGACGGCCGCTACGTGAAACTGCCGGGGTTGAAGGAAGACAACTGGGTGTGGTCGCCGCAAGGGCTGATTGATATGCATGTGCCCGAAATGTGGGGCTATGTGCGGTTCGTCGCTCGCTGAGATTTGTTGCGTAAGAAGAGGCACTCCGGTAGCTATACGCGCCATATCGACGCCAACGGCAAGGGGACCTTTGAATCGCCTCTCGCCAGCAGCCTGGGGTCCACCATCAACACTGGGAGTCTGTTGACACCGGCACCCGGTCAGATTGCCGTGGATCTGTCATGGCCCAGGACGGGAGCGTGACGTGCGACGGACTCATGAGATCCGGTCGGGTTCAAGGAACAGTTCGGATCTGGATCGCCAGGCGTTACAGATCGCGAATGGCGGCATCCAGCGCCTTCGGCCGGAACCCGAACGGGCCGGGGGCGCTCTTGAATTGAATGCGGCCATCCTTGTCGACCAGATAGAGCCGGTCCGGCCATCCCGTGTAGGCGCGCTCCACCGGGTTGTCCAGGCCATCGATCAGCGCCGGGATCTTGATTCCCAACTTGCGCACGCAAGACTCAGCGACGCCGAACCGCTCCGCTTCGCTCTTTGGCCTTGCGAAGATCACGTCATCCTTTACGTTTGACGGCAATTGCCAGAGATCGCTGGGATGCGCCTCTTCGATGTAGATGACGAAGAACTCGGCCTTGTCGCGGTAGGTCTCGTACATCTGGTTGAGGGCGGGAACCTCCCGCCGGAAGGGTGGTCAAGTGTAGCTGCCGAACATCAACACCACGGGCCGTTTGCCGCGGAAATCCGATAGCCGCACATGCCCGGACTTATCGTGCCGCGGTAGTTCGAAATCAGGCGCCGTGTCGCCGATCGCCAACGTGCCGGCGCGCGCGCGGTTCCACATTGGCGGAAACGGCATTGCGTACATCGCAAATGGCGGCAGGCTCTTCATGTAGCGGCCGAACTCTTCGGGCGGTTGCGTCATCGCGCGATACGTTGTTCCCAGGAAGACCGCATAGATCGCGACCAGCAGAACCAGGGCAATGGCAACTCGGCGCAGCATGAATCAGCGAGCATTATCCCGCAAGCCGCCGCGCCGCGGCTATGCCCGAAAGGCAGGCTCCTTCCACCCGCGGGCCGCCAAACGTATCACCCAATACAAGTAGCGGAGCGGGGTGCTGAGCCTCGGCGAACAACTGCGGCATCCGGCAAGCAGGACGTGCGTATCGCCATCGATGCAACTGCCACTCCGCTACCGGACTACCCAACCACGGCGACGCCGCCTGCAGTAACAACGCCGCAACCTGCTCCTGGGGGAAATCGAAGTGCTCTTGGGAAAACCGCGCACTGGCGTGGATGGTGAGCGCCGCTGGTCCGGACGAGATCCCCTTGTGCGTGTTGTCTGCAATCCATGCCACCGGACCGACTTCGAGTTGGACAAATCCTTCTGGCGGGAGCAGGCCCCCGCCAGTCAACACCGCCAGCAACGCAAAGCACGGCTCATAGTTCGCTTCGGGCAAGGGTGGGAGCATTTCGCTATGTTCTCCCAGCAGCGCCGCCGATTGCGGCAGCGGCGCGGTCAACAGCACCCGCGCGGTGTTCCACTGCTCGCCTGACGTGCTCACCACACGCCAACCCGCCGGGCCAGGCTCTACAGAAGCCACCGTCACCTGCGTGCGCACCTCCAACTCTTGGGCCATGTGTTTGGCAAGCGCGTTCATGCCGCCGGCTGCCCGGTAACAAACCTCGCCGTCCTTCTCAAACCAGGCATCCACCAGGCTGGCCTGCCGCCATTGCGCTACCAGATTCCGAAACTCCGCATCGCGAGCCGTAAAGAACTGCGCCCCATGATCCAGCCTGCTTTCGCCGATGCGCCGCGTCGCCATGCGTCCGCCCACGCTTCGGCCCTTATCCAGGACCAGGCAGTTCCATCCATGCGATTTCAGGTACCTTGCAGCAGCCAGCCCGGACATTCCGGCACCCACAATTAGACAGAACGGCTCCATTGCTCAATGGGATGCCGCCTGTTGTCAGGCTGCGCTTTGAAATTGTGAGGGGTATCGGAAAGTTTGGTGGACGGCATGGGATTCGAACCCACGACCCCCGCATTGCGAACGCGGTGCTCTCCCAACTGAGCTAGCCGCCCACGGCCTTGTTCCGACTTAACCAGTATACAACGCCCGGCGCGGGATACAATGAAGGTTTTCGATGACCTTAGCGGAACAACTGGAAAAGATGCGCCGGGACTGGGACGAACGTGCCCGGGAGAACGCCCGTTACTTCGTGAACACTGAACGCACGGACTGGACCGATGACGAGTTTTTCGCCTCCGGCAGGCGTACCGTCTCGGAAGAGATCCTCACGGACATGATCAACATCTGCCAGGAGAAAGATCCAATGCAGATGAAGGTGCTGGAGATCGGCTGCGGTGCCGGCCGCGTCACGCGCGCGCTGAGCGACCTGTTCGGCGAGGTTTGGGCCGTGGACGTCAGCGGCGAGATGATCCGCCAGGCCACACAGGCGCTGAAGGATCGTAAGCATGTTCACCTGCTGCAGACCAACGGCACCGATCTCAGCGCCATCACGGCCGACGGCAGCTTTGACTTCGCATTCTCCACCATTGTTTTCCAACACATCCCCAGCAAGGAAGTGATCGAGAACTACGTGCGCGAAGTAGCCCGGCTGCTGCGGCCCGGCGCGCTGTTCAAGTTCCAGGTGCAGGGCGACACCAGCATTGAAACGCAGCCGGACGACACATGGCTGGGCGCACCCTATTCCGATGAGGACGCCTGTGCCATGGCCGAACGCTGCGGCTTCGAACCGCGCTACCGGCACGGTGCGGGGGGGCAATACTTCTGGCTCTGGTTTTTCCGGAAATCGTAAACAGGAGTCGAACGCGATGACTCGTCGAAGCTTCGTTACCGCACTGGCTGGCGCATCGGCGCTGGCGGCCCAGAATGCCACACCGGCCGTGCCGCTGAAGCTGGGCATCGACACCTATTCGCTCCGCGCCTTCAAATGGAATGTCGACCAGATGCTGGACTACGCCGAGGAGCAGAAACTCGACGCCATCCAGGCCAGCCGCGGCGATTTCACCAGCTTCGACGAAGCATACCTGCGTAAGGTCAAGGATCGGGCGAACCGGCTCGGCATTATTGTTGAGCCCGGTTGGGGCTGTATTTCGACAGTCTCGAAACAGTGGAATCCGCGTCAGGGCACGCCCACTTCCTATTTGGAGGAGGGCATTCGTGCTGCGCGGCTGTTGGGGGCGCGCTCCTTCCGCGTGTTTGTCGGCGGTGCGGGCGATCGTGCGGGTGGCACGAACATCAACGCGCTTCTGGAGTCTGCGATCACTGGGTTGAAGACCGTGCGCCGTCAGGCGCTGGATGCACAGGTGAAGATCGCCATCGAGAACCACGGCGAGTTTCAGGCGCGCCAAGTGAAGACCATCATCGAGGAGGCCGGCAAGGACTTCGTGGCCAGTTGTCTGGATACGGGCAATCCCGTCAACGTACTGGAAGACCCGCTGCACACGCTGGAGGTGTTGGCGCCGTACGTGGTCAGCACGCATATCCGGGATTCGGTGGTGTTCGAACATCCGCGCGGCGCCGCAGTGCAATGGGTGGCGCTGGGCGATGGCAGCATCGACTTCGTTAAACTCACCGCACGCTTCCGCGAACTCTGCCCGCAGGCGCCGTTCCTGATGGAAGTCATCACGGGACGCCCGCCGGCTGTTGTTCCATATCTGGAACCCGCGTTCTGGAAGAACTTCGCCGGTACGCCCGCGGAGGACTTCGCGCGGTTCGTCGCGCTGGCCAAGAAGGGCCACCCACTGATGGCACCCATTATCCAGTCCGATGTCAGCGGCGCGCCATTCCCGCCCGAGTATGCCGCCGCGCTCAAGGCACAGCAGCGCTACGATCTGGATCGCAGCCTGGCTTATGCGAAGAAGACGCTGAACGCCGGCACGCGCTGGCGCGGTTAGCGCACGGTCACATAGATCAATGCCGGATCATGGTCGCTCAGCCGCTCCGGCCGCGTGCTCTCGCTTGCCAGTTGCTCCGGAAACCAAGCATTCACGCGCGCGTACACCAGGCGGCTGACGAAGCCGGCCGCGTTCTGCGATGCCAGGATGTGATCCAGCACCTGGCGTGAGCCATCGAAGATGTACGAATACCGCTCTTCTTCCGCTACCTTCGCGGTGGCCACCAGGTTCACGAAGTTCGGATTCACGAGGTCTCCACTGGCCTCCACCACGTCGTGCTCCGCAACGGGATCGCCCGTAATGGTGCCCAGCACGTCCACATACCCATCGTTGAATGGGAAGGCGTTGAAGTCGCCCATGACGAAGATGCGTTCGTCGGGGTCGGCGAGTTGACGTTGCTGCAGGTAGCGGGCGAGGTCTTCGGCTGCGGCGCGGCGCTTCATGCGGGTGCGCTGCCCTTCGGTGACGTTGTTCTGCAGGCTGGCGGGCACTTCACTTTCGACATCAATCAGCGACCGCAGATGCACCATGACCGCGGTGAACGTGAAGTCGCCCGCGCGGGCTTGCAGCAGTAGGGGCGCCCGGTCATGCAGGCGTTTGGAGATGCCATCGGCGGGGTCGACGAACATGCTGGCTTCCAGGATCTGCTGCGGCACCGTGGTGATGCTGATGCGCGATGTTTTCACCAGAAAGCCGACGTTCTGCGAGCCGCCGGTGGTGCCCAGAAACGCTTCGTACCGCAGGCCGGAGTCGCCCGCGTTCAAGGCGTCGCGCAATCCTTCCAGAGCCGCCGGCGTGCTCACTTCCGTCACGCCCAGCAGGTCTGGATAGCGCAGTACATCGCGAACCACCCGCACTGCCTTCGCCTGTTGCGCGGCCGCGCCTGTATAGTTGCGCAGGCCCATGTGGCCCATCGTGATCTCATTCGCGGTGGCTGCGGGCACGGTCCGGTACTGCGCCGGCCCGCTGATCTCGGCACTAACCCCGACGTCCTGCGCGATCTCAAATCCGCGGCTATTGAAATCCAGCACTCCCACAACGTTGCGTACCGTCTGCCCGGCTGTGACGGCTGGACCCGATGCCTGGTTCTGTCCGCGCAGGTCAATGCGGACCAACTCCGGGTTGCTGTCGAATAGCGGAATGGGTGGGATGGTCTTCGTCGATCCAGACGGAACGCCGCGTGGGGCCTGGATGCCCGGTTCACGGAAGGGCGATAACATCCCTTGCACCACCGCATAGAAGGCCGCGTTCTCGAAGTTGCTCTCGGTTGTGCCGGAGGCGGCAGTGAATGCCGGAGCCGTGATGCGCATGGATTCCCACCGCTCCAGTTGATCCAAGCCGCCGTCCGGATGTGGGAACTCGCTGGTCAGGACGATAGGGGCGGGCAGTGGCACGCCGCCGCGCATTACCTGCGTGCGGGCATTGGTGAGCTGCGTTAACGTGCTGAAACTGGTGGCGAACTCGGTTACCGTTCCGGTGACACACACGAGGCTTCCCACCGCCGGACCATTGGCGTTGTTGGTGAAAACAAAGATGGCCTCCGATGTTTCGGGATTGCCGTCGCTGTCCGCATCCGGCTCCTGCACGAAGAAGCCATTGAACTTGTTGGCAGTCACAACGCCATCCACCACGACGACGCGCCCCACGATCGGGCTGGTGCTGGTGGGTCCCTGCACTTGGCTGATGGCATGCGTCGATTCGCAGGGAGGCGGACCGTCGTCGTTGAGGATGGTGCCGGTGGCGGTGCCCCGCACCACCGTCGCACCCACCGCGCCCAGCAGACGCACCGTGAACGTCTCATCGAACTCGGGCTTCGTGTCGCCATTCACCAGCACCGTGATGGTTGTCGAGGTTTGCCCGGCGGCGATCCGCCCCATCGTGAGATTGAGGCCCGTTGTTTCATAATCCCCATCAGCGGCTGTCGCGCTGCCGTCGGCAGTGAAGTAAATGAAGCTAACTTCCGCCGGGCTTGCCGAGGTCAATCGCACCGTGAAGGCGAACGGCGTCGTGCCCGCGTTCCCCTCCTGCCGTGACACATCCTCCAGGGTGAGCGACGGCAACGCCGTGAACGTCTGCCCGTTGTTGGCCGCCCCGAACGTGTTGGCCGCCGCGCCGGCCCAGCGGAAGTCCGTGTACGCCGACCCCGCACCGGTCAACTGCAACGATTGCCCCACAGCGGACGTACCCAACTGCGCCACGCCTATGTCCGTGCATGTCATTCCAGCGGCTGGATTCTCCGGAGTGGGCGCGGTTCCCCCCGCCGTCATCACGCCTTCATAGCAAAGAAACTGCACCACGCGATTGCCGGCGTCCACCAATGCGAAGCCGTCGTTCGCGCCGTTCTGCAACCCGTCGGTGGGGTACTGGATCACCAGAAACCCAAAGCCAGTACCCGTGCTGTTGGGAATCACCGTACCCGCCGCGAAGGTCTCGGTGGCTGCTGGCGCTGTGTACACCACGCCCGCATCCGGCACCGATCCGTTGTAGCGCACAATGCGCCAACCGCTGACGTCTGCTCCCGCCGGCCCCGCAATTTCGATCGCCTCACCCGTATCGGTGCCCGTATTGTCATAGTGAATCTCATTCACGAACACGCTCTGCCCGCAGGCTATGGGCAGCCACAACAGAAACGCAACCAGGACGCGACGCATTTCCCTCAGCCTAGCACTCCGCATCTGATATGCTGTGCCGGACATGGCTCTGTCTCGTCGCAGTTTTCTTCCTGCCCTTGCCGCGCCCTACCTCGCCTTAGGCCAGCGCCGCGACCGCCCCCACGTGCTCTTCATTGGTGCCGATGACCTTAACAACAGCCTCGGCTGCTATGGGCACCCCATCGTTAAGTCCCCGAACATCGACCGCATCGCCTCCATGGGTGTGCGCTTCGACCGGGCCTATTGCCAGTTCCCGCTCTGCGGGCCTAGCCGCACGTCGCTACTCAGCGGTCTGCGTCCCGATTCCACCCAGATTCTGGCCAACAACATCAGCGTGCGCGACAAGGTGCCCAACGCGCTCACCCTGCCGCAGCACTTCAAGAACAACGGCTGGGACTCAAATCGCTTCGGCAAGATGTACCACATGGACGTGCCTGGTTCTGTCGGCACCAATAAGTGGGACGATCCGCCTTCCTGGAACACCGCCATCTCGCCGCCGGGAAAAGAGCAGCATACCGAGGGCACCCGCTACCCCATCGAGACGAACGGCAAGGCCCAGTGGGTCTCCATCTCGTTCTCCAATGACGGTAAGGATCAGGCCGATGACCGCTGCGCTGACCTCACGATAGAAGCCTTCTCCCAAACCAAAGATCCGCTCTTTGTCGGACTGGGCTTCGTGCGCCCGCATGTGCCGAACGTGGCGCCCTCGCGCTTCTACGACCTCTATCCTCTGGCTAACATCCCCGCTCCCGTGAACCCGCCCGACGACCGAGGCGACATCCCCAAAGCCAGCGAACTCTGCATCAACACGCGCGCCAACGACATCGGCATGAACGACGCCGGCAAGCGCGAAGCTATCCGCTCCTACTACGCCAGCATCAGCTACATGGACTGGCAGGTGGGCCGCGTGCTGTCCGCGCTGGAGAAACAAAAGCTGCTCGACAAGACGATCATCGTCTTCTGGGGCGATCACGGCTACCACCTCGGCGAGCATCACCGGTGGCACAAACGCAGCCTGTTCGAAGAATCCGCTCGCGCGCCATTGATCATTGCCGCACCGGGGCGCCGCGGCAAGGGTAAGGGATCGAAGGCGCTGGTGGAGTTTGTGGATATGTACCCCACCATTGCGGAACTCGGAGGGCTGCCGGTACCCCAGCATTGCGAAGGACAGAGCGCCGTACCGCTGCTCGACAATCCGGCGCGGCCCTGGAAATCCGGTGCGTTCACGCAGATGCACGGGCCGGACAACATTGTTGGCCGCTCGGTCCGCACGGACCGCTATCGCTACACGCGCTGGACCGGGCCGTACCCCGATGAGGAACTCTACGATCACCAGGCCGATCCCAAAGAGTTCACGAATCTGGCGCGTCAGGCCGACAAATACAAAGACGTGCTGGTACGCATGCGCGGCACGCTCGACGCAGGTTGGAAGGCCGCCAAAGCTAAGGTTTAAAGGTACGGATTACCGTCGCCTGACCGCGAATGGTGACAGGCGTTTCGGCATCCACCCGGAACGCCTCTCCCGACAGGAACGGCTCGTCACCCACCAATCCTTCGCCCTGCAGGACCACCAGAACGCAGGGTTGCGCTATGGGCTCCAGTGTCGTCGATCCGTTCACCTGCAGCCGTTCGGTATGAAAGAACGGACAGCGCACCGGCAGGACGCTGCGGCCGCTCACCGGACCCAACGCCGAGATCTCCACCGCCTTGTCGAGGTGCAACTCGCGCGGACGGCCATAGTCGTAAACGCGGTAGGTGACATCACTGCGCTGCTGGATCTCGCAGAGCGTCAAGCCGGCACCGATGGCATGCACGGTTCGCGCCGGAACGAAGAGCGTATCGCCCGGGCGTACCGGAATCCAGTTGATCAGCCCTTCGATGGTGCCCTCTTCGGCCGAGGTGCGCAGTTGCTCGCGCGAAATCGGACGCCGGAAGCCAATGCCGACACTGGCTCCCGGCGCGGTCCGCAGAATG
The DNA here is from genome assembly GCA_016789745.1 of Bryobacterales bacterium. GTDB lineage: Bacteria > Acidobacteriota > Terriglobia > Bryobacterales > Bryobacteraceae > CADEFT01. Next base: position 20,923 of record JAEUQF010000325.1, read on the forward strand.
TGCCACATCTCGGTCTTGCCGGCCGAGTTTTCATGCTCGCGTGCATATTCATCATCGGGATGCACCTGCACGCTGAGCTTTTCGGTGGTGAACAAAAACTTCACCAACGGATAGTCATCGCCGGCATCGAGCCAAACCTCTCCAATCTTCTTTTCCGGCTCCGGGAACCAGGGGGCCAACCCGGTTGACCCCCAGACCCGCTCACGAAACGACGGAGCAATCCGCTCGATGCTCGGCACGCTACTTCAACTCCCGCAGGAACGTCTCGATGCGGTCCAGCCCCTTGGCGAGCTGCTCCATCGACGTTGCGTACGAGATGCGGATGTGACGATCCGTGCCGAAGGCTTCACCGGGCACCACGGCCACCTTCGCTTCCGACAACAGCTTTTCGGAGAAGTCCATGGAAGAGTTGATGCCGCCCTTGCCAAAGGCAACGCTGATGTTCGGGTAGGCGTAGAAGGCGCCGCGCGGGTCCACGATGCTGACGCCAGGCATGGCGCGCAACCGCCCCAGCACGTAATCGCGGCGCGTTGCGTACTCCGCCAGCATCAGCCCCACGCTCTCCTGCGGTCCCCGCAGCGCTTCGACAGCTGCCTTCTGCGCAATGGAGGTCGGATTCGACGTCATGTGGCTCTGCAGCTTGCCAATGGCGCTGATCACCGGAGCCGGTGCAAGGCCAAACCCTATGCGCCATCCGGTCATCGCATAGGTCTTCGACAGCGACCCGGCCACAATGACGGTATCCTTGGCGCCGGGCTGCGCGGCAATCGAGAACGGCTCGCTATCGTACAGGAAGCGGCAGTAGCACTCGTCGGTCATCAGCCAGATGCCCCGTGAACTGGTCAGCTTGTAGATGTCCTCGAAATCCTTCTGGCTCAGCACCGCGCCGCTGGGGTTCGACGGCGAGTTGATGATCACCATCTTGGTCTTGGACGTGATGTACGGTTCCAGCGTCTTGGCCGTGAACGTGAACCCAGCCGCTTCGTCGGTGTCCACGAACACGCACTTGCCGCCGGCGTAGTTCACCACGTCCTTGTACGTCACCCAATACGGCACCGGGATGATGACTTCATCGCCGGGGTTCACCAGTACCTGCATCAGGTTGAAGATGACGTGCTTGCCACCCACCGTCACAATGCACTCGTTGGGCTTGTAGCTGGTGCCGTAGTCCTTGGCGTGCCGCTCACAAATGGCTTCCTTCAACTCCTGTGTACCGCCCGCGGCCGTGTACTTGGTGAAGTTATTGTGGATCGACTTGATCGCGGCTTCCTTGATGTTGTCCGGGGTGGGGAAGTCGGGCTCGCCCGCGCCGAAGTCCACCACATCCACGCCTTCACGGCGCAGTTTGTCGGCCGCCGCCGCCACTTTCATGGTGGACGATTCACTGATCAGGCCAATGCGTTCTGCCAGGGTCTGGGTTGCTACTGTGCTCAATGGTTTCTCCTAAACTTCTACGCGATATTTCGATTGCACGCGGCTGGTTCGGGCCTGCGCCCGCGGCGGCGCGGCTTCAGGACATGGCCTTGGCCAGGAACCGCTCCTTCAGGGCGGCTTCCACTACCGGCGGCACCAAGCCGCTGATGTTGCCCCCCAGCCGGATGACCTCTTTCACCAGGCGCGAACTCACAAACGAGTGCGCCTCCGAGGCCATCATGAACACCGTTTCGATCTCCGGCCGCAGGCGGCGGTTCATCAGCGCCATCTGCAGTTCGTACTCATAGTCCGAGATGGCGCGTATCCCGCGCACGATCAAGGATGCCTTACGGGCAGCCGCGAACTCCACCAGCAGCCCGTTAAACGTATCCACCTCAACGTTGTCATACCCGCGAACCACTTCGCGCAGCATGTCGGCGCGCTCCTCCACGGTGAACAGAGGCTGTTTCGCCTCGTTCTGCAGGACACCCAAAATCAGACGGTCGACGAATCGCGCCGATCGCGCGATGAGATCCAGATGACCGTTGGTGATCGGGTCGAACGAGCCGGGGTACACCGCGATCAGATTTGTGGAGAGCAGGCCCACGTTACGTAAGTTTCAATTTTACAACGAAGAGCGGCTTGATACCGGGTCGGCCGATCCGGGCACCACTCGCGTCAGGTCGTCGCCCAGAATCGAGGCGCACCAGGTGGTCTCAATATGCTCGATGACAAGGTCCGTACCCCGCTGGTGACTCACGAACGGGCGGGTGCGCGGGTCATACATGGCGTCAGTCAAATCGCGTGCCAAAACCACCTCAAACCCCAACCGCGTCATCTGCCTGGCACCGAAGCCGCGATTGAGAATGCAGATGTTTGTGTGCACGCCCATGAGCGCGATCCTGTCGATCCCCTCCTGCTTGCAGAAGTTGTAGATCTCCTGCCCGTTGTCGCTCACCCCGTCGTAGCCCACAATGTCAATGGCCGCATGTTCGCGGGTCCAAGGGTACGGCGGGCCGTTGAACTTCTTGATCACCGGGTCATCGCAGCCGCCGGCCGAATCGTCGATCGGCCAGGCGCGCTCCTCGGCCGGCACCCGCGGGCAGCGGTTCTCGATCGGGAAGGGCGATGCGGCGGTTGGCGCCGCCTTCATCCGCTCGCGATGCGGCGTGCCTTCGTAGAACTTCATCGTGTCGCTGGGCGCGTGGATGATCATCACGCCATGGCTGCGCGCCGCGTTGATCACCTGGTTCATGCGCGGTGCCAGCGTCGCCACGCGCTGCGCCGACAACGTACAGGTATGCGCATCCCACATGTCGCAGACGATGATGGCCGTCCGCGCCACCGGCCACTGCAACTCCCGATCCTGCGCCTTCCCGTCCTTGCCGCGACGCCGCGCCGTCAGCCGCAACGTGCCCGGCACCTTCGGGCGATTCGGCACCTTCTGGGCGGTCTGCGCACCCGCCAGGATCGCCGCCGCGGGCATGGTTGCTAGAAACGACCTTCGATTCATGGCGATGTTAGTATACCCTCTGTGCAACTGGCCGTTGGCTTCGCCTTCGTCTTCACGCTTGCCGCGCAGACGGCTGATCCGTTCCTTGACTGGATGAACCGCCAGGCGCAGCAGCAGTTGGATGCGCGCGACCGTGTCATCGCCGCCATTCGCACCAAGGCCGATGCGGTGCAGCGTCAGGCTGCGGTGCGCGCGAAGCTGCTGGCGTTGCTTGGCGGCCTTCCGGACTACCAGGGGCCCTTGCGCGCCCGCCAGACCGGCGTGCTTCGCACCGAAACGCACACCATCGAGAAGATCATTTTCGAAAGCCTTCCTGGCATTCACATCACGGCGAATGTCTATCGGCCGAATGCCCCGGGCCGCTATCCTGGCGTGCTGGTCCCGGCCGGTCATACGCAGGAAGGCAAGCCCGAAGTGCAGATCGTGGCTGCGAACCTGGCAGCGAAGGGCTTTGTCGCCTTAGCCTACGATCCCATCGGGCAGGGCGAGCGCGAACAGCACTACCTCCCGCAACTCGGCCGCACCCTCTCCGGTGGCGGCGGCAATGAACACCTGGAACTCGGCGCCCGCAGCATCCTCATTGGCCAGAGCGTGGCGCGCTACTTTATCCACGACGCCCGGCGCGCGGTGGATTATCTGGTCAGCCGCCCCGATGTCGACCCGGATCGCCTCGGCGTCACCGGTTGCTCCGGCGGCGGTGCCATCACCACTTACGTCGGCGTGTTCGACCCGCGGATGAAAGCCGCTGCACCGGGCTGCTTCATCAACTCGTTCCGCACGCTGTTCACCGGTCCCACCGCCGATTCGGAGATGAGCTTCCCGCAGTTTCTGGCGAATGGTCTGGATATCGCCGACTTCTTCGAAGCCGCGGCTCCGTTGCCGTGGCTCATGATGGCCACCACGGAGGATTACTTCGGCCCCGAGGGCACCCGCTCCGTCTATGAAGAGGCCCGCCGCTTCTACCAGGTTTACGGGGCCGCCGATCGCATCGGCTTCTTTGTCGGCAAGGGCCCGCACGGCACGCCGAAAGACTCCCGCGAACAAATCTATGCGTTTCTGATTCGCTGGCTGAAGGGCGGCAAAGGCGACTCTACGGACATCCCGGTCAGGCTCTACAGCAATCTGGAACTGCTGGTGACGCCCTCAGGCACCGTCGACACCGAACTTGGCAGCCGCAAGTTCTACCAGGTGATCGCCGGCGAATTTCGCGCCCGCCGTGAGCCGCGCGGTGTCGCCGCGCTCGTCTCGCACTTGCGTGCGCTCGGCATCCCCTCCTCTGGCCAGGCCCCGTCCGTGACTGTGGCTTCCCGGAACCAGGCGGACGGCCATCAACTCGAAGAACTCCGCTACGAAAGCGAGCCCGGCGTTCCCGTTACCGCGCGCCTCTATCTGCCCCCGGGCACCGGCCGCAAGCCCGCGGTAGTTATGTTCGAGGAGAAGCGCATTCCCGTTCCCTTATACGTGCAGCGAAGCCAGTCCACCCAGGCGATAGCCGAAGCCATGGTGCGAGCCGGGCATGTCGTTCTCGAACTCAATCCGCGCGATTCGCCCGATGCCTACGAAGGCCGGCCCTTCCTCGGTAACTGGGTCACCAACGAACGCGCCGACCTCATCGGCCGCAATCTGCCCGCTATGCGTGCCCACGATCTGCTGGTGGCGATTGACCTACTGGAGAGCCGGCCCGACGTCGATCCCCGCAACATCCGCGGCTATGCTAGAGGTGTCAAGGGCATCTGGCTGCTGCTTGCCGCCGCTGTCGATCCGCGTCTGAAAGGCCTCTGGCTGGACCGCACCCCGCATAGCTTCCAATCGGGCCTGGATGCGCCACTGACACATTTTCTCTTCGAAGCCCTGATCCCCAGTTTCGCCCGCCATTGGGAGATCGCCGATCTGGTGACCGCCGCCACCCCGCGCCCAATACTCTGGACCGACCCCGCCAACTGGATGAATCGCATTGTGCCGCTGCAGGGTCCATACCGCTATCGCGTCGTCGGAGAGAGCGACGCTCCCTTCCTCGACGCGTTTTTGCGATAGTGCAATTGTGCGTTTCCGCCCGCGTCCGGAACGGAGACTGCTATGTTTACCCTGGCCCTTTTTCTCACCCTTCCGGTTGCCGCCGCAAACTACGATCTTCTCCGGGTCAATGCCGACGGCTCCGAACTCTACTTCCGGTCCAACTTCTGGCTGAAGAGTGCGCCCGCGGAATCCAGTCGCGCGTACGTCTGGTCAGCCGCCGAGGGGCTGCGCGGAGTGCCAGAGCCCCTTGGAACCGCTCTTCCGCCAGCCGGTGTCGAGACCAGCGAGGACGGCACCGTAACCGCCGAACTCGAACCGCGCCAACCACCCATCTGCCTCTCCGGCGGTTCGCAGCTTCCGGACTTCACCCTGATACGCGGAATCCACGGCGGTGTCGTCCGCCTGCGCGGCATCGTGCGGTTGAGCCCGAACGGCCGTTTCGCCCTGCTGTCTCCGAGTTCCTATCGTGCCTGCCAGATCCCAACACCATCGGTGCCGCTAACGGGCGACATCAAACTCATCAACCTGGCCACCCGCGAGGAACAACTTCTAACCGCCGATGCGCTTCCCATCCGCACCGCCCAAGGCAACGTGGTTGCCAATAACGGTACCGCAGTGTTCTCCAGGCAGGGGATGTTCAGTGCACCCGACCGCGATCTGATCGTCGCGGCGTGGAACAAGCCCCTGCAGACCATTGCCTTTGAATCAGCCAGCGGCGGCAACATCGATTTACCCGGAGACTTCGTCACCTACCGCCGCGACGGGGAACCTCGCGGCTGGCATCTGGCCGACGGGTGGGATACCTCCTTCGGGCCGAATGTTTGGGCCGCTACCGCCGATCTAGCGCTGGTTCATCTCCGCAACCGAAACCGGACTCCGCATTCTCGATCGCTACAACGGAAAGGTCCGTTCGCTATCCATTGACCCAAAGCTGTTCCATCCGGCGGCCTTCTCCGCCGATGGTTCCACGCTGTTCTACGAAACCGCAGCGGGTATCATCCGCCATGAACTGGACGCCGGCGTCGCATTCCCGGTGGTAGTGTCTTCTGTCGGGCAACTGCCGTTGCCGCCCCGGATCGCCGTGGGGCAGGCGTATCCCATCACGCATCCGCTTCACGCAGGCATACACGCCGAAGACTGGCGTGTTCGACTGGTTCTCGAAGGTGGTGGTGTTCTGCTCCTCGAAACATCGCGTAAGGAGGATGCGCTCTGGTTCACCGTCCCCAAGGACGCAATGCCTGGCCTCATCACTGTGGAACTGACAGGCTCGGAATCGCTGTCGGTGTTCGCTCCCATCCTCGGACCCGATGCCGTGGAACTCGTGCCCTAACGTCGCCCCAGCCACCGCATGGCTAGTCCTGGCACCACCACCGCACCCGCAAACGCCAGCAGGAAGCTCTGCGTGTGCAGCGCATAGGCGCCGATCACTGCGTATACGGCGGAGATGCCCAGGTTGGCCAGCGCGCACACCGTGAAGAATCGCCCGAACGGGCGCGCCAACATGCCCGCGACAACCACGCTCGCCTCGGCCAGCATCGGCACCGCCCGCGACGTCGCCAGCACCCAATCGCTAGCTCTCGCAAAGCGTGCTTCATCTTCTTGCGACACACTCCGCTTTACCCATGTACTGGCGAACCGGCCCAACCCATACCCGATCACACAGGCCGCCGTCATCCCCAGCCAACTGGCCGCCAGCCCTCGCCAGAACCCCAGCAAATACCCGCTGCTGGTGCTGATGAGGCTGGAGGGAATGGGTAATACAACGTCGGCGCCCAGCAGCGCCACCACTGCCGCCGCAATCCATATCCGCGGGCGCCCTTCGTCCAACAGGTGTTCCGTAAGGGCTGCAAACCGGCTCTCCCACAGCGCGAACGGAATCAGGATCAGCACAGACAGGCCGATCGTGATCCAGAACAGCCGTGAGAGTCGCACGTTACTGCATGCCCATGATCTGGTAGCCGGCGTCGACGTAAATCACGTTTCCCGTCACGCCGCGTCCCAGGTTGCTGCCCAGGAATACCGCCGTGTCCGCCACCTCCGCCGGATCGGTTGTCCGCTTCAATGGAGATCGCTCCGCCACGCCTCCCAGCAACTTCGAAAAGTCTTTGATGCCGCGCGCAGCCGCCGTCTTAATCGCGCCGGCCGAGATTGCGTTGACACGAATGTTCGCCGGACCAAGATCCGACGCGAGATACCTCACCGAAGCCTCCAGCGCAGCCTTCGCTACACCCATTACGTTGTAGTTCGGCACCACGCGCACCGCGCCCAGATAGCTCAGGGTGAGAATAGATCCGCCGTTTGGCATCAACGGCGCACACATCCGCGATAGCGCGACCAACGAGTACGCACTGACCTCCTGCGCCAGCAGATAGCCCTCCCGCGTGGTCTCCACATACGGGCGCGACAGGTCCTCGGGTTTCGCGAATGCAATGCTGTGCACCACAATGTCCAGCGTCGTTTCGCTGGCCTTCAGCGTCTCCGCCAAGCCATCCAATTCCGCCTGTTTGGTCACGTCGCACATCAGGATCTTCGATGCGCCCAGTTCCGTCCCCAGTTCCTCCACGGTCGCCTTCTGGCGCTCCGCCTGGTACGTCAGGATCAGATTCGCACCCTCGCGCACGAACGCCGAACTGATGGCATACGCAATGCTCCAGCGATTGGCCACACCCATCACCAGAGCGGTTTTTCCTTCGAGTAACTTCGACATGAACCCGTTATTTTAGCGTCACCCCTGCCACTGCTGCTTCAGGAAGCGTAGTCCGTCGAACGCAATCGCTTCCGGCGTCGGCGCCAGGTCGCGCCAGATGGCCGCCGCCGCGCTGATCTCCTTGATGTTGAAGCCGAAGCTTTCAATGGTCAGCCAGCCGTCGTACTTCACATCGCGCAGAGCCCCGAACACATCGTCCCACTCCACATGCCCGCTGCCCGGCGTGCCGCGATCGTTCTCACACGTGTGGACATGCTTCAAATGCCGTCCTGCGATGCGATACGCCTCCGCGACATCTTTCTCTTCGATATTCGAATGGAAGGTGTCGATCAGCAGCCCCACCCGCGGATGCCCGATCGCCTCGCACAATTTCACGCCATCCGCTGCCGTATTTAGGAAGTAGGTCTCAAAGCGGTTCAACGGCTCAATGCCGATCTCCAGCCCGTACTCGTCCAACACCGGCGTGATCTGCTGATACGACTCCAGCAGCCAGTTCCACTCCTCCGCCGTGCGCCGCCGTCCCGGCAAGTACCCCACCGGCGAGTGGATCGGCCCGGCAATCATCTTCGCGCCGATCTCCGCACTCACTGCCAGCGTCTGCTTGACGTGATCCACCGCCTGCCGGCGTCTGCCCGCATCGCTGTCCGCCAAGCTGATCGGCACAACCGAGCAGATGGTTGCCCCCAGTCCGTGCTCCGCCAGCGCCTTGCCGATCTTCGCCGCCGGATAGCCGTCGGGGCCGAACAGCGGGAGTTCCACTCCGTCGAATCCGGCTTCCTTGATCGGCGCGAAAAGAGGAATGTGCTCCTCTGTAACGTTCGCCGTCCAGATCATCATGTTTACGCCAAAACGCATGCGGGTCTCCTCACTCTACCGAGAGGCATTATAACCATCCGTCACCCTCGGCGGCCATTTCCTCACCACCTCTCTGTTACACTCGGGCGGTAGCGGCCCCCCGTATGCCCCGCTCGTGGGGAATTGGCGAAGCCGAACCCCTTCCCAAAGCATCGGAGACTACATGGAGCAGAAACTCAAACGGCAGCGCGCCCTGGTTACCGGAGCCTCCAGCGGCATCGGCAAAGCGATCGCCCTCGAACTCGGCCGCGCCGGCGCCGACGTCCTGGTGAACTACTTGCGTGGAGACGATGAGGCGGAAGCCGTGGCCGCGGCTATTCGCGGGTCCGGTAGCCGTGCCATCGCTCACCAAACCGACGTCTCGCAGGAAGACCAAGTCATTGGCATGTTCCAGCGCATGACCGCGGAGTGGGGCGGCATCGACATCCTCGTCAACAACGCCGGATTACAGAAGGACGCCCCCTTTGACGAGATGACCCTTCCGCAATGGAACACCGTGATTAACGTCAACCTCACCGGCCAGTTCCTCTGTGCCCGTGAGGCCGTGCGCGCCTTTAAACGCCAGGGCAAGCGTCTGGAAGTCAGCCGCGCGCTGGGCAAGATCATCTGCATCAGTTCCGTACATGAAGTGATTCCCTGGGCAGGCCACGTGAACTACGCCGCATCGAAGGGCGGCGTGATGCTGCTGATGAAGAGCCTGGCACAGGAAGTAGCGTCACTCCACATCCGCGTCAACAGCATCTGCCCGGGCGCGATCCGTACCCCCATCAATGGCGATGCCTGGCAGACTCCAGGGGCGCTGCAAAGCCTGATGTCGCTCATCCCCTACAAACGCATCGGCGAACCCGAGGACATCGCCAAAACCGCCATCTGGCTGGCCAGTGACGATTCCGACTACGTCACCGGTGCCAGCATCTTCGTCGATGGCGGCATGCTGCTGTACCCCGGCTTCGAAGACAACGGCTGATCGCCGCCCGCGAAAAGGGGCCATGCGGGCTGGCGGATTACAATAGGGGATTCCGCATGGCTCGTCCTGTTGTCTCAACCCGTCCCCGCCTGGATTGGCGTGTGCTGCTGGCCCTTGTCGCCATCACGCTGATTCTCTACCTGCCCACTGCAAAGCATGGCTTCCTCTTGCTTGACGACGATTACTACGTCTGGAACAACGGCAAGGTGCTGCAGGGCCTTTCGCTCGACTCCCTCACGTGGGCCTTCAAAACTTACAACTACTTCTACTGGCAGCCACTCACCTGGATCAGCCACATGATCGACGTTGACCTTCATGGCCGCGAGGCCGGTGGTCACCACGTCACCAATGCCATCCTCCATGCGCTCAACGCCGGCCTGCTGCTGATCGTGCTTTGGAAGATGACCGGCCGCCTGTCCCTCAGTGCCATAACCGCCGCGCTGTTCGCCTGGCATCCGCTACGCATCGAATCGGTGGCCTGGGTGGCGGAACGCAAAGACCTGCTAAGTTCCACCTTCTGGATCCTGGCCATGTGGGCGTACACCAACTACGCCCGTACGCAAAGCAGAAGGGCGTACTGGTGGACGGTCGCGGCCATGCTCGGCGGCCTCGCTTCGAAGCCGACGGTTGTTACGCTGCCCTTCGCGCTGCTGCTGCTCGACTACTGGCCTTTGGCACGTAAGGAAGGCCTAGCCGCGCTCATCAAGGAGAAGGTGCCGTTCTTCCTGATCAGCTTGGTGGGCAGTGGGCTCACCTACGTTGGGCAGAGCGAAATGGGAGCGGTAGCCATGCCCGGCGACCTCCCCATGAGCGTTCGACTGCTCAACGCGCTGGCCTCCTACGCGCACTACCTGGCCGGCACCATCCTGCCCGTCAATCTCGCGATCTTCTACCCCTACCAGAACCCTGTGCCCATGGGCTGGGTAGCGGCCGGCGCGCTGCTGTTGCTGGCGATTTCCGGCCTCGCGCTCTCCCAACGGCGCGAGCGCCCCTACCTATTCGTTGGCTGGTTCTGGTTTGTTGGCGTGCTGGTACCCACCATTGGTATCATCCAGGCCGGCCAACAGTCCTACGCCGACCGCTTTACGTATCTCCCCTCCATCGGCCTTCTTATCGCCATCGTATGGACCGGAGCGCGCTTCTTTGAATGGCGCGAGGCCGTCGTCGTACCCCTTGCTTTCGCCGCCGCCACCTGGTTCATGCTGCCCACCTGGAAGGACACCGAAACGCTCTTCAAGCACACCATGCGCGTTACGGGCTCTAACCCGGTCATTGCCGCCAACCTCGCGTACGAACTCATTGCTCAGAACCGCAACAAAGAAGCCATCACACTGCTGGAAACCGCCGCCAAGCAGAGTCCAAACTATCTGCGTGTGTGGACGAACCTCGGCACGGCGCTCGAACGCGAGGGCCGTATCGGCGAGGCCGGCGAGGCATTCGACAAGGCCCTTGCGCTACAGCCGAACTCCGGTGCCGTCCTGCTTAACGTCGGCATCGTTCGCTTCCACAAAGGCAAGGATCAGGAAGCGCTCGACTTCTTCCAACGCTCGCTCCAACACAGTTTGAATCCTGCGGAAGCCGCGCGCGCCCATGTCATGATCGGCGCTGTGTATGGCCGGCAGAAGATGCCGAAGGCGGCCGAACCGCACTTCCGCGCCGCACTGGAAGCGGTGCCCACCGACGTCACGGCGCATCGCAACCTGGTGCAGTCGCTACTGGATCAGGGCCGGCGAAGGGAAGCCATGCGGCATTTGAGTTATGCCGTCGCGGTCACGAAGAATGACGAGACGCTGCAGCGCATGCAGTTTGAATTGAATTTGGGACGTTGATGCATGGAACGCTGGAAGCGCGTGCAGCAGATCTTCGAGGCGGTGGCCGACCTGCCCGAAACTGCCCGCGCGGCGCGCCTCAGCGAACTTTGCGTGGATGATGCCGGCCTGCGTGACGAAGTGGAGAGCCTGCTTTCCTTCGACGCGAAGACGGCCCCCTTCCAACGTGCCGTATCCGAGACGGCCGCCTCGCTCGACGGGCCAGAGTTTATCCATGCCGGTCCCTATCGCATCCTTCGGGAGATCGGCCGTGGCGGAATGGGTGCCGTCTATCTGGCGGTTCGCGATGACGATGAGTTCCAACGCGAGGTAGCCGTCAAGGTAGTGAAGCGTGGCATGGATACCGATGCTATTGTCCAGCGCTTCCGCACCGAACGCCAGATCCTGGCATTGCTGGAACATCCGCGCATTGCCCGCCTCTACGATGGAGGCTCCACCCCGGACGGACGGCCCTATCTCGTAATGGAGTATGTGCCGGGCGAGCCTATCGTGGCCTACTGCCGGGACCGTAACCTGCCGCTACAGGAACGCCTGCAATTGTTTCGGCAGGTGTGTGAGGGTGTCGAGCAGGCGCATCGCCGTCTTGTTGTGCATCGTGACCTCAAGCCATCAAACATCCTGGTGGCCGATGGCCAAGTGAAACTGCTCGATTTCGGCATCGCCAAACTGCTGGACAGCGACGCGCAGCACACCATGGCCATGACCGGCATGCGCATGCTCACTCCCGAGTACGCCAGTCCGGAGCAGGTGCGAGGCGAGCCTGTTACGACCGCTACCGACATCTATGCCCTCGGTGTGGTTCTCTATGAACTGCTCACCGGGAAGCCCGCCCATGCCCTCGAAACGGGCACTCTCGAAGAGTTGGAACGCGTCGTCTGCGGCGGCGTGCAACCTGTCACGGGCATCAGCGAGGAACTCGATCACATCATCCGGATGGCGACACGTCTGGAGCCGGAGCGGCGCTACACCGCCGTAGGCCATCTCTCCGACGATATTGCCCGCTATTTGGAGCAACGTCCCATTCTTGCCCGGCCGGATACACTGGGCTACCGCGCCTCCAAGTTCGTCCGCCGCCATCGCGGCGCTGTCACCGCGGCTACCCTGCTGCTGCTCACGCTCATCGGGGGCATCGCCGCTACGCTCTGGCAGGCCCATAGGGCTAACGAGAATGCCCGCCGCGCGGAAGAGCGATTTAAGCAGGTGCGCCGCCTCGCCAATGTCTTTCTCTTCGAACTGGAGCCCAAGGTGCGCCGGCTTGCCGGGTCTACAGATGCCCGCGAACTGATGGCCCGCACCGCCACTGAGTATCTCGACAGCCTCGCCAAGGAAGCTGCTGGTGACGTTGGCCTGCAGATGGAATTGGCCACCGGCTACCAACGTATTGCCGATGTGCAGGGCAGCGACGGCGAGGCCAATCTCGGCCGCCCCATCGAGGCCCAGCAGAATTACCAGAAGGCGATCGCGCTGCTGGAGTCCGCTGTCCGCGAGAGCCCGCGGCCCGAGGCCCTGCTCGCGCTCGGGCGCCTGGAAGAACGCATCGCCAAACTGGTCACCCGCACCGGAGAGTTCCGGCGCACCATTGATCATCGCGAAAAGGCGCTGCTGTGGGCTCGCCGTTACCGCGCCGCGAAGCCGCAGGACAACGCCGGTCTGCTTCTTGAGATCGAAGCCCTTGCCGACCTTGCCTCTGAGTACCGCAGCCGGGGTGAGTATCCCAAGTCGCTCGACTACCTGCGCCGGGCTGAACCCTTGGCTCGCCAACTCACCGAACGCGCCCCTGGCCCTGACTCCGAGGAAACCGCCGCATTGCTGGCCTTCAACCGGGGACGCGTGCATACCCTCTCCGGGCAAATTGCGCAGGCCGCTGAGTTACATCGTGTCGCCGTGGCCAAGCGCGAGGGGGTGTGGCGCCAAAGCCCGCGGGATGTGCCCGCGGGGCTTCGCCTGATGATCGCCTATCGTACCCTTGCCATTGCCTTAGGCGACCCCGAATGGACGAACCTCGGCAAGTACGCCGAAGCCGCCGAACTGCACCGCAAGACCATCGCCATTGGCGATGAACTCGCCAAGCAGGACACCCGCGACCAGGCGGCCGCCCGCTCCACTTCCGTCAGTCTGTTCGGGCTGGCCAAGATACTCACGCTGCAAGGACAGCCCGCGGCCGCCCTGCCCCACCTTGACCGCGCCATTCGCATCAAGGAGCCTGCCGCTCGCGAGGCGGCCAACATCAACGGCAAGATCGATCTCGCTGTTTTTCTCGTGGAGCGCTCCGTGGCCCACCGCCGGCTCGGCCTGTTTCAGAAAGAGATCGCTGATCTTCGAGAGGCGATCGAATGGCACCGCCGGGTGCAGACGCTTTCCCCGAAACGGGAAGACCTGATTCTCAACCGTGTCCATCCGCTCACTCTGCTGGGTCAGGCGCTTGCACGAAACGCAAGCCGCGGTGCCGCCGATGCCGCATTCTCCGAAGCGCTCTCCGTTACTCACCACCTCGATCCCGCTAAGGCATCCACGGAGCAGGTTCGCGACAGAGCCGCTCTGTTGTATGCGGCCGCGCTCTTCTATACGGGGGAGAAGGGCTGCGATCTCTATCGCCAGGCCGGCCCCTATCTCGACGAAGCCAACCGCCGCGCCGTCATTCATAGCTATTGGCGCCGCATGACGCCGGAGCCCGGGCCCAACTGTCCGTAATGGTGCATTGCGCGCTTCCCGCCGTGCGAATATAAAGGCGTCATTACCTTCCTTACTTGGGAACAATTCATATGGATGTTGTCTGGCTTTCCCGCCTGCAATTCGCACTCACTATCATGTTTCATTACCTGTTCCCGCCCCTTACCATCGGTATGGGCGTCGTACTGGTATACCTTGAGGCCAACTATCTCCGGACGCGCGAGCCCATCTACGAAACCGCCGCGCGCTTCTGGACCCAACTCTACGCCGCAACCTTCGCCATGGGCGTTGCCACCGGCATTGTCATGGAGTTTCAGTTCGGCACAAACTGGGCCAACTACTCCCGCTTCGTCGGGGACGTGTTCGGCTCCGCCCTCGCAGCCGAAGGCATCTTCGCCTTCTTCCTGGAATCCGGATTCCTGGCCGTTCTGGTTTTCGGATGGGAGAAAGTAGGTCCGCGGTTCCACCTGTTCGCAACCATCATGGTGGCGCTCGGATCCATCTTCTCCTCCATCTGGATCATCGTCGCCAATAGCTGGCAGCAGACTCCCGCCGGCCATCGCATCGCCACCATGCTGCGCGACGGCCAGCCCTGGCTTATCGACGGCCAACCGGTGATGCGCGCCGAAACCGCCGATTTCTGGGCCGTGGTGTGGAATCCCTCCACCATCCACCGCCTCTCGCACACGCTATTCGGGGCCTTCATCCTGGGCGCGTTTTTCATCATGAGCATCTCCGCCTGGTACCTGCTGCGGCGCAAACACGAAGACTTCGCGCGCCGTTCCTGCACCGGTGGACTCCTCTTCGCCACCTTCTTCAGTACCATCATGTGGATCTCCGGCGACCTCAATGCCCGCATGGTCGGCCGCGAACAACCCGCCAAACTAGCGGCCTTCGAAGGCCACTTCGAAACCGGGCGCGGCGACCTCACGCTGCTCGGCCTGCCGCTGGAGAAAGAAGGCCGCATGGCGTTCAACATAGCCGTGCCCGGCCTGCTCAGCCTGCTGGTCCATCACGACAGCAGCAAGCCGGTGCTCGGCTTGGACAAGGTCCCGCGTGAATACTGGCCGCCCGTTCTACCCGCCTTCGCTACGTTCCACATCATGGTTGGCGTTGGTGTCTTCTGCTTTCTCAGTACTGCCTTCGCATCTTTCCTGCACTGGCGTGGCAAGCTCTTCCAAACGCGCTGGCTGCTGTGGATCTTCGTGTTCGCCGTCATCGCGCCATTCCTTGGCAACGAAGCCGGCTGGGCCGCCGCGGAGATCGGACGCCAGCCGTGGATCGTCCATCCCCGCGTGGTGCGCGATGCTGCCGGAGAACCGTTGCTGAACGCCGCGGGCATGCTGCAATACCGAATGGAGGAAGGGCTCCTCACGCGCCAAGGCGTCTCGGAAACCGTGCAGGCTGATCACGTGCTGATCTCCATCATTCTGTTCAGCCTCATCTATGCACTGCTGTTTCTGGTTTGGGTCTCCGTGCTGCACCATAAGATCCAAGTTGGTCCCAAGCCCGTTAAACTGGGCTCCGAACCCATTCGCCAGGGTTGGACGGAAGCCTCCGCTGCCCGCACGTTGCATCAATCCACTATGTCCGAAGCCAAGCAGGAACCGCGCCCGGGGGAGGTCTAGACCATGGATCTGCACATCGTCTGGTTCGCGCTGCTCACCATCCTGCTGGCTGGCTATGCGGTGCTCGACGGCTTCGACCTCGGCGTCGGGATCCTGCATCTGCTCGCCCGCACAGACCGCGAACGGCGCCTGTTTCTGAATGCCATCGGCCCCATCTGGGATGGCAACGAAGTGTGGCTGGTCACCTTTGTCGGTGCGCTGTTCGCAGCCTTCCCGCTCGCCTACGCCACTGTACTGTCGACATTCTATCTGCCCGCCATCTTCCTGCTGTTCATGCTGATTTTCCGAGCGGTCTCCATCGAGTTCCGCAGCAAACAGCCGTGGCCGATCTGGCGTGCCTGGTGGGACTTCAGCTTCTTCGCCGCCAGTCTGGGAGCATCCCTGGTCTTTGGATTGCTCCTAGGCAACGCGCTGCTCGGCATCCCGATCGACAGCGCCTATCGCTTTCAGGGCGGCTTGACTGCACTCTTCTCACCCTTCGCCTTACTGGTGGGCGCCGCCGTCGCGGTCACGTTCGCCATGCATGGCGCCATCTACCTGCACTTGAAGATCCCCGATGAGGATTTGCGCCACCGCCTGCGCAACTGGATGTGGCATGCCTGGGGCCTCTTCCTGGTCTTCTACCTGCTGGGCACCATCTACACGCTGCTCTATATCCCGCGAGCCGCCGACAACGCCCGCAGCCTGCCGTGGGCGGGAGCCATTGTTGTCATCAGCGTGCTTGCGATCGCCAACATCCCGCGCGCGCTCTACCGCAACCGCTCGTTCCAGGCGATGGCATCGTCCACCGTCGCCATCTTCTCGCTGGTCGTGCTGTTCAGCCTGGTCCTATGGCCGAACCTCATCACCTCCAGCTTGCAGGCGGAGAACAGCCTCACCATTTACCGCGCCGCATCGAGTGAAGGCACACTTCGGCTGATGCTGTTCATCGCTCTGTTGGGCATGCCGTTCGTGCTGCTGTACACCGCGGTGGTTTACTGGACGTTCCGCGGGCGCGTCGAACTCACCGACGTGAGCTACTAAGCCGTCTGCAGCTTCTGCTGGAATTCCTCGTACGGGCCCTGGAAGTCTTCAATCTGCCCGTCGGCGAAGTTCCAGATACGCGTGGCCACTTCGTCAATCACGTCGTGGTCATGCGTCACCAGCAGCACCGTGCCTTCGAACTTCTGCAGCGCAATGTTCAACGCGTTGATGCTTTCCAGATCCAGGTGGTTCGTCGGCTCGTCCAACACCAGAAAATTCGGCTTCTCCAGCATCATCCGGCAGAAGATCAGCCGCGCCTGCTCGCCGCCCGACAGCACTTCCGTCCTTTTGGTGGCATCTTCGCCGCTAAACAGCATCTGCCCCAGCACGCCGCGCAGGTCAATCTGTGACGATTGCGGGCTGAAGCCGTGCAGCCATTCGAGCAGCGTCTTGCCCGGCTCGATGGTGCCGCTGTGATCCTGCGCGAAGTAGCCGATCTGCACCTCGTGGCCCCAGGTCACGGTGCCCGCATCGGGCGTGATGCCCAGCGGCTTGCCGTCATACCCCGGCCAGTTGCCCAGAATCGACTGCAGCATCGTGGTCTTACCAGCGCCGTTGCGGCCCAGCAGTGCGATCTTCTCCCCGCGGCTGATGCTGGCTGTGAAATTGTTGATCACCGGGTTGCCGTCGTAGCCGCGGCTCAGTCCCTTGATCTCCAGCGGATGCCGTCCGCTCGGCCGGTTCAATTGAAAGCGAATGAACGGCCGCTGGATGTTCGACTTTGCCAGATCCGCCGTCTGCAACCGCTCCACTTCCTTCTTTCGCGACGTGGTCTGCGCGGAGCGCGTACCGGCCGAGAAGCGCGCGATGAACTCGTTCAACTGCGCAATCTTCTTCTCGCGCTGCGCATTCTCCGCCTCGACGCGCGCGCGAATCTTCGTCTTCGCCAGCACCATGTCGTCATAGCCGCCGGTGTAGAGAATCACCGATTCGTAGTCAATATCCGCGGCGTGCGTGCAGACTTCGTTCAGGAAGTGGCGATCGTGCGAAATGACGATGAGGCAGCCGTCGTACTTCAACAGGTAGCTCTGCAGCCAGTGCACCGATTCCAGGTCAAGGTGGTTCGTCGGCTCGTCCAGCAGCAATACATCGGGCGATCCGAACAGCGCCTGCGCCAGCAGCACGCGCACCTTCTGCCCGCCCTGCAACTCGCTCATCTTGCGCTCGTGCAGCGGTTCGGGGATGTCCAGGCCGTCCAACAGAACTGCGGCGTCGGTTTCGGCCGTATAGCCGCCCTCATCGCCAACTATGCCTTCCAACTCACCCAACCGCATCCCGTCCTCATCGGTGAGTTCGCTGTAGTCCTTCGCGTACAACTCCTCACGCTGCTGCAGCGCCGTCCACAGCCGTGCGTTGCCCATGATGACCGTGTCGATCACGCGGAATTCGTCAAACGCGAACTGATCCTGGCGCAGGATGCCCATACGCTTCGGACGGGTAATCGTGCCCTGATCGGCTTCCAACTCGCCCGTCAGGATCTTCATGAGTGTGGATTTCCCGGCGCCATTCGGGCCGGTGATGGCGTAGCGCCGTCCCGTTTGGAACGTCACGTTCACGTCATCGAACAAAACTTTCGCGCCGAAGCGCTTGGAAACATGGTTTACTGCAAGCACAGGTAGATTCCGAAGTCCTTATTGGGGTGTGCCGCCAAAGGCTGGCAAGGCAGGAAACTACCAGTATAGCGTGCGGCCTTACTGTGCCGCTGTCGAACTCGGCGGCAACTCCAGCAGGCGGATATTGCGGAAGTGAATTTCGCCGCCTTCACTCTCCAGGCACAGGTAGCCCTTGCGCTTGGTCGATCCGCGAATGCCATTCACGAACTTCCCGTTCACCGACAGCTTAATCACGCCGTCCACGGCCACCACGTCATACGTGTTCCACTCGCCCTTGCCCTTTACGCGGTATTCAATCGAGGAACTGCGCGGGCCGCGCGGGTAGTCCGGAATCGTATTCACGCCGCCTACGCCGAAGAGTTCCCCGCTCACATAGGCGAACGTCGGCATCACACCGTCCTTCATGTGCAGCCGCGGATACTCGGGATCCAGCATCTGGATCTCCACGCCGTCCGGCAGATGATTGCGCTCGCCGGGCACCGCGCTCGACCAGGCAAACACACCCGAGTTGCCGCCTGCTTCCTTGTGGCTCCATTCAATGTGCAGCATGAAGTTTTCATACTCGCGGTCGCTGCGCATCACGCCGATCGGACGCCCGCTGCACACCAGCAAGCCATCGCGCACACTCCACGTAGTGGGATCCGTATTCACGTTCACCCAGCCAGTCAGGTCCTTGCCGTTAAACAGATCGCGAAACTGCAGCGGGGCCGGGGCCTGTTCTTCCGCGCTGACGAACATCCCTCCGGCAACCGCTATAAGTGCGACAACCAATAAGCGAAGCATCGCCGTCAATCGTAACTCAAAGACGGGGCCGTGGGGGCGTGCTCGCCACCCAGGGCTGTACGCCCTTGCGCCGCACCTGCCGCTTGAACACTTTATCGCCCGCCGTCACATAGAGTGTCTGCAGGTCCGGACCCGCAAACACCACGTTCGACAACGGCCCGTCCTGCGGCTTATTCAGAATGCCCACCGTGCGCCCGGCCGGATCGGCAATCTGCACACCCAGCAGCGTCGCCACGTACAGGAAGCCTTCCGTATCCACCGTAAAGCCATCGGCCCCACTGCGCAGCGTGCCCGATTCCACCTCATCCGGAATCTCCAATCTATGGAACGGATGCCCATGCGCCAATGACCCATCGGCCTGCACCGCGAACGACCAGATCCACCGGCTATACGAATCGGCCACCTGCAGCCAGGCATGATCCGGCGACAGCCGAATCCCGTTCGGCCGCTCAATGCCCTCATGCACCACGCGCTTGTTCCCCTTCGCATCCACAAACCACACCCGCTTGTTCGCCGGATCCGTGAAGTAAATCTCGCCCTTCGGATTCACCGCCAGATCATTCGATTGCACACCTTCGGCAATCACCGTTTCCTTGCCGGCCTTGTCATAGGCCACAATGCGCTTGCGGCCGTTCTGACAGGCGTACAGACGCCCATCGGCGCCAAACATCAACCCGTTCGCCGCGCCCGTATCTTCCTTGAACACGCTCACCTTGCCATCCAACCCGATCACGTGAATGCGGTTGTTCGGGATATCAGTGAAGAACACGCGCCCCTCGGCATCCACCGCCGGGCCTTCGGTGAACTTATGGCCCGTGCTCACCACTTCCCAATCCTTACCCTCTATCACCACGTTCTGCGTCAGGAAGTGCCGCGGGCCATTCTTGGGCTTCGCGATCGGCGTCTTCCAATCCCGCCACAGCCAGCGCATGGCATCCGGGAAAATCGCGCCGCCGTGCTTGCTGTTGTGGCCCTCTGTGCCGATCACCACCTGGTGCTCATAGCCGGCATGCTTCAGCGCCAAACCCAGTTCGTAGTTGCTGTAGACGTTCACATCCTCCAGCCCATCCTGCAGAAAGACGCGGATCGGCTGCGTCTCGCGCTTCCGCACCATCGACGGCAGAATATGATCCCCACGCAGATTCGTAAACCCGCCAATGAAACTCGCCGCGCGGTGGAACCCGTTCGGATAGCTCCACGCCGCATTGAAGCTCGCATTGCCGCCCGAACTGTTGCCGCTGATGCCGCGGTCGTCCGGATTCGTCGACAGCTTATAGCTCTTGCCCACCTCCGCCAGCAGTTCCTCGATCGCGAACTTCGCGAAGCGCGGACCCACGGCGTCGTACTCATAGCTGCGGTTGAAGCGCGACTGCGTCTTCTCGTTCGGCCCCGGCACCACTCCAGGAGCGGCGAACACCGCGATCATCACCGGCAGTTCGCCCTTGTGAATCAGGTTGTCCAGCACGATCGGCACGCGGTACTCGCGCTCTTCGCTGGCGTACAGCAACCCATCCTGGAACACCATGACGCGCGCCGGTTCGTCGCCCTTATACTGCGCCGGCACATACACCCAGTAGTCGCGCACGGTGCCCGGATAGATCTTGCTGGTCTTGAACTCGTGCTTGGTCACCTTGCCAACCGGCACGCCCGGCTGGCGCTTCGAATCCGGCCCCAGCACGTACTCTTCGGCGAACAGGCCGCCGCAAATCGCTAGAAAAAGGCTTAACCGCAGCA
>JAEUQF010000218.1 GCA_016789745.1 Bryobacterales bacterium
CTACAGGGCGTGTATTCGGCCTCAAAGGCGGCCGTGAAGGCTTTCACCGATGCCCTGCGCATGGAACTGGAACATCAGAAATCGCCAGTAGCGGTAACGCTGATCCAGCCGGCATCGGTAGGAACTCCTTTCGCCCAGCACGCCAAAAATTACATGGACGCACAGCCGCGGCTCCCTTCCCCGCTGTATGCCCCGGAGTCCGTGGCAAAGGCGATTCTGCATGCGGCACAAAAGCCGGTGCGGAACCTGATGGTGGGTACGGCCAGCCGCATCTTCTCTTCCCTGGCGCATTACTCGCCACGGCTCACCGATCGTTTCATGGAAGCGAAGATGTTCAGCGAGCAGAAGGAGCAGGTGGCGGCCGGGGGTCGCAAAAGCATCCTCGACCAGCCGTCGGAAGATCCGCGCGAGCGCGGCTATTTAGGGGGGCGCAAGGTGGTGGAACACGATATCTATTCGACCGCGACGCGGAACCCCGTAAAGACGGCGGCACTGGCGGTGGGCGCGGGCATTGCCGTGGCGGCGCTGGTGCGGCGCAAGGGACGTGCACCAGTCCACTAACGAAACGCAAGGCCGGGAAACCATCCGCAAGGCAGCCCGCTCTAAGTGGTAGAGCAACGCGAGAGAATCACCTCTGCATGGCTTCAGTGACAGACAGCAGGTAGATTGGCGGAGCAACTCCTTAGTGACAAGGCCGGAAGACATGTTCTTCCGGCCCTTTTTTCAGCCCGCTTGCCCTATGCCGACTTCAGGCCGGTCACCGCGGGCCCGTTGATCACAGTCCCGTCGATATCGAAGCGCGAGCCATGACACGGGCAATCCCAGGTGTTCTCGACTTCGTTCCAGGCCACCAGGCAGCCCAGGTGCGGGCACACCGCCGACACCTGGTGCAGCGCCCCGCTGCTATCGCGATACGCGGCGATCTTGTGCGTGCCTTTGGTGAAGACAGCAGCGCTGTTGGGACGCAGATCTTCGGGCGAGGCCACGGGCGAGCCCTTCAGCCAGTCCAGGTATTGCGCCGCGACGTTCACGTTCTCTTTCAGATATTCGGCGGCGGCCGCCAGACGCTTGCGGGCCGGGTCATAAAGGGCTGCCCATTCATTGCCGCGGCCGAGGATCAGGTCGCGCAGCAGGATGCCGGCAATGGTGCCGTGCGTCATGCCGTGGCCGGAATCGCCGGTGGCGATGTAGACGTTGTGTTCGCCGGGGTTGCGGCCGATATAAGCGAGCGAATCCACCGGTTCCAGCACCTGGCCGGACCACTGCACGGTGGCGCGGCCCATCGACGGCCAGCGTTCCCGGGCCCAGGTTTCCAGGCACCGAAAGTGATCGCGATTGGTGTCCTGGCCGGTTTTGTGGTCTTCGCCGCCGACGATCAGCATGGTCTGCTCGTCCACCTGTTCCAGGCGCACGTAGTGATAGGGGTCGGCCGTGTCCCAATAGAGGGCGGGCGTCACGTCGCCAGTGGGAATCGGCGCGGCGATGGCGTAGGTGCGGTAGGGGGCCTGCTTGGTGTGGATCTGGAAGCGGTCGATCACGGGCGTATTGGTGGCGGCAACGGCGGCTCGCGCGGTGACCACGTGGCCTTCACTGGTGACGACACGAACAGGATTGCCGTCCTTCACTTCCACCACGCGGGTGGCGGTGTGGATGGTGCCTCCCAGGCGCTGGATGGCATGGGCCAGGCCGGCAACGTAGCGGCCGGGATGAAACTGGCCCTGGTTGTAGAAGCACAGGGCGTGGCCTGTATCGAAGTAGTTGAGGGGGGCGCGGCTCATCAGGTCGCACGAGAGGCCCGCACGCGTAGCGGCCGCATACTCCTGGTCAAGGAGGTCCGTCGATTCTCCCGGGGGCACGAAGAGATAACCGTCCAGGCGCGTGAAGTCGCAGTCGATGCCTTCGGTCTGCACGATGCGGCCGATTTCGTCGATGGCGGCGGCATGGCTTTGGGCCGCCAGGCGGGCTCCTTCGACACCATGCAGCTTTTCCAGCTTGGTGAAGCGGTCATCCAGGGCGCTGGCCAGATGCGCGGTGGTGCGTCCGGTCTCGCCGCCGCCAACATCGCCGCTATCGAGCACGGTGACCTGCGTGCCTTCCCGGGCCAGCAGATAGGCGGTGGTAAGCCCGGCAATGCCAGCGCCGACGATGCAGACTTGTGTGGTTATATCCGCGCTTAAGGGTGGAAAGGAAAGCTGCGGGCTGGTGACGGTCCACAGCGACGTTGTGTTCTGGCCTTTGTCCATGCGGCCAAGCCGAGCAATTGGCCTGCCGTAACGGGGCGGGGCGTGCGGGCTCTAACAAATACAGCAATGCCGGCAAAGACGTCCGAGATTCGCAAGGTGGCCCGCAGCCGCTTCGGGTATGAAGCGCTACGGCCGGGGCAGGAAGAGGCCATCGCCAGCCTGTTGGAGAAGCGCGACACGCTGGTGGTGCAACCCACCGGCGCGGGTAAGTCGGCTATTTACCAAATCGCCGGCGTGATGATGCACGGAGTGACGGTGGTGGTGTCGCCACTCATCGCGTTGCAGCGGGACCAGGTGGACTCCATTCGCGATCAGCCCCACACCTCGGCCGCCGAGCTGGTGAACTCCATGCAGAAGACCAGCGAGCGGCGCCAGACGCTGGAGCGCGTAAGCGCGGGCGAGGTGGAGTTTCTCTTCCTGGCTCCGGAGCAGCTACAACGACAGGACACGCGGGAGACGGTGCGGCAGGCGCATCCGTCACTGTTTGTCGTTGACGAGGCGCATTGCATCACCGAATGGGGGCATGACTTCCGGCCGGACTATCTGTCGTTGGGCGACGTGATCGAAGAGCTGGGCCATCCGGCGGTGCTGGCGTTAACAGCGACGGCGGCGGCGCCGGTGCGCGAGGTGATCATCGAACGGCTGCGCATGCGGGACCCGCGCGTGCTGGTGCATGGCTTCGACCGGCCGAACATCTCGCTCCGGGCCGATCACTTTGAGCGCGAGGATGACAAGCTGGACGCGCTGTTGAAGCGGCTGCGCTGGGCCGAGCGGCCCGGCATTGTCTACACCGCGACGCGGAAGACGGCCGAGCAGTTGACGGCATCGCTGGTGGCGGCGGATTTCCAGGCGGTGTGCTATCACGCCGGCCTGCGCGCCAAGGAGCGCGACGCCATTCACGAGCGCTTCATGTCGGGGACGGCCGAGGTGATTGTGGCGACCAACGCGTTTGGCATGGGTGTTGACAAGTCCGACATACGCTTTGTCTATCACTACGACATCAGCGACTCGCTCGACAGCTACTACCAGGAGATTGGCCGCGCCGGACGCGATGGCGAACCGGCCGAAGCCATCCTGTTCTACCGCTATGCCAACACCGGCATTCGCAAGTTCCAGGCAGCGTCGACAAAGCTGCGGCCCGACAAGATTGAACGCGTGGTGGAGGCTTTGCAGGAAGGCGCCGCAGATACCCGCGAGTTGGCCGAGAAAGCCGAGCTGTCCCCCCGGAAGACGACGCTGGTGCTGCAGCGGCTGGAGGATGTGGGCGGCATTCGGAAGACCGAAGACGGCGTGGAACTGGTGGATGCGGCGGCCGTGCCGGAGATTGCGCGGGCAGCCGCCGAGCAGCAGGCCGAGTTTTCGAAGATGCAGCGGGAACGGCTGGAGCGGATGGAGGAATATGCGTCGCTTTCCACCTGCCGGCGGGAGTATTTATTGAACTACTTCGGCGATGGGTTTAAGGGGCCGTGCGGGAACTGCGATAACTGCGGGCGTTAGGAAGGGAGCGCCTTGTTGACCAAGCGCGCGGCCTGTTCGGCGGTGAGAAACAGCAGGTTATGCTGCGTGTCGCCGGAGCCGAGTTTCTGCACGACATTATTGCGCAGGATGTAGGGCGCATAGCCGAACGGAGTAAGAAACTCGATGACACTGGCACGGGCGCGAGGACGGTGGCGGTCTTCCACTTCCATGAGCAGCGCGGGGTGATTATCGCGGATGGTTTGCTGGGCGCCCTGGAGAACGCTGAGTTCGTGGCCTTCGACGTCGATCTTGATGAAGGCGACGGGCTTGAGGGCATATTCATCGAGAGTGCGGGTCGGCACGTCGATACGTTGCACCTGGTTGAAGCCATCGAGATCATTGGCGGCTTCGATAGTGCTGCGGCCGAGGTCATTGAGGACGATGCGGAGCGACGTGGTGCCGGCACGGTCGGAGACGGCGACATTCTCCACCGTTACCGGGGGGCGGGAACCGTCAAACAGCTCCCGCAACTGGCGGGCCTGGTCGGGGCGGGCTTCAAAGGCATAGCAGGCTTTGCTGTAGCCGATCATGTGGATGGTATAAAGCCCGAGTGCGGCACCGATGTCGATAGCGATGGCATTGGGGCGGCAGAGCAGGGGAAGTAGCTGGACCTCGGGCTCGCTGTCCACACCCACGAGCCACTTTTGAGCACGCCAGCGCCACACCATGCGGGGAACGACTTTGGAAAGAGCTTGCACTACAAGCTTCCGGAACATGAATCGGTCTCACTTTCTGTACGGTAAGTTCCGCTCGACAAGTGAGTTCCTGTTCGACGCTGACCTTCCGCTTCCCAGCTACAATCTCAAAAATGGCCATTGTCGCACGAGGGATGATGTTGGGCTTATTACTATGGGGCCTGAACCACCTCTTCCTGATAGCTGCTTTCTTCAAGCAGGATCCCCGATATGAACCGCTGCTGGCCGCCCGCGGGCAGGACACGGCGCAGTACTTTGCGTGGATCAAGGCGCTGACAACCACCTGGTCGATTCCGAACTACTTTGCTCCCTGGCATACGGAGGCGGCACAGCATGTGCCCCTGATGTGGCTGATTGGGCAGGTAAACCGTGTGGTGCAGGTTTCCGAGGCCGCCATCTATCTGGCAGCCCACATTTTGCTGTATGCGGCAGGGGGCATTGTCTATCTGCTGTTCCTCCGCGTCTTTGCACGCTCGCGCCGGGAGGCCGTCTACTGTACGCTGGTGGCGCTCTGCATCCTGCCCACGCGCGCCTATCTGCTGTTGCCGGTGCTGGCGCGCGGGCGGCCGGGATGGCGGTGGTCGGCGGGTTTTGACAGCTTCGCGGGCGGCGCCTCCGGCGATGGCTTCTTCCAGGGTGTGAGCTCGAGTTTGACGGTAACGCTGGGAACCGTGGGTGTACTGCTGGCGCTCCTGCTGATCGGGCGGTATCTGGACTCCGGATCACCGCGGGATCTGTGGGGAGCGGCGGTCTGGAACGGACTGCTGACGCTGTTTCATCCGTTCGAATTCGTGACGCTGCTGCCGGCCAGCGCACTCACGCTGCTGTGGGTATCGGCCAGCGGCAAGAAGCCCATCGGCAAAGCCATCGGAGAGTGCATGATTCTAGGCATTCCCAGTACGGCGGCGGCGCTGCTGTATGTGTCCGGAGCGGCCGTACCCTGGTTGAAGGTGGCGACGGATTTGAACCGGTTCGAGCAACCCTTCCACTTAGACCGGCTGCTCATCCTGGGGCTGCCGCTGCTGGCCATTGTCGGCGTCACGCTGTTCACCGCCCAGGCGGCCCGTTCCTGGAAAGACAGGCTGCTGACTTTATACGTCCTCATCGCCGTGGCGGTGTTCTTTGTGCCGTTCGCGCCCTGGCCGCGGCTGGGCGGACTGTACTACGTGGCGGCCATTGTGGCAGTGCACCGCTGGCAGGACCTGCTTGCCGGCCGGCTGACCCCAGGTTTGCGGAAACTGGCGGGGGCCGCGGCGTACGGCGTTCTGGCCCTGGCGCTGATCGCCCATGTCTATTTCCGCTATGCCAGCTTTCGGATCGGGCTGGAGGCGAACGAAACGCCCGATGTGGTTGGCGCGGTGGCATCGGTGGAAGAACGGGCCGTACATGCCTGGCTGGCCAGACAGCCGCACGTGGACCGGCAACTGGTGTTGGCACCGCATCCGTACGCCACCTGGTTCACCACCATCCCGATGCACAGCTTCGGCTCCCATTTCCTGTTCAGCCTGACCTATCCGACACAGCGCGATCAGGCCGACCGGTTCTTTGCCGGAACGCTGGGAGATGAGAAGGCGCGGCAGTTGCTGGCGCGGTATGGTGTGCACTGGATCCTGCTTCCGGCCGACAGCAACGCAGCCAAGACCTATATCGAGTCGGCGGGGGCGGCGCTGCGGTTCCAGACCGCATCGCTGGCGCTCTATGAAGTCGCCGGCGCGGAGATGAAGCCTTTTCCGAAGCTGACTAAGACCCAGCCGGGCGTTTATGAGTGGCTGGAGGCTCGTTAACAGGGTCTGGCGAAACGCTGGTAGAGGGCAAACAGCTCCTGGCCGAAGCGTTCACGGCTGAAGTGCCGGCGCACGTGCTCGCGGCTGCTTTCGCCCAACCGGCGCGCCTCGACCGGATTCGATAACAGGGTCCGCAGGTGGCCGGCCAGGGCGGCGGCATCGCCATGCGGATAGAGCTGCCCGGTAACGCCCGGCAGCACGATCTCCGGAATCCCGTCGACGTTGGTGGCAATCACGGGGCGGCCCACGGCCATCGCTTCCAACAGCACCAGCGGCAAGCCTTCCCAATTCGTGGAAAGCAGGCAGAGATCGCAGGCGGTCATCAGGCGCTGGGCATCCTTACGGAAACCGGCGAAGACGAAACGGCTGGTCAGGCCGGCCTGTTCGAGCAGCGTTCGCAGATGTGCATAGTGGGTACGGTTTTCGGGCGTCGTCTGGTAGTCGCCGACGATCAGAAAGACCAGCCGGGGATGTTCGGGCGCCAGGATGGCGGCGGCCCGGATGAGCGTTTCGTAGTCCTTTTGCGGGGCCACGCGGGCGAACATGCCGGCCAGGATGGCATCGGACGGCAGACCGAGTTCCTGCCGTACCTGCACCGCCGCGGCTTGAGAACCGGCCTCGTCCAGGGAAGGGATATCGATGCCGTCATAGATGACCGACCCGCGGGCGGGCGGCACCTGAATGGCAAACTCCTTCCAGGTCTGCCGGGAGACGAACAGAAAGTGGCGCGCGGCCGAGACAAACAGCCGTTCCTTGGGTGGCAGCTGGCTGTAGCGATTGCGCACCTGGCAGATGACGGGAATGGCGGCGGCGCGGCAGACGGCGGCCACATGATACGCGGACAGGATATCGGCGCAATGCACCAGCGAGGCTTGCAGGGAACGTAGTTGCGCGGCCAGACGGCGGGCGTCACGCAGGAAGCCAAGCCCGTGCCGGAGACTGGGCTGCGGAGTGGATGCGGCTTCGGTGACGGCGATGCCGGCATCGGAAAAGAACTGCCGCAATTCCGGCGTGGGCGACAGCAGCAGGGCGCGGTTGCGAGCGCCATGGGCCGCCACGGCGTTCATCACGCGGAGCGTTGCCACCTCCGTGCCGCCGACACCGGGAAAGGGCAGTACGTGAACAACGTTCATCTCGTCCCCACTGGGATGGCTCAAATTGCTGGTATGGGATAATACGGTCAACGGGCTTGTCCCTTATTGTAAATCTGGAGGCTAGGTGTGCGAATTGCGCTTGCAGGTGTTTTAGTGACGTTGTTAGTCCTGGTATCCCTGACGCTGGTACCGCTGCAAGGACAAAACCTCTTCCAGACAGCTGTTTCCGACTTCCGGCCAACGGCGGCAGGCTCGACGCTGACGATTGAAGCCGGGCGCTGTGCCGGAGCCAAGAAGCCGGCGGCGACGGCCACCATCACCGGCGGCAACGGTAACGGCTCGTTCGTTGCCTATTGCACCGATTCACAAACGATTGTGGTGGAGTATGCCAGCCCGGTGGAGTTGCGGATGCAGTGCAGCGGCTGCGTGCCGCTGCAGGTGACCACGCCAAACGTGCCGGACGGGATGTATCGGATCGCGTCGGGAACCATTACGGGCGGGGCGTTTGCCTCGGTGACCGATGAGCGGGATTTTGTCACGGCGACACGGCACACTAACGGCGTTGGGATGAACGTGCAGTGTTCGGGGGCCACTTGTATTCACCAGGTGGATCCGGCCATCGTGCAGTTGCGGACCGAGAACGTGACGCCGATTGCGCAGCTGGATGCCGCCAAGGCGACGATGACGCGTCCGTTCCGGATGGCGGCGGCGGTGACGGCCACCTGCACGCCGGGCGAGTATCTGTACGTCACCGGAGGCGCGGCGGGGAAGCGTCTGCATGAGTGCAGCGCACCGAACCAGTGGACGCCCGTAGCGGTGGCTTCGGTGGCGCGTACGTATTTCGGATTGGCGTCGATGGCGGCCTGCCAGTCGCCGTCTCCCGCGAGCACGCCGTTTCGTCCGGAGTTGTTGAGCAAGGCGTCTGTCTCGGGTGCCGAAGCCGGGCTGCAATGCGGCGATAGTGCCGCGCCGATGGCTCCGAAGTCCCTCTCGTCGCGGTCAATCACAACAGTGGCGCCGCCAGATTGGACGGGCACGCTGGAGGCACGGATCTTCGCCGTGGATACCGCACAGGGTTTGCCGACGGGCAACTGGAAGTTGCAGCTGGCTGTAGCCTGCGCCGGCAACGGCACATTCTATGACGGCCTGCAGCCGAAGCCGCTGTGGACGGGCATGGTGAAGGATACCGGTCATGGCAAGGTGGCGATTTCGGAAGTGAAGAACATGGCCACCGGCTGCAAGGCCGGCGATCTGGTGTCGGTACAGCTGCAGCGGCTGGGCACGGACCTGGCCGATACGTCCTCGGCGCCGTTGAAGCTGTTGGGGATTGAGCTGGGCTTCGCGACAAACTAAGCCGCCGCTACGCCTTCCAGCGCTGGCCGATGTAGCCGGCCAGGAAACAGAACTGCATTTCGGCATCCGTACGGGATTGGGCATCGCGGGCCGTAAGCCAGCGTAGCGCCTGCTCGACGGCCTGCCGGTAGACAAACGAACGTACTCCGAACAACTGGAAGCGCGAGCCCTTTTCGAACTCCGGCATACGGGCCTGGGCATAGTGGCGGCCGCGATCGCGATGCCAGCGGCGGTGATAGGGGCGGGTCAACCGGTAGGCTTCCACCTTGTGGTAGAGGAACAGCGACGGGTCATAGCGGCCTTCCAAGCCGGCCTCGTACATACGCTGGTAGATCTCGGCGTCTTCAATGCCGCCGATGCGCCCTTCCGATACGCTCAGTCCCTCCTGGTAGCTGCCGGCGGTGAGCAGGTCGCGTTTGCGGAAGCTGGCGGCCAGCAGGCACACGGGCCTGTCCTTGTTGGTGGTGAAAGGCTGCTCGCCGAAGGCCGATAGCGCCAGCGGAGCATAATGTTCGCTGGTGAGCCAGGCCGGCAGCGGTTCGGTGGCTTTGGGCAGCACGCGGCCGCCCAGCAGCGACAGGCGCGGATGGCTTTGAAAGATCTCCAGCGTGCGGCGAACGTAATCGGGCGGCAGCACCAGGTCGTCATCGGCAATAGAGCAGATCTCGCCTTTCGCTTCAGCAATGGCCGTGTTCAGGGCGTAGCTCTTGCCTTGTCTGGGTTCGAAGAAGTAGCGCAGCGGAACGGGGCTGGAGGCGGCGGCGCGTTTAACGGTGTCGGCGGTCTGGTCGCGCGAGTTGTTATCGACGACGATGATTTCGTAGCCGGTGCCGGGGGCTACCTGCTGGGTGAAGGCGCTGTCGAGCAGGTCGGCCAGGTCAGCGGCGCGGTTGTAGGTGCAGACCAGCAGCGTCAGGTCCATACAGTTAGCAAGGGCGTCAGCGGCGGAACGAGACTGGGGCATCGGCGGAAATCACCGACCATTGGTTGGGATGAAAAAAGACGCCGCTGAGATAGCGGCCGGGATTCACCTGCAGCGAAGCGCAGCCCACCAGCCATTCCAGCGGGTCGGGCGAACGCTCACTGGTGACCACGGCATCCAGGCGATAGAGGTCGGGGCGAAGGGCCAGTTGCGGCAGGACGAATTCCAGATGGTGCCGGCCGGCGGGCAGATCAAAGAGCTTTTCGCGCGTGCTGAGGGTGCATTGCAGTTGGCCGTCCGGGCCCACGAAGTACAGTTCGGCAAAGACGCGCCCAAGCGCCTCGTCACACTGGAAGCCAAGGCGCGCCCGCACCGCATCGCCGGTACAGAGGTGGTTGACGGGTTGTGGCTGGCCTTCTTCGAAGAACTCCACCGACTGGATGCGGACCTTGTCGCTGACGCCTTTGCGATCGCTGGCGTTGAAGCGGCCGCTGCTGTTGTAGTGGGTGATGGCGTCGCGGGTGTTGCCGTCGAACACGATGCGCCCGTGATCAAAGACCAGCGTGCGGGTGCAGACGCGCTCCACCGCCTGCAGGTCATGCGAGATGAAGACCACGGTCATGCCCTGGTCGCGCAGTTCCAGGATGCGCTGCTGGCACTTCTGCTGGAAGGCCATATCGCCCACGGCCAGCACTTCATCGAGCAGCAGCACGTCCGGATGCAGATGCGCGGCAATCGAAAAGCCCAGCCGCACGTACATGCCCGAGGAGTAGCGCTTTACCGGAACATCGATGAAATCGCGGACACCGGCAAAGTCGATGATGCCGTCGAGCTTGCTGTGAATCTCGCGGCGTCGCATGCCGAGGATGGAGCCGCTGAGGAAGATGTTCTCACGCCCGGTTAATTCCGGATGAAAGCCGCTGCCTACTTCGAGCAGCGCCGTGAGCCGGCCGCGCACCTGGATGCTGCCTTCGGTGGGTGTGGTGATGCCGGAGAGCATCTTGAGGATGGTACTTTTGCCGGCGCCGTTGTGGCCAATGATGCCCACCGATTCGCCGCTGTGTACGTTGAAGCTGACCTCGCGCACCGCCCAGAATTCTTCCTGCTTGGCACCGCCGCCGAACATCTGGCGCAGGCGCCCGGCCAAGCCGCCGCCCGCCGCCTGTTCATGGGCGATGCGGTAGCGCTTGGAGACTTTGTTGACGGCCAGATCGACGTTTGCATCCATGGCTTAAATCACGTCGGCCATCGTAGCTTCTCTCTGCTTGAAGTAGAGATAAGCCACCGGCAGCATCAGCACCGAGAAGAGCGCCGACGCCAGCAGCGACGGCATATCAGGGGCGGTGTTCTGGAGCACGACACGGCGGAAATTTTCGATGACGCCGGTCATCGGGTTGAGGATGTAATAGCCGCGCAGCCATTGCGGGACGGCGCTGAGCGGATAGACCACCGGGGTGGCGAACATCCACAACTGCAGCACCAGGGGCATGGCGATGCCGATGTCGCGGACCCACACCTGCATGGCCGAAAGCATGAGGGAAAGCGAGGTCAGCACGCACACGCCCAGACCGAGGATCGGGATAGTCCAGAAGATATGGACGCTGGGCACAATGCCGTAGTAGGCCATCATGGCGGCCAGCACCAGCGAGGCGGTGAGGAAGTCGAAGATCGCCGCCAGCACGTAGCTGAGCGGCAGAATCTCGCGCGGGAAATAGACCTTCGTGATGAGGTGCGTGTGACTGACCAGGCCGCCTACCGCGCTGGTCAGGCCGGTGGAGAACAGCGTCCAGGGCAGCAGCGCCGCATAGACGAATACGGCATAGGGAGTGCCGTCGGAAGGAATGCGCGTGACTACCGAAAAGATCACCGTGTAGATGAGCATCAGCGACAGCGGCTGCAACAGCGCCCACGCCAAGCCTAACGCTGATTGCTTATAGCGCACGCGAATGCGATGGTGCGTGAGGGTGAGCAACAGATCCCCATATTCGAAAAGCCGCGATAGGTAGTTGCCGACCTGTCCGGGAGCGAAGGACGCCGGGCCGATCGTACGCACACGTTTTGGCCCGCTTTTGTTTTGGGAAGGATCGCTCATCGGCTCCGGAGATGCTTCTTTTCAGTATGCCATTGCCCGAGCCTATGTTAGGCTTCGAGTGGAATAGATTTATGGCAGGGACCCCGCGCGTCAGTGTTCTTATCCCTGCCTATAACGTATCGGCCTATATCGGCGAGGCTATTACGTCAGTCCTGGCGCAAACCGTCACCGACTGGGAGATCATCGTCGTTAACGACGGTTGCCCCGACACGGTGAACCTGGAGACGGTGCTTCAGCCGTATCTGGACCGCATCGTCTATCGCAAGCAGGCTAACGGCGGCCCTTCGGCGGCGCGCAATACGGCACTGCTGGCCGCACAGGCGCCGGTGGTGGCGCTGCTTGATGCCGACGATTCCTGGATGCCGGAGTATCTGGAAACGCAGTTGGCGATGCTGGACGCTGACCCTAAGCTGGCGCTGGTGTATCCGAACATGCGCTACAACAGCAGCGGGCCGATGAACGGGCGCCTGGTGATGGAGTTGTCGCCGTCAGAAGGCGAGCCGACCTTTGAAGCCCTGGTGACGCAGCGCTGCACGGTGTTGAACGGGGCCACCATCCGGCGTGAGGCGGTGATCGAAGCCGGCATGTGGGATCCGGCCTCGCGCCATGCCGAGGATTACGACCTGTGGATGCGCATCGCGCTGCGTCATCCGATTGCGTATCACACGCGGCCGCTGGTGAACTACCGCATTCGCGAGGAGAGCCTGTCGGCGAATTCGATCCGGATGTACAGCGGGCAGGTGTATGCCTATGACAAGCTGCTGCGCGACCAGCCTTTGACGCCGGCACAGCGCGAGTTAGTGAGCAAGGCGCGGCGGCAATCGATGGCGCTGCGGGATTTGGAAGTGGGGCGGGTGTCGTTTGAGGCCGGCGACTACGTTACGGCGCGGGAGTGCTTTGCTCGGGCCAATGAGGTGCTGCAACGGCCGAAGCTGGCAGCAACGATCGCGGCGCTGCGGGTGGCACCGGGGTTGCTGCGCGGCGTGGTGGCGCTGCGGCGGCGGTTGCAGGGTTCAGCGCGGGCGTGACGGCGAAGAGCGCGACGTGGGCGTCGCGCGCGGGTCTGGGGACCCGCCCCCCATTTCAGCGTTTCGCCAGGCGGCGCGTGTAGATATCGGCCATGGCGGCGGCCGAAGCATCCATGGTGAACTCGCGTGCGATGCGTTCTTCCGCGGCGGCAATACAGCGGGCGCGCAGCGGGGCATCGGAGGCCATCTTTTCGATCGCAACGGCCAGGCTGACCGGGTTGCCGGGCTCAAACAGCAGGCCGGTCTGCCCGTCGGCGATGAGTTCCGGAATGCCTCCCACGCGTGAGCCGATGGCCGCGCAGCCCGAGCTCATCGCCTCCAACAGCGAATTGGAAAAAGCCTCGGTGAGCGAGGGGATGACAAAAATATCCATGGCGCGGTTCCACTTGGCTACCTCCGGCGTCGAGGGGATGAACAGGCAGCGGCCCTGGGCGAGCAGGCCGTTTGATTCGGCCTCCGCACGCAGGCGCGGCTCGTCGGGCCCACTGCCGACGATCACCAGTTTGACGCCCGGATGGTTTACCTTTGCCAACGCCTGTATGACGGTGAGGATGGATTTCTCCGGACGCAGCGCCGCTACGCAGCCGACGACCAGCGAGGCCTCGGCCAACTCCGGCGGACGCTGGCGCGGGCCGGGCTGGAAGATGGCGCGGTCGACGCCGTTGTAGCAGATGTCGAGGTGCGCGGCGGGCACCCGGTAGCGGGTGAGCAGTTCCTGGCGGAGGAAGTCGCAATTGACGACAATGCCGTCGACGATGCGGTCGGTCATCTGGAGGGCGCGCTGCATCTTCGCGGGCAGGAAGCCGCGCTCGCCGCGCATGCTGGACAGCACCAGGGGAACGCCGGCCAGTTTGGCTAGCGGGGTGGCGAAGACAGCGGCAGGGGGATCGAAGGCGTGGACCACCTGGATGCGGCGCTCTCTTACGAATCGATAAAGCGCGCGAGCGGGAGGGAGCAGGCTGGGCTTTACAAACGAGCGCACTTCGAAGCACAACACCTCGACCCCGGCGGCCTTCAGTTCCCGTGCCCGCATGCCGCCCGGGCGCAGGCTGGCCACCGCGGCCCGGACGCCATGGCGGGGCAACGCCCTGGCTACTTCGGCAATCTGCCGTTCGGTGCCGCCGATATCCAGGAATTGCGACAGCAATAAAGCCTCGACCATGTCACGCCGATGATCGCATAGAGGGCCGCTTTTGCGGCACAAAGTTGGAGAGCCACATGGCCGCTCGTTACAATAAAGGCATCCCGCCGCATGAAACAACTCCTACGTAAAGGGCTGAAGGACATCGTTGTGGAGACTGTCCCGGATCCGGTTGCCGGTCCGCACCATGTTCTGATTCGACCCGTGTACTCGTTGATCAGCAGCGGCACGGAAACGGCCAGCATTCACCAGGAAGGGGTGATCAAGGAAGTCGCCGACAACCCCTCGCACATCCGCAAGGTGCTGGACGTGATGCAGATGAACGGGCCGGTGCCCACCATTCGCGAGGTCAACGCGAAGTTCAGCGAGTATGCCGCACTGGGCTATTCCGGGGCAGGCATCCTGGTGGAGAAGCACCCCACGGTTACGGATCTGGAGCCGGGCGCGCGGGTGGCCTACGGGGGAGAAGGCACGGGCCATGCCGAGACGATCGTCACCGGGCGGCAGCTGGTGGCGCGGGTGCCGGACAACGTGCCGTTTGAGAATGCCTGCTTTGCCACGCTGGGCAGCATTGCGCTGAATTCGGTGCGCATCAGCAATATCAGCCTGGGCGAATCGGTGGTGATTATCGGGCTGGGGCTGGTGGGGCAGTTGACGGCGCAGTTGGCGCGGCTGCAGGGCGGGCGGGTGATCGCGATGGACCTGCGTCCGGAGCGGATGGAGCTGGCCCGAAAGCTGGGCGCCTGGCAGACGGTGGCGGCCGGGTCAGGGGCGAAAGAGGCGGTGCTGGCGTTGACCGATGGGCGCGGCGCCGACGTGGTGATCATCGCCGCGGCGGCCAAGTCCGACGCGCCTTCGAAGGCGGCGCTGGAGCTGTGCCGGGATCGCGGACGCATTGTCGTAGTGGGCGCGGTGCAGATGAACTTCCCCTGGTACGAGATGTACATGAAGGAGATCCAGCTGTACCTGTCGCGCGCCTATGGGCCGGGCAGCTACGACGCCAATTACGAAAAGGCCGGCCAGGATTATCCCTTCGCCTATGTGCGCTGGACCGAGAACCGCAACATGGAGCAGTTCCTGCAGCTGATGGGATCGGGGCAGGTATCGGTGGAGCCGCTGGTGACGCACCAGTTCCCGCTTGAAGAGGCGCCGAAGGCTTACGAAACCATTCTGCAGCCGGGCAGCACCAGCCTGGCCGTCCTGCTGCGCTATGCCAATACGGGCACGGCCGAGAGCTTTGTGCCGCAGCGCAAGGCCGAGATTACGCCGCTGGCGGGCGCGCCGTCGACGGGCGAGTTGGGATTTGCGCTGATCGGGGCCGGGAACCTGGCACGCTGGGCGCATCTGCCGGCGCTGCAGAAGATTGGCGGGACGCGGCTGGTGGCGGTGCAATCGGGCGGCGGGGTGCGGGCCAAGAACTACGCCTCGCGCTTCAAGGCCAACTACGCCACTACGGAATTGAAGGACGTGCTGGCCGATAAGGCCGTGGGCGCGGTGCTGATCACCAGCCGCAATGCGGCCCATGCGCGCGAGTCGATTGCTTCGCTCGAAGCCGGCAAGCACGTGTTTGTCGAAAAGCCGATGGCGCTGACGGTGGACGAATGCCGCCGGCTGTACCAGGCCACGCAGAAATCGGGCAAGGTGCTGATGGTGGGCTTTAACCGCCGCTGGGCTCCCTTCTACGTGCAGATGAAGCAGAAGGTGAAGACGCGCAACGGCCCGGTGATCATCAATTGCCGCATGAATTCGCCGGGAATTTCGGGCTCCTATTGGATGGCCGATCCCTCAATTGGCGGGGCGATCCTGGGCGAGGCCTGCCACTTTGTGGACCTGATGTACTGGCTGCTCGAATCCGAGCCCGTGTCGGTATACGCCTGCTCGCTGCCGACCGATGTGAAGGAGCCCGTGGGGCAGAACAATGTGGCGGCCAGCTTCCGCTTCGCCGATGGGTCGGTGGCGAACCTGACCTACGGAACCATCGGCAGCAAGACGTCGCAGGGCGAGCGTGTAGAGGTATTCGCGCAGGGGTTGGGCGTGATTACCGAGAACTTCAAGCAGCTTTCGATCTGCGGCTCGCTGCGGCGCAATTCGTCGAAGTGGTTTGCCGATAAGGGCTATGACGTGCAGTTGAAGGCTTTTGTCGATGCCATCCGGAGCGGCGGCCCGTCGCCGGTTTCGGTGCTGGATGGGGCGCGCGCTTCGCTTGGCTGCATTCGCCTGATGGAATCCTGCCGGAGCGGGCAGGTGGAGCCGATCCGACTTACCGATGTCACCAGCTGATAACGCCAGGCCGATCAAGGTACTGTTGATCGGGCCGTCGATGCATATTCTGGGCGGCCAGGCGGTGCAGGTGTCGCGGCTGCGCCGGGAGGTGGACAAGTTCCCGTCAATCGCAATGACGTTTCTGGCGATTGACCCGGTGCTGCCGGAGTCCCTGCGCGAGGTGCGCTTCATCCGCACGATTCTGCGTTTTATTCTCTATCTGCCGCAGATCATTGCCGCCATACCGCGCTGCGAGGTGCTGCATGTGTTTTCGGCGGGCTATACGTCGTACTCGCTGTGGACGCTGCCGGCGCTGCTGATCGGGCGGCTGACGGGCAAGAAAGTGATTCTCAACTACCACGACGGGCAGGGAGAGGATCACCTGCGGCGGTCGCGATTTGCGCGCGAGAGCTTCCGGCTGGCCGATGTCATCATCACGCCGTCGAACTTCCTGGTGGATGTGTTTAAGAAGTTTTCCATTACGGCGTATCCGATTCTGAACTGCATCGACACGTCGCACTTTCCGTTCCGGGAGCGGGGTCCGCTGCAGCCGGTCTTCATGACGAATCGGATTCTGGAGCCGCTCTATAACGTGGAGTGCCTGCTGCGGGCCTTTGCGCGGATCCAGAAGCGCATACCGGAGGCGACATTGACAATCGCGCATGACGGGCCGAGCAAGGCTGGTTTGGAGCAGTATGCGCGCGACCTGGGCCTTCAGAATACGAAGTTTATCGGCCGTGTGCCGCACGAGCGGGTGCACCAGCTCTACAACGACGCCGAGATCTATCTGACGACGCCGAATATCGACAACATGCCGGTGTCGATTTTGGAGTGTTTCGCCACGGGGCTGCCGATCATCGCCACGCGGGCGGGCGGGATTCCCTATGTGGCCACGCACGAGAAGAACGCGCTGCTGGTGGGTATCAATGATGATGCCGCGGTGGCCGAGGCGGCCTTCCGGCTACTCGATGACCCGGCACTGGTGAAGCGTCTGACGGCCGATGGGCGCGAAGAGGCGTTGAAGTATAACCCGATTCCGGTAGGGAAAAACTGGGTGGCGCTGTATCACCGGCTGATGGGCCGGCCCACCACCTGAAGCGCACCTGGCACTACTTCGGAGGGGACGGTGAACGGCTGGCCATCAAGGTTTTCCACGCGATAGCCGTTTTCTTCGAGGATGCGCTTTACCGTTTGGGCTGACTCCACCGAATGCAGTTCACAGCAGATGAGCGGCTTTTTGCCGGCCAGCAGTTTGGCGGCGCCGGTCAGCACGCGGCCTTCTTCGTCTTCGACGTCGATTTTGACGAAGTCGGGTAGCGGCTGCGTGGTGATGACCTTGTCGAGCGTGGTGGCGGTGAAGCGCAGCATCTTCCATTTGCCGTCATTGCTGGCGTTAATGCGGCTGCCGTAGGCGGTGTCGGTGACGGCGAACTCCACCGGACGCTCGCTGTCGCTGACCGGCAGCGGCACGATGGTAACGTTGGTGAAGTTGTTAGCCGCCAGTTGCCGTTTCATCTCGTCGATGGCGTGCGGGGCGGGCTCAAAGGCCACCACTTGTTTGGCCTTGCGGGCCATCAGCAGGGTGACGTAGCCGATGCTGGCGCCGAGGTCATAGCAGACCATGCCGGGTTTCACTAACTGGTCCACGGCGGTCAGCGTTTCCACTTCATAGGTGCCGCGGATATGGGCATGCGAGACATGCTCGCCGAGGGCGAGTTTGATACCGCGCATCGGGCCGGCGTCGATGACGGCGATATCGCCGCCCGCACGCACGGCCGTCGCAAATGCCTTTCGTGCCAAACCATCCAGGGCACGATTGTGGTGGATCCACTGCTTTAACGAGGAGGGAAGCCACCGGGTAACGGAAATTGCCAGCTCACGCAACACTACGTTGAACATAGCACGGCCTGCCGGAATATCCCCTCATTTCAGCTGCTAATACCACCATCGACAACCAGGGTCTGGCCGGTGATGAAACGGGCGCCGTCGCTGAGCAGGAACTGGACCAGTGGCAGCACGTCGGCCGGGTCGCCGAGGCGACCGAGCGGGGTGCGGTTAATGATCTGTTTGCGCTGCGCGTCGCCGAGCGTCGAGGACATCTCCGTGGTGAGATAGCCGGGGGCAATGGAGTTGACGGTGATCTGTTTACGGCCGAGTTCGCGGGCCAGGGCGCGGGTCATGCCGTCCATGCCGGCCTTGGTGGCCGAATAGGCGGCCAGGCCGTTATAGCCGCGCAGGCCGACAATGGAGCTGATGTTGAGGATGCGCCCGCCGGCGGTGGCGTTGACAAACAGGCGGGCGGCGGCGCGGGCCAGGTAGAGGGCGCCGAGGAGGTTGACGCCGATGAGGCGGTCGATCTCGACGACAGGTAGGGTGGCGAGGATGCCGTCGCGGGCGATGCCGGCGTTGTTGATGAGGGCGTAGAAGGGGACTTTGGAGAAGCGCGCGCGGGCGTCGGTGAGGAACTGCTGGGATTGGGTAGCATCTTCCACCGCGCAGGCGTGCCAGGAGAAGGTGTCCGGCCAGGCTTCGAGCAGTTGGTCGATCTCGGGGGTGCGCGTGCGGCTGCAGGTGGACAGGTGATAGCCGTCCTCGAGCAAGCCTTTGGCGAGGGCCAGGCCGAGGCCACGGCTGCCGCCGCTGATGACTACGTGCCGCTCAATGGGTGGCATGCGTTCTCGCTTTCTTCTGAGAGGCCGACAGGGTGACCGCTTCGGTGAAGCGGATGATGCGGGGGACGGCGAAGCCGGGCAGGGTGCGGCGCAGATGGCCCATCAGACGCGCGCGCACTTCTGCTTTGTCGAGGTTCGGGCCAGCTACGACTTCGGCGACCAGCACGTCGCCGGCGAGCGGGCCTTTTTCGGCGTAGACGCGGACATCGGCTACGCCGTCCACGGCCAGAACGGCCTCTTCTACCTGGTCCGGGAAGACCTTGAAGCCGCCGACGTTGAAACGCCCGTCGGCGCGGCCCTGAAAGACGATGCGGCCGTTCTGTTCAAGGACGGCATCGCCGGTAGTAAGCCAGCCGTCTTCGGTGAGCGGGCTGGAGTGGCCGGAGACATACTTCTTCATCAGGCCCGGCGTGCGGACTTCGAGAATGCCGTCGCGGATGCGGAGCGCGGTTTGGCCGGCGCCGTCCTGTAGATAGGAGGCCGGGAAGCCGGCGCGGTGATCGGCCACAGTAAAGATGACGCCGGCTTCTGTGGAGGCGTAGACGTGGCGGAGGCGGGCCTGGGGGAAGGCCTGGCTGAGACGGTCGAGCGTGGCCTGGTCCACGGCTTCGCCGCC